>LJHE01000060.1 GCA_001983555.1 Candidatus Epulonipiscioides gigas
CTGCTCGAATATATGAACTTACCAGGGTTTCCATCAGGGATTATTATGCCACTTGGAGGAATTTGGATTTATAATAATGGATTGAACTTTATACAAGGATTATTAATTACCATTTTGGCGGGTCTTATAGGAAGTTGGATTTTATATTTTATAGGTAGAATAGGAGGTTTTCCTTTATTACAAAAATATATGAAACGATTTCCCAAGCAAAAAAATGCAATAGAAAAAAGTTTTGTTAAATTAGAACACAATAGTAATTGGATTATCTTTATAAGTAAATTATTACCAATATTTAGAACAATTATCCCTTTTCCTGCAGGAGCAATGAAAATCAATTTTTTTAAATATACAGTATTTTCGACTTTAGGAATTTTAATTTGGAATTGTGGATTTATGGCAGCAGGATATTATTTGGGTGATAAAGCTTTATCTATATTAGGTTAAATGGGGGATTAAATATGAAAATATCAATGATGACAAATAATTATAAGCCTTTTATAGGAGGCGTTCCTATATCTATCGAGCGTTTATCAAATGGACTAAAAAATAATGGACATAATGTTAATATATTTGCTCCAACTTATCAAAATCAAATAGAAGAACAAAATGTAATAAGATACTGCTCCTTTAAAAAAACATTGAATAATAAGATGGTTATTCCTAATATATTTGATTTAAATATAGAGCATAAATTTAAACAGCTAAACGCTGATGTTATTCATGTGCATCATCCAAATTTTATAGGTTGGACTTCATTATATTTAGGAAAAAAATATAATATTCCAGTCGTTTATACGTATCACACTAGATATGAGCATTACATTCATAATTTAACATTTTTAAAAAATTCTCAACTACGAAATGTGATAAAAAATAAATTAGTTCCAGTTAGTATGAGACATTTTATTAACATGTGCGACAGAGTAATAGCTCCGACAAATTTAATGAAAAATGTTTTAGAAGATTTAAAAGTAAGCACTCCAATTGATATAATTCCCACAGGGGTATCAGATGAATTTTTTGAAGCAGATATAAAAGAAGTAGAAAAAATTAAAGTTCAATATCAGACTAAATATTTGATTTGTACTGTATGTCGATTGTCAAAGGAAAAAAATATTGATTTTATTTTAAGAGCAACAAAAATTTTAAAAGAAAGAATTGGTGGAGATTTTAAAATATTAATTATTGGAGATGGACCCGAAAAAGAAAACTTAATAAATTTAGCTAATGAGCTCAATATCAATCAGCAAATTGTTTGGGTAGGAAATGTGCCCAATCAACAATTAAAAAATTATTATAGTGCTTGTGATTTATTTGTATTTGCATCCAAATCAGAAACTCAAGGAATTGTTTTGTTAGAAGCTATGGCAAGTAAATTACCAGTTGTAGCTATTGAAGCTAGTGGAGTGATAGATATAGTAGAAAATAATAAAAATGGTTATATGACTATCGAAGATGAATATAAATGGACTAATAAAATTATAGATATTATAAAAAATGATAAATTATGTAATGCTCTTAGCAATGGAGCATTAGAAACAGCTAAAGATTATACTACAAATGAAATTGCATTACAGGCAGAAACTATTTATTTTAAAGCAATACAAAATATTCACAATAAAGCAGAAAATAGGGTGAAAGCAGTTAATATATGGAAAAGGAGAACAATATGACCAAGTTATTTATTTTATATTTAAATTTCGTGTATAAAAGTAGTAAAATCAATTTTATTGAGCAAGGTAAAAAGATCGAGTATAATAATTGTATTATGGGCATTTGGCACGGAGAAAGCTGTTGTGATTATTTAATGTGCAAATATTTTGCTCATAAAAATGTTGATATTGATATAATTGTAACAGAAGACAAACGAGGTGATTATATATCTGGTATTTTAAAAAAATATGGAATAACACCATTAAGAGCAGGCGATGGATTAAGACTAAAAAAAACATTGAAAGAAATTAATGACATAGCTCAAATTCAAAATAGAATGCTGGTGATTGCATTAGACGGACCATTAGGACCATATCAAGTACCCAAAAAGCTGGGCTTTATGCTCTCAAATAAATCAAATAAGCAGATGAGCATTATAAGAACCAATGTTAAAAGAAAAATTAGTTTAACAAAAAGATGGGATAAATACATAATTCCGTTGCCATTTAATGAGATAACTTTTAATATAGAGGGAAATGATGTTGTAGACAATCAATTTTTAAAAAATTTCAAACATAATCAAACAATGGGTTATAATATTAAAGTAGAGTGAGGTAAAAAATGGATAAGATTTTAGTAGTAGATGATGATGAAGATATTAGAGAGCTATTGGTAATACTCTTACAAGCCGAAGGATATAACGTAATTGAAGCTGAAAATGGAGAAGAAGCTTTAAAAAAGTTAGACAATAGTGTCTGTTTAATTATATTAGATATTATGATGCCAAAATTAAATGGTATTCAAACCTGTATAAAAATACGAGAAAATAATTTTATGCCAATTTTATTTTTAACAGCTAAAGGTCAAGAAGCAGATAAAATAATAGGATTTTCTGCAGGTGGAGATGATTATTTAGTTAAACCATTTTCACCATCAGAACTAATGGCAAGAGTAAAAGCTCTGCTTAGAAGACATTTAGTATATCAAAATAATCAAAAACTAAATTCAAATAATATAATTACTATTCGAGCTCTTACGATAAATTTAGAGGCTAAAAGTGTAACAATAAATGATAAAGTAATTAATATTACTCCAAGAGAATTTGATATTTTAGTATTAATAGCGTCTAATAAAAACAAGGTTTTTTCAGCTAAAAATATATATGAAAGTGTATGGAATGAGCCATATTTTAGCGTTTCAAATAATACTATAATGGTTCATATTAGAAAACTAAGAGAAAAAATTGAGGATAATCCACAAACACCAGAATATATAAAAACTATATGGGGGATGGGATATAAAATTGAATAGATATATATTTAAATCAAAACTAGGTGTAGAAATATTACAATATCTTATAAAATCGTTAATAATAACATTCGTTATTTCCAATCTGCTCTTTGGATTTTCAATTATAATATCTAATATTATTAATCAGCATAATTCCGAGCAATCTATTAATTATATCAAAACAGTAAAGCAGGAATTTGAAGAATTTATAGAGCAAGAAAAAGTAAAGTCAGATGATATAATACTAATTGATACTTGGATAAAAAGATACCATAATATTAATTTAGTTCTTATACAAGATAATAAAATTATTTATGCATCAAACTCAGATACTGAAATAAATTTTATGTCAAATGATGAATTGGAATTTGACTTTGATGAAGTAATGACATTTTCTATTCCGTTTAATGATAAAGTTGTAATAACATTTATCTCAAATGATGGCGGATATTCTTGGATAATAATATTTCTTAGCTTAATGAACATTGTTCTTTCAATTATTATATTTATATATGTTTTTTTAAGAGCAATAAAAAATAAGGTAGATTATATAAAGGAAATTGAAAGTGGAATTAAAATTTTAGAAAGTGGAGATTTAGATACTACAATTCACCAAATAGGAAATGATGAACTGACAAGTTTAGCTATAACTATAAACAATATGAGCACTGCTATGAAAGAGCGAATAGACGGGGAACAAAGAGCTCAAGAAGCAAATAAACTACTTATAACAAATATTTCTCATGATATACGAAGCCCATTAACTCCTATAATTGGCTACTTAACTATTTTAAAAGAGAATAAAAATCTATCATTAGAGCAAAAAAATAAATATCTTGATACTGCTCTTTTAAAAGCTGAACAACTAAAAGAACGAACAAATATGTTATTTGAGTATGCTCTGCTATATTCTAACCAAAAGCAACTGAATAAAGTCAAAGTAAATGCACGAACAGTATTAGAGCAATTTGTTTTTGAAAGTACTATAGCTCTAAATAATAGTGATTTTGAAACTGAAACTAACATATCTATTAATGAGTTTTTGGAAATTAAAATAGATGTACAAGAAATTAGTAGAGTATTTGATAATACAATTTCAAATATTCTTAAATATGGAAGTAATAAATTTCCTATAGTTTTTAAAGTATTTACAGAAAATAACAGTGTGAAAGTCAAAATATCAAATCATATTAATGAAAATAATATTAAAGTAAGTACAAACTTAGGAAATAATATTTGCAAAAATTTGCTTAGTTTGCATCAAGGAAAATTTGAAATAAAAGAAGAAGATAATATTTATGAGGTAGAAATTACTTTAATCATTTAAATAATATATAGGCTTATTGCTAATTTGGAGCAATAAGCTATTTTTTTCTGCTCTATAAATTAAATGAGATATACATATATTCTTAATGCATATATTGAATAACTTTTAGAAATACTAGAATTAAATAGCATAATAAGGAGGAAGCTTTTTTGGTGGATACAATTTATCTTAAAGTTTTTCAAAAATCTGAAATAATAACTACTTCTAAGGTACAAATTAAAGATGTGTCAAAAATAACAGCTACAACAATAGAGCTAAAAAATAAAATAAATGAATTAATTGTTTTAGAAATTAAAGAACAGAAAAAAGCAAAATATTTAATCACTATAATAGATATTATAAAAGTAATCCAAAGAGAATGTCCAAATGTAGTTATTGTACCACTTGGAGAAGTTGACACCCTTGTTGAGTATTCTCCAACTCCTCTTAAACATAGCAAATTATTTGAATTTTTTAAAGTTATCTTAGTATGTTTTATTGTATTTGCAGGTTCTAGTGTTGCTATAATAGCATATCAAGTAGATACAGCATTTGCAAAAACTTTAGACCTTATTAGTAAAGTATTTACAGGAGAAGCTGGGAGCAATCCTCTATGGATAACCATTCCTTATGCTATTGGAATGCCAATTGGTATTATTGTATTTTTTAATCATGTTGGTACACAAAAAATTACATCTGATCCAACACCCATAGAAATTGAGATAAACAAATATCGAGCTGAAGTAAATACAACTATTATTGATTCTTTAAATAATATAAAACGAAAGGAAGAATAATTATTGGGATATATAGTTTCTATTATTTGGGGATTAAGTGCTGGAATGATGATTGCTCCTGCAATGGTTGCATTTATAACTAATATTGGAATTGTACCACGATTATTAACGAAAAATAAAATATCAAAACATTTTTTTGCTGCTGCAAACGCTGCAATGCTCGGAACAATTTTTGGTAGTGTGATTGTTTTATTTAACCCCTGTATAGGTTTAGATGGTTTATTTGGAGATATAGTAGTTGCTATATATGGATTATTAATTGGCATATTTATGGGGTGTTTAACAGCCGCCATTGTAGAAGTTATGAATGTTTTTCCAGTGTTTGGAAGAAGATTTTATATTAGAAGAAGTATGAGAATTTTTATTCTCGCCTTTGCAATAGGAAAATTAGTTGGAGCATTATATTTTTGGTTATATCCAGGATTTATTTATATTGAATAAGAAAGGAGCTTATTATTATGAAAGATGTCGATATGTTAAAAAATCATTATCAAGATATGGTCAAAGCTCATTCACCTAGAAATCATGTTGTTAGAAATTCTTTCAGAGCATTTTGGGTAGGTGGTACATTTTGTGCCATAGGAGAATGGTTTAATCATTTCTATCTATATCATGGATTAAACACTACTCAGTCTACAAGTGCAACCACTATTTCTATGATATTAATTGCATCCGTTCTTACTGCATTAAATTTGTATGATAAAATTGGTAATTATGCCGGAGCTGGCAGCATTGTTCCCATTACAGGTTTTGCAAATTCTATGGTCAGTGCGGCTATGGAATATAAAAAGGAAGGTTTTATTTATGGTATGGGTAGTAAAATGTTTACAATATCTGGACCTGTAATTGTATTTGGAACAATAGGAAGTATTATCGTGGGTATAATATACTATATTTTATAGCTAAGTTTATATAGGAGGGTCGTTTATGGGACATATTGGAAAACAAACTATAAAATTTGATAAATCGCCAATTATTACTCATACTTATTCATCAGTAGGTCCAAAGGAAGGAAAAGGCCCAATGAAAGAGCATTTTCACCATATCTATGAAGATGAGCTTATGGGTCAAAAGAGCTGGGAAAAAGGCGAAGCTCAAATGATTAAGCATACAATAACAAGTTTACTTACTGCCGCAGATAAAAAGGCTAAAGAAATTGATTATATTTTAGGCGGAGATTTACAAAACCAAATAAATGCTACACATCTTGGTGTAAAAGATTTTAATAGACCATTTTTTGGATTATATGCTGCATGCTCAACTATGGGAGAAGCAATGGGGCTCGGAGCAATTTTAGTTGGAACAGGTCTTGCAAATTGTGTAATTGCTGGATCAACAAGTCATTACGCCACTGCAGAAAGACAATTTAGGTTTCCATTAGAATATGGCGGTCAAAGGACGATGACACAACAATGGACTGTTACTGGTTCAGGATATGTTTTAATTGAACCTACTGGCACTGGACCTAAAATAGAAAGTATAACAACTGGAAAAATTGTTGATTTTAATATAAAAGATGCTTCAAATATGGGAGCTGCTATGGCTCCTGCAGCAGTTGACACCATTATTGCTCATTTAAGAGATACAAATCAAAAACCAAGTGACTATGATGCAATAATTACTGGAGACCTTGGTCATTGCGGACTATCTCTTGCACTTGAGCTTGCTCAACATTCAGAAATTGATTTAACACCTAATATGCATGATTGTGGAGCTATGATGTTTGATTCTGAAACTCAAGGTACACATTCAGGAGCTAGTGGGTGTGGTTGTAGTGCTTCTCTTTTTAGCAGCTATTGGTATAAAGAATTAAAAGCAAAAAATTTAAAGAAAATTCTTCTTGTTCCAACAGGAGCTTTAATGAGTCAGTCTTCAGCACAACAAGGAGAAAATATATTAGGAATAGCACATGCCGTGAGCATTTCTTCTATTTAATATTTTAAAATTATCAAACATGTTCAATTTTATCTTTATCTATTGAAGTTAGGTGTAAGCTCCAGATTTGTGTTTGCTCGAAAGCCTCATCAGAGGCGGTGGGGTTTATAAGTACGATAATTATAATTTAAAAAGAAAGGAGCTATAAAAATGGACTTTATGTGGATTGATATTTTATCATATGTAAAAGCATTTGTGGTTGGTGGTTTGTTTTGTGTTGCAGGTCAGATTTTAATTGATAGAACAAAATTGACAACAGGGCGTATTATGGTTTTATTTTTGCTTATTGGAATATTTCTTACAGCCATTGGCGTGTATAAACCTATTGTTGAATTTGCTGGAGCAGGAGCAACAGTTCCAATAATTGGATTTGGATATGCATTAGCAAATGGAGTAATAAAAGAAGTTGGCAAAGAAGGGCTTTATGGTATTATGACAGGTGGCTTAAAGGCTACTGCGGGAGGAATTGCCGCTGCAATTTGCTTTGGATATATTGCTGCTCTTTTTTCAAATCCTAAAAGTAAAGGATAAAAAGTACCAATAGAATAAGCATTTTTTCCTAATTATTACACCAATATGAATTTAATACAAAGATGTTTATTTTTAAAAATAGCATTCTTGTATTAAATAAAAAAAAATTTTTTAAAGTATTGTGTTTGATACATACATATGTTATAATTATGAATACAAGCAACTTACATGTTACAAACTATAAATATTTACATAAATTTCAAATTAGTATGTTGTTTGAATAACAAAGCAATTATTTTTGAGTATGTCTTTAACTATATTTGTATATTCATATGAATTAATTCTTGGATAAACAACATTAGACTTCTCGTACTAGATTTAAAAGAATACTTCATACTTTTACTTAATATAGTTTTAGCAAAATAGTAAAGGAGGAAGTTGTTTTGGAAACAGCTACACAAAAAAAGCCAGTTGTATCAAAGCCAAAGAAAGCTAAAAAAATCAAACTAACTAAAGAACAAAAACGTAAGCAGCGAAAAAAAATGGCAGGTATGTGGCAATTATATTTTCTATTGTTACTACCAATAATTTATTTCATAGTTTTTAACTATATTCCAATGTATGGAGCTCAGATAGCTTTTAAGGATTATTTAACTATTGAAGGAATTTGGGGCAGTCCTTGGGTAGGATTGAAACATTTCCAACGCTTTATAGATTCGGGTATGATGTGGACGCTTGTTAAAAATACATTATCAATAAGTTTGTATGCATTATTTATGGGATTACCATTTCCAGTTATATTAGCACTACTTTTTAGATATATTCCATTAAAGAAATATGGAAAGTTTATTCAATCTGTAACTTATGCTCCACACTTTATATCAACAGTTGTTATGGCGGGTATAATTGTAGAAGCTCTAAATCCACGTGGTGGTATGATTGACACAATCGTTGGATTATTCGGGGGAGATTGGGAAACAAATTTAATGGGTATACCAGAGGCGTTTTCATCTGTCTATGTATGGTCAGGAATTTGGCAAAATATGGGATTTGGTGCAATACTTTATTGTGCAGTGCTTGCAGGAGTTGATACTACATATCACGAAGCAGCAATGGTTGATGGAGCAACTTTAGCACAAAGAGTTTGGCATATTGACATACCATTCTTAGTTCCACAAATTGTATTATCACTTATACTTGGAATGGGTAATGTTCTAAATGTTGGATTTGAAAAAGCATTACTATTACAAAATACTCTAAATCAAAGTAAATCAGAAATGATAAGCACGTATGTCTATAAAATGGGTATTGCTGCAGCTCTTCCAGACCTTTCATATACCACAGCTATTGGTTTATTTAAATCGGTAATAGCATTTGTTTTGGTTGTAGTGGTAAACAAAATCGCTAGAAAGTACGGGGAGATGAGCATATGGTAAAAAATAATGAAATCCTCACAGCAGATGGTTCTGTAAAGGTAATAAATCAAAAAAAGAAAAATATTTTAACACCTGAAATAGGAGACCAAATTAGTACATCTATTATAACTTTAATACTTGCAACATTTATATTATTAATTATTATATATCCATTATGGTTTATTATAATTAGCTCATTTAGTTCTGGTAAGGCAGTTGCATCTGGAGCAGTATTTTTCCTTCCTGTTGAACCTACACTGGATGGATATAAGGCGGTTTTTGACCACCATTTATTGCTAATTAGTTTTAGAAACTCAGTTATGTATATGGTAGTTGGTACAACAATTAATATATTTATGACTGTTATTACTGCATATCCATTATCACGTAAAGACTTAATAGGTCGCTCAAAAATTACTTTATTTTTTGCTTTTACTGTATGGTTTAGTGGTGGTATGGTTCCAACATTCTTACTATATCGTAGCTTAGGTATGATAAATACATTTTGGGTAATGGTTATTCCTGGAGCAGTTGTAATGGCAAGAATGGTTGTGACAAGAACTTATTTCCAACACTCAATACCTGAAGAACTTTTAGAAGCTTCAAAACTTGATGGTTGCTCAGATATTGGATATCTAGTAAAAATAGCACTTCCACTTGCAAAACCAATTCTTGCAGTTATTACATTGCATTATGCAGTTGGTCACTGGAATGAATTCTTTACAGCGTTACTTTATATTCAAGACCCAAGCAAATATCCACTTCAGTTAGTACTTAGAGATATTCTATTTAATGCTCAAACGTCAATTGGTGGAGATGCTGGTTCATTAAGTCTTGATGACATGGCAATGCTTGAAAATCAACAACAAATTCTTAAATACTCTGTAATCGTTGTTAGTGCACTGCCAATGATGATTATTTATCCATTTGTACAAAAATATTTTGTTCGAGGAATTATGTCGGGCTCTGTTAAAGGTTAAAGTAGAAGCCCATTGAATGTTAAGAACTAGGAGCTCATTGTTTCTAGTTCACAATCACTAATTAATATAACATGTCATGATTTTGTCATGACGAAATATCATAAATTTATTACATAAAAAATAGGAGGATTTTCGATGAATTATAAAAAATTTTTAAGCTTAGGACTTTGTATATTATCACTTGGAGCTGTTTTTACAGGATGTGGTGACTCTGAAGAAAGTAATAGCAATGCTGCAAAAGCAGATGTATACACAGAATCAGGTTATCCAATTATAAAAGAAGGAGAAGAAGTAAGTATTAGTTTTTTTACTGGTCTTAGACCAAGTGTAACTACGTATGATTCTTCTACTAATCCTGCGACAAAACATTTTGAAGATTTGACTGGTATCAAAATGGAATTTATTGAAACAACTGATGCAGACAAGAAACAAAAATTTAATGTAATGATGACAGGTGGAGATTACACAGACGTTGTATTAGATATGTGGAATTCTCATTCAGAGCTTGCTTTATATGGCCAACAAGGATTATTTATTCCGCTTGAAGATTTAATTAGAGAACATGCTCCAAATATTCAAGCTGCTCTTGATGCACATCCAGTAGTAAAAGATACTTGGACGCTTGAAGATGGTCATATGTACACAATCCCTAGAATAGGAAGCTCGACACATTCAGAAGTTTCTCAAAGAATGTGGCTTAATAAACAGTGGTTAGATAATTTAGGTCTTGAAGTACCAAAAACCACAGAAGACTTTTATAAAGTTTTAAAAGCATTTAAAGAGCAAGATGCAAATGGAAATGGTGATCCTAATGACGAAATACCTCTATCAGGAGCTGTTTCATCTGGTTGGAATACAAACCCAATACCATATCTAGCAAATGCGTTTATTCCATGCACAAATACTTCTAACTATTTAAATATAGATGAAAATGGCAAAGTATATTTTGCTAAAGTAACAGATGAGTGGAAAGAATTTTTGAAATATATGAATAGACTTCATGAAGAGGGATTAATTGACCCACTGTTGTTTTCTCAAACTAAAGACCAATTGTTAAAGCTCGGTTCAAATCCTGGTGATGTAATAATGGGAGCAACTACTGGTGGCTCTGTTTCTGTTTTCACAAATACAACTAATTACGATGTATGGAACCAATATATTGCTCTACCACCACTTACAGGTCCTGAAGGAGTTTGCTCTGCAGTACGCTCACCTGATTATGGTAGCCCTGTTCTTTCAATCACAAATAAATGTGAGTATCCAGAAGCAGTTGTTCGTTTATTCGACTACCTATATACTGAAGAAGGCTTAATTTGGTCACAATTTGGCGAAATTGGAAACGCAGCAATCGACATAGCTCCAGAAGGATCATTAAATATTATTGGTGAACCTGCAAAATATGTCCGTTTACCATTTGATAATATTAAAGACTTAAGTTGGAATAGAATGGGACCAGATTATAGACCAGCTGATTATGACTTGTGGTTTACTGCAAAAGAAAATCCTGCTCAAGATATTGAAAAAATTTTATATGAATCTGCTGTAAACGATTATTTGCCTGTTGCTCAAGATCCTGCAACAATTATGCCTAAAGTTGCATTTACTACAGAAGAATCTCGTGTAATTGTTGATACAACTACCAATATGAATATGTATATTGACCAAGTTACAGCAGAGTTTGTCACTGGCACAAGAGATATTGATGCTGGTTGGGATGAATATATTAATACTCTTAATAGTCAGGGGTTACAAAGTTATATAGATGTAAACCAAGCTGCATATGATAGAAATTATTAATATTTAATTATAGGCAAGACTTTGTTTATGATAAAGAGGGGCTTTGCCCTTCTTTTTTTATACATATGGAGGTGATTTTTCATGAAATTATTAAAAGTAGGTGTTATAACCATAGGAACAATCTTGGTCGGAAATATAGGGAAACTATGGTATTTAGTATCTAAATCTAATGAGCATAAAGAAGATAAGAAAAAATAAAGGAGGATATGATTTATGAACTTAAAAAAATTTTTAAAATTAGGAGCCACAATATTAACACTAGGAGCAATATTAACAGGCTGTGGTGGAGATGAAGGTAACACAAGTTCTGTTAAAGAAGATATTCTTACAGAGTCTGGTTATCCAATTATAAAAGAAGGAGAAGAAATATCAATTAGTTTTTTTGCCCCTCTCAGAACGAGCGTAACTACATATAGCTCGGATGTCAATCCAACCACTAAACACTTAGAAGAATTAACCGGTGTAAAAATGGAATTTATTGAAGCAACTAATGCTGACCAAAAACAAAAGTTTAATGTAATGATGACTGGTGGAGATTACACAGATGTAATATTACAAATGAGCACATCTCTTTCCGAGCTTGCATTATATGGTCAGCAAGGAATTTTTATTCCACTTGAAGATTTAATAGCTGAGCATGCTCCAAATATTCAAGCTGCTCTTGATGCACATCCTGTCGTTAAAAATACTTGGACATTAGAAGATGGTCATTTATATACTATTCCTAGAATTGGAAATTCTTTTCATTCTGAAGTACCTCAAAGAATGTGGCTTAATAAACAGTGGTTAGATAATTTAGGTCTTGAAGTACCAACAACTACAGAAGAATTTTATCAAGTTTTAAAAGCATTTAAAGAGAAAGATGCAAATGGAAACGGTGATCCTAATGATGAAATTCCTTTATCGGGTTCAATGGCTGGTTGGAATACAAATCCACTTCCATATTTTTCTAATGCATTTATTGCAAATACAACTCATTCTGGATACTTAAATATTGATGAGAATGATAAGGTATATTTTGTTAAAGTAACAGATGAATGGAAAGAATTTTTGAAATATATGAATAAACTTTATGAAGATGAATTAATTGACCCATTATTATTTTCTCAAACTAGTGATCAGCTCATGAAACTTGGATCCAATCCAGGGGATACAATAATGGGAGCAACTGGTGGTGGTTCTGTTTCCGTATTTAGCCACACTACAAATTACGACGTTTGGAACCAATATATTGCTTTGCCACCACTTACAGGGCCAGAAGGTGTACGCTCTGCTGCACGAAATGTTGATTATGGATCTGCTCAACTTTCTATCACAAATGCATGTGAGCACCCAGAAGCAGTTATTCGTATGTTTGATTATATGTATACAGAAGAAGGATTATTATGGTCGCAATTTGGCGAAATTGGAAATGATGCAATTGACATTGCTCCAGAAGGGTCATTAAATATTATTGGTGAACCTGCAAAATACGAGCGCTTACCATATGACCATGTGAAAGATTTAAATTGGAATAGAATGGGTCCTGACTATCGCCCAGCTGACTATGATTTATGGTTTACTGCAAAAGAAAATCCTGCTCAAGATATTGAAAAAGTTTTATATGAATCTGCGGTAAATGACTATTTGCCTGTTGCTCAAGACCCATCTGAGATAATGCCCAAAATAGCTTTTACTACTGAAGAATCTAGGATTATTGTCGATACAACTACAAATATGAATTCATATATTGACCAAATTACTGCAGAGTTTATAACAGGAAAAAAAGATATTGAAGAAAATTGGAGCGAATATATTGAACAACTTAACAAATATGGTTTACAGGAATATTTAGCAGTTCAACAAGCTGGCTATGATAGATTTATAAATAAATAGAGCAGTAAAAGTTGTAATTGAAAGAACTAAACTAGGTATTGCTGAGTTAATTAAGATAAGAACAGGAGAAATCAGTATGGAAAAAAATACAAATGTTAAATCGTTGTTAAAAGAAGCTCGCAAAAACAATATTGAAGCACAACATAATTTGGGTGTATTTTATGATAATTCTCAGAATTTTAAAAAAGCTGTAAAATGGTATACCAAAGCTGCTGAGCAAGGTTTTGCAATCTCACAACACAATTTGGGTTGTTGTTATGAAGGTGGAGTGGGTGTTGCTAGAGATTTAAAAAAAGCTGTTGAATGGTATACCAAAGCCGCTGAACAAGGACTTGCAGAAGCACAACATAATTTGGGGAATTGTTATCTATTTGGAAAAGGTGTTGCTAGAGATTTAAAAAAAGCTGTTGAATGGTATACCAAAGCTGCTGAGCAAGGAGTTGCAGATTCACAACACAATTTGGGTTGTTGTTATGAAGATGGAATGGGTGTTGCTCAAGATTTTAAAAAAGCTGTGGAATGGTATACTAAAGCTGCTGAGCAAGGATTTGCAGCATCACAACATAGTTTAGGTTGTTGTTATGAAGGCGGAATGGGTGTTGCTCAAGATTTTAAAAAAGCTGTGGAATGGTATACTAAAGCTGCTGAGCAAGGATTTGCAAAATCACAACATAGTTTGGGTGTGTGTTATGAAAATGGAATTGGTGTTGTTCAAAATTTCAAAAAAGCTGTGGAATGGGTGTTGCTCAAAATTCCAAGACATCATTTGAATGGTATAACGAAGCTGCCAAACAATGTGATGTTAATGCTCAATACAATTTAGGCGAGTGTTATAGATGTGGAAAAGGTTTTACTCCAGATTTTGAAAGAGCAGTTAAATCTTATATTAAATCTGCTAAACAAGGGCATGTACTTGCTCAACTTAAATTGGGTGAGTGTTATGAAAATGGCACAGGTATTGCTCAAAACTCAAAACAAGCTGTGAAATGGTATACCAAAGCTGCTAAACAAGGTAATGTAGATGCTCAAATTAAGTTGGGTAAATCTTCTGATGATAATAAAAAAGGAATTACTAAACATTTCAAAAAAACATTTAAACGATCTACAAAAGAAAAAAACTCTAAGTAAAGTAATTTTAAAGGATATCAAAGATTTTTAACAAGAGAAAATAGGGAGTGATTTTTAAATTAATATTGTTTTTATAATGTCTGATCAATAAAACAAATGAGCTATAGTGGACATCTTAACAAACTTAAATCTATATATCGACCAAGCAACAGCAGAATTTGTCTCAGGTATTAAAGACCCTAACAATGATGCAGATTGGAATGAATATTTAGAAATGCTCGAAAAAAATAGACTTAGTGAATATATTGAAGTAAATCAAGTTGCATTTGATAGAAAAAGAGGGAAATAATTAAAAGTAGAACTTGCATGAGCTCAATTTTTAGGATTTATTATATTTTTGAATATTCTTGTCTAAGCAGAGCAATCTTTTCTGTTGATAAATCTGTTTTTAGTGCAATCGTTTCATCATCTAATATATCTAATAAAGCAATTGCAACTTGCGTTTTGCCATCTTCAAGTCCTTCTGCTCGACCTTCCACTCGACCTTCTGCAAGTCCTTTTGCTCGACCTTCCACAAGTCCTTCTACGCGACCTTCTAAAATCCCTTCTAAAAGTCCTTCTGATTTACCTTCAGCAAATCCTTCTTGATGCTTAAACGTTGCCCATTCCTCTGATGTTATTTGTGATATTATCATACTTTTTACTCCTTCTCTTTCTTTTTTTAATAAATTTACTAATAAACCTTGTTTAATCGTATCATCTATAGCTTTTTCAACTGCTTCATTTTTACTTAATTCCTGCTCTTGATAAGTTTTCACTGCTTGGGTAAAAAATGCAAATCCTTTTAATGATGGAATTTTATTTAATAGCTCTGCATTATCGGGATGATTTAAATAAATTGCTTCAACATAAACTTCAATATAATTTTGCTTTCTACCATTTATTTTAATTTGCCCATATGACGTTTCTTTTTGACTAGTTTCTAAAAACATATCAGATAACTTTGTTATTTCTCTGGCTACACCTTTTGGATTACCATTTGTGAAAGTTATTAGTATCGGTCTAGGAATTTTTTTCATTGTTTTTGAATGAAAAACAGCATTCCCAAATATCTCTGATAAAGTGTTAAAATAATAACTGCCATGTCTTACTGGCATATTAGGATTTAAATAACTTTGTTGTTCATAAAAATATATATTTGAGCCTATTATGAAGGACAAATCATTACGTATTTGCACATAAATAGCATTATTTTCTTTTAGTGTAGTAACTTGTAAATCTTCTTCGTTTATATTTTTTATACCCTTTAATCCCTTACATAAACTGATTAATTCCTTTTTATCTTGATATATTTTCTTAAAAAAACTATCATTTTTTTGTGGATATATTTTAGTAGAATTAGATTTGAGCAAATTAAATTTTTCATCTTGTGTTTTCATAATTATTCTCCTCTTTTAATACAAGTTATATTAATTATTTCCAAGATTATAAAATTTTATCCTGTATCAAAATGTATGTACAAATAATTACAAATCCATTATAATTTATGTTGTAAACAATAAACCGAAAACACTTAGAAAGGTGAAAAATATGACAATTTATATGGCAGATGATAGTGAAGATATTAGAGATATTATATGCTCATTTTTGCAAAATAGTGGATATACTGTACGAGCTTTTGAAACAGGAGATGCATTGCTCAAGGCATTTTTAGAAAGTCCATCTGACATGGTAATTTTAGATGTAATGATGCCTGGTACTGATGGAGTAAGTATTTGTAATATGATTAGAAAAAAATCGGATGTACCTATAATAATAGTATCTGCAAAAGACAGTGAACTTGATAGAATCAATGGTATTACTATGGGAGCTGATGATTACTTAATTAAGCCTTTTGCTCCTATGGAGCTTGTTGTTAGAGTTGGAGCCATTTTTAGACGAATGAATTTTAAAATTACTACAAATTCAGAAGAATTATCTTATGGTAACATAAAACTAAATACTTCCTTTAAAGAATGTACCTTTAATGGTCAAACATTAGATGTTACTCCAACAGAATTTTCATTGTTACGTTATATGTTTGAACATCAATCTCGAGCAGTATCGCGTGAAGAGCTTTTAGAAAATATTTGGAACACTTCTTTTAATACCGATACAAAAGTCTGTGATGATGTATTAAAACGACTTAGAAAAAAACTTCAAAAAACAAATGTAAAAATTTTATCTGTCTGGGGATTTGGTTTTAAATTAAAATTGGAGGATTTAAATGAAATCTCTTAGAGAAAAAATTATGAAACCATATATTTTAACGGTTCTCCTAGTTCCAATTACAATATTTTTTCTTTTTAACTTAATTGTTAGTCAATATAAGAATTTTCAGGCTGAAAAAGATTTAACAGCAACTGTAAGAAGAGTTGCTGAAAATTTAAAATCAACAACTGTTTCTATGCCAGATTTTATGCGACTTTTAAAAACAGGTCCTTCTATGACAAAAATAGAATTAATTATTTATGATGGAGCTGGTGAATTTATAAAATTTTCTGGTAATTTAAATAATTTTGTAACAGAAGAAATTGCAAATAAAGCATATGATGTTCTTAAAGATTTAGATTTAAATCAAATGGCAATTTTTGAAATAGACAGAGAAAAGTATTATGCTATGGAAGTAAAATACGATGGCAATTTAAAAAATGAAAAAATAATTTATATAACTAAAGGTTTAATATTAGATGATTTTGTTTTTATGGTAAATACATTTTTAATATTAGTTTCATGTATTGTTATTTTTATTACTCTTTTGATTATTCAAAAAATTACAGAATCAATTGTATCACCAATAGAAACAATTATAGCAACAGTAGAGAATATGAGCGCCACAGAAGTCTTAGAGATAAATACAAAAACAGATTCTATTGAACTTTCTAAACTTACAACAGAAATCAATTTTTTAAATAAGCGTATATATGATTTTCAGAAATCTCAAAAACTTTTTTTACAAAATGCTTCTCATCAAATACGCACTCCTTTAATGAGCATACAAGGTTATTCTGATGGTTTAGAAATGGGTGTTTTTAAAGATACAAAATCAACTGCAAAACTTATTTCAAAACAAACTACAAAGCTCACCAATCTTGTTAATAGTTTATTAACTTTAGCACGAGCAGAAAATTTTAAAGAAAATGAAAAGTTAGAAACATTAAATTTAAGTATGTTTTTAGAAGAAACTATTAATGATTATGAAATAATGGCAAATCAAAAAAATATTGAACTAGTCTTAAATATAGAAGATGATATTTTGATTGTTGGAAATAGTGAACTTTTAAATGGAATAATCGGAAATATCTTGTCTAATGCTCTTAGATATGCAAAAAAGACTATAGCAGTAAGCCTACAAACAAAAATGGAACAAGCTATTATTATTATCAAAGATGATGGAGCTGGATTTATAGAAAATATAGATATATTTGAGCGCTTTGTTAAAGGAGCAAATGGTAATTTTGGACTTGGTCTTGCCATTGCAAAAACAGCAGTTGAAGTTTTGGATGGACAAATTTATGCAACAAATAGCTCAGGAGCAAAATTCACAATAGTTTTACCAAAATTATAGTCTTTTTGAGATAATGTTTGACAAATACAAATTAAATAAATAAAATGTTCTAAGTAGAAAAGAAGATAAACAAATAATAATTAATTAGAAAGAAGGTTTATATGACATGAAAATTGAATTAATTGCCGTAGGAAATGAAGTTGTATATGGACATACCATAAACACAAATGCAAGTTATATGTCTAGTGAGCTAGAAAAATATGGTGTTGAAGTATGTTATCACACTGCAATAAGAGATAAAAAAGAAGATATTTACAATGCATTAGATGTTGCAAGAGCAAGAGTTGATACAATTATATTATGTGGTGGATTAGGACCAACAAAGGATGATTTAACAAAAGAAGTTGTAAGTGAATATTTTGGACTTGAGCTCATTTTAAATGAAGAAGCTTATGATGAAATTAAAGACTTTTTCAAAAGATTACAAAAGCCAATGCTCGATACAAACTATAAACAAGCTTTGTTACCTACAACTTCAAGCCTTATTCCAAACAAAAATGGGACTGCTCCAGGCTGTGTATTTGAAAAAGATGGTATAACTGTGTCACTTTTTCCAGGTCCTCCACGAGAGCTACGACCTATGTTTGAATATTATATAAATAATTTTGTAATTAAAAATCTTGATACTATATGTTTAACAGAAGAAGTTAGACTTCTTGGAATAGGAGAAAGTTTCATTGCTGACGAAATAGATGACCTTCTTGGTGTGTTTAAAGAAAAAAATGTTGAGGTTGCTCCATATTTAGGAGAAGGATTTGTAAGTATTCGTCTTAAAGGATATGGTCAAGATGAAATTATAATCCGAGAAAATATCAATTATTATAAAAAACAAGTTCAAGAAAGATTAAAAAAATTTGTTATTGGCGATACTAAAAAGGTAGCAGAAGAATTAGTTTATGACATACTATTAGAAAAATCTTTTACAATCAGTACTGCTGAATCTTGCACTGGTGGGCTATTAGCTTCAAGGATAGTAAACATAAGTGGAGCGTCTAATATTTTTAATGAAGGATTTGTAACCTATTCTAATGAAGCAAAAATTAAAACATTAGGGGTAAATAAAGATACTATTGAAAAATATGGTGCAGTAAGTGAAGAAGTAGCTCGTGAAATGGCGTTAAGCGTACAAAAATTAACTAGCTCGGATGTTGCTCTTTCAACAACAGGAATTGCAGGTCCAACAGGTGGAACACAAGAAAAACCTGTGGGTCTTATATATATAGGTATTGCAATAAAAGAAAATTTATATTGTTATAAAGTAAATTTATATGGTACAAGAGGAGAAATAAGGAGTCTTACTACTGCGTATGCTTTGCAATATTTAGCAAAACATTTACAAAATATGTAAGATGTAGTTTATTCTCCTGTAGAGTTACAATTTTAAAAAATAATTTTTTAAGGAGAAAAAATGAATCCAGATGCACTAAGAGCAGTTGAAGAAGCTGTAGCAAAAATTGAAAAAAAATTTGGAAAAGGCTCCATAATGAAACTTGGAGATGCAGTAACTACTAAAGTCAAAACATTTTCTACAGGTGCAATAAGTTTAGATATTGCACTAGGAGCAGGTGGGATACCAGTAGGGCGAATTGTAGAAGTTTTTGGACCAGAATCTTCTGGAAAAACAACTTTAACTCTGCATATGATTGCAGAAGTACAAAAAAGTGGTGGTATAGCAGCATTTATTGATGCTGAGCATGCCCTAGACCCAACTTATGCACAAAAACTTGGAGTAAATATAGAGGAGCTTTATATTTCACAGCCAGATAATGGCGAACAAGCACTTGAAATAGCCGAAACAATGGCACGCTCACAAGCAATTAATATAATAGTTATTGACTCTGTAGCTGCTCTTGTTCCTCGTGCAGAAATTGATGGAAATATGGGAGATGCTCATGTTGGCTTACAAGCAAGACTTATGTCACAAGCTCTTAGAAAGCTTACAGGAGCAGTTAATAAATCAAATTGTACAATAATATTTATTAACCAATTAAGAGAAAAAGTGGGTATAATGTTTGGTAGCCCTGAAACAACTCCAGGAGGACGAGCATTAAAGTTTTATTCTTCTATTAGACTTGATATTAGAAAAGCAGAGACCATTAAAAATGCGACTGATATAATAGGAAGTAAAACTCGTGTAAAAGTTGTGAAAAATAAAATTGCTCCTCCATTTAAACAAGCAGAATTTGATATTATTTATGGCGAAGGAATTTCCACAATCGGCGATATATTAGACACCGCAGTTAATATTGATATTGTAAATAAAAGTGGCTCTTGGTATTCATATAAGGATGCAAAAATTGGTCAGGGTAGAGAAAATGCAAAAATTTATTTACAACAAAATCTAACTATCTTACAAGAAATAGATGAAGCAGTTAGAACTTATTATACTTTTAAAAATAATTTAGAACTAGACGAAATAGACCAATTAGAAGAAATAGACCAATTAGAAGAATTTGACAATGCGTCAAATATATAAAAATAAGGACGGTTATATTAGCCGTTCTTATTTTGTTTTAATTTTTGTAACAAAGATACATTAAAAACGTTACTTATTTGTAACATTTGTCTATTGACAAATAATGGTAATAATTATATAATTAACTCATGGTATTAATATCCAATCACTATTCTAAACAAATATACTTTGTTTAATCAGAATTTTTTAGTATTTTTATTGTCTACATAAGTATATTATAAAGAACATTTTCAATTTAATTATGAAAGGAGCCTATAATTAAATAATTAGTAAAAATACTTAATTTTATAATGATAAAAATTATTATTTTTAGTAATTTTAACATAATTCAAACAATAGAATTTATATTCCAGAAATTTCAAAATCAGTTATAACAGGTGTTTCTCGTCGTCGTATATTATTGATAATATTGAAATAACTCATTCACCTGTAAAATAATCTGAAATTGAATTTCTCAATTAAAAAATAGGGGGAATTTATAATGAAAAAATTTACAAGTTTAGCAATCGCAACAATTATCTCTTTAGGAAGTTTTACAACAGTTATGGCAACAGCTCCAGCTCCAGCAGTAACAATGCCATTCCCAGTAGTATCTTTTGAAGCGGCTGAAACTGGTTGGAATGTAACAGGTCCATTATCAGCACATGAAGTTGTAACAAATGCAGGTGTTGTTGCTGGAACTCAAGCTCTTAAAGTAACTGCAACAGCTCGTCAAACAACAGATTGGAACAACCTAACTAAACTTAATATTATGCCCGCTGGTCAAATTTGGAATGCGGGTGTTGGAAATGTAATAGTTGCAACTGTAACAAATCCAGATACTGTAAATGATCTTCAAATTAGATGGAACATAACAGATAACAAAGGAAATACAAGAATGATGTTCTTCCTAGTCCCAGCAGGTCAAACTAAAGAACTTACGGTTGATTCAGTAAGAATGGGTGAGCCAGGCGTAGTAAGTGCATCTTGGACAGGTGATGGATATGCTCAAAAAGGATTTGACCCAACTTGTATTAAAGCAATGAGCTTCTATGTAGCAGAACCAGAAGTTGAAAAAGTTATGAAAGGTGTTACAAGTCCAGCTTATATAATTGATAATATTACAGTTAAACCAGCTCCTGCAGCAGTTCCTGTTACATTACCATTAAAATAAAAACTTATAATTGATACAAATCCTATCCCTTTATTAGCTTTATCTAAAGTTAATAGAGGGTCTTATTCAATCAACTTAATAAAATTTATCCATATTATTATAGAAAGAAAAATACTTATAAAGTTAACCTTAAGGGGGAAAAAATAATGAAAAAATTTACAACATTAGTTTTAGCAGGTTTTATTGCATTCGGCAATTTAGGTACAGTTTATGCGGCGGCTCCAGTAGCAGCTCCGCTAACACCAACTACTTTTAACACTATTTCATTTGAAGATGGAGAAGCAGTAAATTGGCAAGTAACCGGTCCTAATGCAACAAAAGAAGTTGTTACAAATAGTGCTACACAAGGAGTAAAAGCACTTAAAGTTAATATGACTGCACGCGCACAAGATGCAAAAAACATAACAAAACTTATCGCAACTCCACCTGCTGGAACTGTTTGGAATATTGGAGCAGGTAATTCGCTTTCTGCCTCTGTAACAAATCCTGGAACAGAGTTAATTCAACTTAGAGCAACTATAAAGGATACAAAAGGCAATTCAAGAATGGCATACTTCTCAATTGCTCCAGGTGTTTCTACAGATATTGTGTTAGATGCTGAAAAACTTGGTACCCCTGGTGTTTCAACACAACTTTGGCAAGGTGATGGATATTCAGGAAAAGGTGTTGACCCATCTTGTATTAAAAGTATAGAATTCTATTTTTCTGAAAATGAAGCTGTAGTAATGAAAGGTGTAACTAGTGCCTCTTACATAATTGATAACATTAAAGTGGTTACTCCACCAGAAATTCTAACATTCCCAACAACATCTTTTGAAGCAGGTGAAACAAAGTGGTCAGTTACAGGTCCAACATCTAAAAAAGAAATTGTTAAAACAGGAGCAGTTGATGGTGTTAACGCATTAAAAGTTACTGCCACTACTCGTCAAACAGACTGGACTAAATTAACTACATTAAATATAATTCCAAAAGGCGAAACTTGGGATATGGGAACAGCTACAATGATTACAGCTCATGTCACTAATGAGAATGATTATTTAGTTCAAATTAGAGTTAATCTTAAAGATGCATCAGGTAATGCTCGTATGGCA
This sequence comes from Candidatus Epulonipiscioides gigas, assembly GCA_001983555.1. Classification (GTDB taxonomy): domain Bacteria; phylum Bacillota; class Clostridia; order Lachnospirales; family Cellulosilyticaceae; genus Epulonipiscioides; species Epulonipiscioides gigas. Next base: position 22,915 of record LJHE01000060.1, read on the forward strand.
TATTTCTCAGTTCCACCAAAATCTAATAAAGAAATTGTAATAGATGCTGAAAGAATTGGAACACCAGGTGTTAAAAATGAATCTTGGAAGGGTGATGGATACAACGGCACAGGAGTTGATAAATCTGCTCTTACAAAAGTTGAATTTTTCATATCTGAGCCAGAAGCTGCTGTAATGAAAGGTATTACGAGCCCATCATATATAATTGATAATATTCGAGCGAAATAAATTATTATTTTATTTGAAAGGAATGATTATTTTATGAAAAAATTTATGACAATGGCAATAACTGCAATGATGGCATTTACAACTGTAATGGCAACAGAACCAGCTCCTGCTCCAGTTGTACCTGCAGTGGTTAATTTTCCGCTAGTATCATTTGAAGAAGAAGTTCCTACTTGGACCGTAGCGGGAGGTTCGTTTACACAAGAGCTCACAACAACAGAAGGTGTAGTAAATGGAACTAAAGCATTAAAAGTTGCATTAACAGCACGTTCAACAGATTGGAACCAACGTAACAATGTTTCTATTATTCCACCATCTCAAATTTGGTCTATTCCAGCAGGTAAAGTAATGGTAGCAAGCGTTACAAATCCTCTTGATGTGCCTATTCAACTTAGATGTAACATAAAAGATACCGCAAACAATACTAGAATGACTTTCTGGTCTATTCCAGCTAAAACCACTCGTGAGCTCGTATGGGATGCAGAAGAATTTGGCACAATAGGTGTAGCAAATGGAAAATGGCAAGAAGATGGTTTTGCTCAAAAAGGAGTTGACCCAACAGCAATATCAGCAATAACATTCTATATGGCAGAGCCAGAGCTAGAAAAAGTTATGCCAGGTCTTGCAGCACCAGTTTATATTCTTGATAATATTACAATAAAAGATGCTCCGCCAGCGTCAGTAGTACCAGCAAAATAGTAAAAATAAGGGATGTGGATAAAATAAACCGCATCCCTATATTTATATATAGAGATATTCATAAAAATTAAATAAAGTAAATGAAAAAAGGTATAGCCAAATTTTCTTATATTAGAATGAGCAATAATGTCTATTACTATTATAATTAGTTGAAAGGAACAAGTTTATATGAAAAAATTTAAATGGATTATATTATCACTATTTATTATGGGCGGAGCAAGTCTATCTGCAAGCGAATTACCCCCAAATATTTTAGAAAATGCTCGATGTTTTGAGCTAATTGACGACATTACAACAGATTATACTAATAAATTTAGTTCGTTTAATCCAGCAGGATATATTACAAAAGTAAATGGCGAAAAAAATTTACAAAAACTGACATTTTTTTATCCAACAGAACCACTTGTAGTAAACGGTCAAAACGATATAGACTTACCAGCGGATGCATCAAGTATAATGCGATTTTTCACTAATTTCTACTATGTTGGAGATTTTGAAAATGGAAATGCAATGAAATTATATATAGTTAGTCCAGATGGAAAAGAACATCTTTTAAATAATCATGGTAATTCTTGGGGAAGTGTTGGCAAAAAAGTATCACATGGTCCAATAAGTGAAACTGCACATCTGCCAGCAGGAGCTCCAACATCTCAGATAGATTATTCAGGCTATAAGCTAAGATTTAAAGGAGAAGGAACTGTTGCTCAAGTTTATTTATGGAACCATTCAGGAATTGCAACAGAATACGATGCATTAGCTTATGGTGTAATAGGAGCAGATTTACCAATAGAAGAAGTTAAGATAAAAATTGATACAAAAACAAATCTTATTTTAGATGGGCATGGAGAATTTGAGGCAGATGTGTATAAAAATTTACATGCAACTCCAATTTCGCTCATGAGCAATACAACAGAGATAACCAGCAATGATAAAATATCTTCTAAAGCATATGAAGATTGGGGATTTGAGGCGGCAAGAGGAACATATCGCTTTCAAAGTTTTGAAGAATCAAAACTTATTACACAAGGAGATAATGGCTATAGTAAAATAGAAGATGCTCTGTATGAACAATATCAGCCAAATCCTAAACTTCAGCAAAAATTTCAAAATTTATTTCCCACAATTGGCAATGATTATGTTGCTACTTTTGATGGTTGGCCAAGTTGGCAATGGGAAAAAGGCATTACAGTTGATAAACTAAGTGCAAGCCCAGCATATGAATATTTTGATGCAGCTGCTGATATAGCCGCTCATATAGTAAAGGCATTCAATACTAAATTTGGAGATTATGCTCCAAAATATATTGAAGTAAAAAATGAACCCACTATACCTAATGAATGGCACTTTTTTAATACTGAAAGTAAAGATGTAGCTTGGAATTATTTAGAAGAGTTTCATAATAAAATGGCAGATGCTATACACGAGCTAAATCCAAATACACTAGTGGGCGGACCTTCGAGCGCATTTATGTATCTTGAAAACGATAATTTTAATGAAGCAAAGTATCAGCTCGATTTTATAGATGCTACTAAAAATAGTTTGGATTGGTATTCTCATCATTTTTATGAAAATTCAAATTTATTGGTAAATGGCCGTAAAGATAATTCAGATGGGTTTTTAAGTGGCAGATTTGAAGCAGTTATGGATTTACTTATTGGACATATGGAAAATACTGATAATATTAAGCCATTTTTAATTACAGAAGCAGGAAATTACAATAATCTTCATACAGATATTGATTACTTTCAAAAACTCACTGCGTACAATGGCTATATGTTAAGATTTATGGATTATCCAGAAGTTGTTGATATGTATGTGCCATATTTATATGCTCTTGCAGGTTGGGCGGCTGATAGAAACATCAATTTATATCAATTCGTGAACAGTAAAAATCAAAATCAAGGAATAAAAGATCAAATGACATATGCAGAAGCATATGTGGATATTTGGAAAGATTTTGATGGCAAGTATATTTTATCCGATGTTGTTGCAAATGATGAGCTCGTGGAAGAAAGGGTATTTACTAAGGCAGTTCGAGATGGAGATACAATATATTTGGCAGTTCACAATTTAAATCCTGCTCGTGTTGAGCTTGATTTAGATTTTGGAGCAAATATTGTAAGCGCTTCTAAAAAACAATCTTATTTAGAAAATGCTGAGCTCTATTACAAAGAAGAAATAGTAGAAGACTTAGATAATATTTATATGCGAGCTCAAGAAATGGCAATGTTTGAAATCAAATTACAAGAAGGCACAGCATTTGATGGAGCTCTTGCAAGAGAATCTTATTATTCGACACAACAACTTGTAGATAGTGGAGCAAATAAAATTTTCACGATAAATGTCGATTCTTTTGATAATGCAAAAAATGAAGTTGCTACTTTAAGAGTAAATTTTGGACGTGAAACTCGAGGATTTGATGGTCATATGGACGTTAGCATAAATGGGACACATATAGGTACAAGGAGCTTAGAATACACCAATAAAAGCGGAGATATATTTACGTTTATGGATTTTGATATACCAGATACTTCTGCTATAAAATATGGTGAAAATGAAATAACTGTATCTATGCCAACTGGTGGCGTTATATCAAATGTAAAGCTCATAAATTATTATCGCTAATATTGTTTGTGCTTATAAGACATGAGCAGCTGACTTAGTTCCCCCCGTCAGCTTGCGCTGCCACCTCCCAAAACCCAACCGCCTCTTGAGAGGCACCTCCTCTTAAAATGGGAGGCTATACGAGAAGGCTTTCGAGCAAACAAAAGCTAAAGTTTATATATTGACTATATGTATCTTATTATAGTTTTTCAGCGGCCTCGGTTTAGGGGGAGGCTTTCTTGATATCAAAAGACTTTTTTTGCACTATTTAAATTTGTTTTTATAAACCAGCTTGCATACTAAAAAAAACACAACTGAAAAAGCTACTATTCCAACAATTAAAATAATCTGTGGCAAATCAATCGTTGATAAACCCTCTATTTTAATATTAGTCATTGCATCTGCGTGTCCAATAGCACCACTTGGGGGCTGTTGTACTTGTATAACTCTGTATAACACAAAAGAAATAATAGAAATCACAAAAGCAATAATACATGCGATAACGCTTTGCTTGTGATTGTTACTTTGTTCCTCAAAATTTAATACAAACTCCTTTGGTAGTCCTAAACGTTCAATAACTTCCTTCTCACTTTCACCATGCTCTAATGCAGAAGAAAATACTTCGTCAAGGTCACGCATTATCTCTTTTTTTTGCTTGCGAGTAACAGCAAGTTCTTTTTTTACTTGCTTCATATATTGTTGTTTCATTTAACATTCCTCCAAAAAATCATATTTGCTGATAAAATCATTTATACAAACAGTGTATTTTTTCCAAAAAGCAATTAATTCCGCTAAAGTTTCTTTGCCCTTTTCTGTAAGAGAATAGTATTTTTTTGACCCTCCGTTTGCTGTGGCTGGAACAATTCGACATTGAATAAGTCCTGTTTCGTGCAAACGGTATAAAATAGGATAAATAGTTCCTTCTTTAGCATAACCTAAGACAGCTGCACTAGTGTTATTTAAGTTTGTAATAATTTCATATCCATAAGTTTCTTTTTGAGCAACTAAACAGAGAAGAACCATTTCAAGCGAACCTTTTTTGAATTGCTGAACGTATTTATTATGCAAAATCTCACCTTCCTCTATATATTTTGCAACGGTAATTAGTCTTACTAAATAGTATACCTAACTATAATATAAAAGTCAATACATAAATGAATATTTTTGCGGCTAGATTACTTTTAGTTGGTTTCATAATTTAAAACAGTTATAAAATATGGTGAAAATGTATCTATGCCAACTGGTGGAATTGTATCAAATAACTATACAAACTGATAAATTAGTTGCCAGTTAAAACTTTCTTTTCCTTTATTAAAGTTATAGCATTTTTTCCAAAATTAAAATCATAGTTGACATCATTTTAGAAAAGTTATACAATTACGAGGTATTTAGATATTTTTAACATGGAAGTGAGGTGGGATCATCAATCCGATATTAAACTTATGTTTCGGTATGATTATAGGAATTTTTAGTGGAGTTTTTTATAGAAAAGGTATTGTAGAAAAACAGTTGGGCATTATAGATATGACTTTAACAGATGCAAAAAAACAAGCAAAACAAATTATAGAAGATGCCGCAAAACAAGGAGAATCTGAAAAAAGAGAAATGCTCCTTATTGCTAAGGAAGAATGTATTAAATTAAAAAATGATGTAGAAAAGGACTCAACACAAAAACGTAGCGAACTTTCTCAACTAGAGATCAGACTACTAAGCAAAGAAGAAATGATTGATAGAAAGCTTATTCAATTAGAAGACAAAGAAAGTCAAATTGATGATAAATTAGCCCAAATAGAGCAAACTAAGAAAAAGACAGAAGAGCTAGAAATAAAAAAAATAGAAGAGCTTGAGCGTATTGCTGGCATAAGTGCTACCGAAGCAAAAGAAGCTCTGCTTCATAATTTAGAAGATGATATTAGGCGTGAATCAGCCATTTTAATAAAAGATATTGAAGCTCAAACTAAACTTGAATCTACTAAAAAAGCAAGAGATATACTAACTCTTGCAGTGCAAAAATGTGCAGCTGACCATGTTGTTGATTCAACAGTTACTGTTGTTACACTACCAAACGATGAAATGAAAGGACGTATTATTGGGCGTGAGGGACGTAATATTAGAACGCTTGAAACTCTTACAGGTATCAATTTGATTATTGATGATACACCAGAAGCAGTTGTACTTTCGGGATTTGATCCTATACGTCGAGAAATTGCACGAATTACACTAGAAAAATTAATTATTGATGGACGAATTCATCCAGCTCGCATTGAAGAAATGATTGAAAAGGCTAGAAAAGAAATTGAGGTTATAATTTTAGAAGAAGGTGAAGCCGCAACTTTTGAAACAGGAGTTCATGGTCTTCATCAAGAACTTATTCGTCTTATGGGTAAAATGAAGTTTAGAACTAGTTATGGTCAAAATGTACTTCGACATTCAATCGAAGTCTCCATTTTATCAGGGATTATTGCTTCAGAACTTGGTCTTGATGCACGTCTTGCAAAAAGAGCTGGACTTTTACATGATATTGGTAAATCTATTGACTATGAGCAACAAGAAGAGGGCTCACATGTTACAATAGGTGTTGCTCTTTGCCGTAAATATGGCGAAAATCAAGTTGTTATCAATGCTGTTGAATCTCATCATGGAGATATTGAACCCGATAATCCAATTTCTATTATTGTTCAGGCGGCTGATACTATTTCTGCAGCAAGACCTGGAGCTCGACGTGAAACTCTTGAAACATATATTAAACGATTACACAAATTAGAAGAAATAGCTACTTCTTTTGAAGGAGTTGAATCATCTTTTGCAATTCAAGCAGGGCGTGAAGTTAGAATTATGGTTGTTCCAGAAGAAGTAGATGATGATAAACTTTCTGTATTAGCAAGAAATGTCACAAAACAAATTGAAAAAGACCTTGACTATCCAGGTCAGATTAAGGTTAATATAATTAGAGAAACAAGAGCAATTGAATACGCAAAATAAGCTTATATTTTTTAAGCTTATATTTTTTTGCAATTTTTTTAATTAAGTATTGCATTTTTTTGACGAGTGAAATATAATTATAAAAAATATTTTAGATTAGAAAGGTGGATATTTTATGAAAATATCTAATTTAGCAAAAAGCATTGCACCATCATCAACTTTAGCAATTACTGCAAAAGCTAAAGCTCTTAAAGAAAGCGGAATAGATGTTGTAGGTTTTGGTGCAGGTGAGCCAGATTTTGATACTCCTTTGCATATTTCAAAAGCTGCAAAAATTGCGATTGATGAGGGATTTACAAAATATACACCAGCCTCAGGTACAATATCTTTAAAAGAAGCTGTTGCCAAAAAATTTGAGCTTGAAAATGGAGTACATTATGCTCCAAGTCAAATTGTAGTAAGTAATGGAGCAAAACATTCACTTATTAATGCATTTATGGCAATTTTAGATTCAGGAGATGAAGTAATTTTACCTGCTCCTTTTTGGTTAAGTTATCCAGAAATGATTAAAATGGCTAATGGTATCGCAAAAACGGTACAAACTAAAAAAGAAAATAATTTTAAGCTTACTCCACAGGAGCTCGAAGAAGCTATCACCGAAAAAACTTGTGCAATTGTTTTAAACTCGCCATCTAATCCTACAGGAGTTGTTTATTCAAGAGATGAGTTAAAAGCATTAGCTGATGTCGCGGTTAAACATGATTTATGGATTGTTTCAGATGAAATTTATGAATATTTAGTATATGATGACGCAGAGCATACTTGTATTGCAAGTTTGTCAGAGGAAATTTATAATCATACTATTACAATTAATGGTCTATCTAAAGGTTTTGCAATGACAGGATGGCGAATAGGATTTTTGGCTGCTCCACAACAAGTTGCAAGTGCTGCAGCAAATATTCAATCTCATGCAACATCCAATCCTAATTCTATTGCACAAAGAGCAGCAGACGCCGCACTAATTGGTGGAAGAGAATTTGTTGACGAAATGCTTGTAGAATTTGCTAAAAGACGTGATTATTTATATAATGCATTAGTAAGTATTGATGGATTTGATGTCATAAAGCCTCACGGAGCTTTCTACTGTTTTGTAGATATTTCAGATTTATATGGAAAAACATTTGAAGGGATTGAAATTGATTCAGCAGCCACATTAGCTGCTCTCTTACTTGATAAAGCAAATGTAGCAGTGGTACCTTGTGCCGATTTTGCAGCTCCAAATTGTATCCGACTTTCGTATGCAATTGATTTAGACAGCATAAAAAAAGGTGTAGAATATATACAAAAATTTGTTTCTTCATTAAAATAAGTATAAGTTTATGGGGTTGTCGCACAGCTCCATGAATTTCTAATTTTTAATTACATATAATATAAGCCCTTCAATTTTAATTATTATAACTGTATCACCTTTTTTTAATATGTCAGATGATTTAGCAGACCATTTATTACCATTAAATTTAACAGTTATTATTTTATTTTTATTTGCTGTTTGAGTTACAATAGCAGTTTTTCCTATAAAATTTTGAAAGTTATATATTTTCTTGGATTTAAATAAATATTTTTTTCCGGTAAATAAAATACCTGTTATAAAATAAAATATAAATAAAAAAAACTGTGTAATTAAAGAATTTATTATCGAACTTGAGATAAAAGTTAAAATACTGCTTAATAACAAAAGTTTAAAAATGTTATCTTTATATTTTATATAGCATATTAAAGTGACTAATATTAATATGAACCACATTTTTCCTCCTTATAATGCACCTAGCTATTTTAAGTTATTGTTAATTTTTGTTCTATTTAGTATAACTCATTTCATATTTTATTATAGATTAAAATTTATTATAACATAAAAAAGGCAGGAAAAAATTATGAATAATTTTATTAATAATAGACGATTTTTTTTATCAATTATTTTATTAAGTAGTTTATGTGGAACGTTATATGCTATATTTATTAAAGACAATACCTCATTATTATATGCTATTAATAGTTTTTTTGACAGCTCGACTTACAATATATCTACATTAAATGTGTTTAGACAGGCTATGATTACATATTTAATATCACTTACACTGGTTTTTACTGGAGCATCTAGTAAAAATTTATTACCACTTGCAGTAATTAGCTTTTTTTATATGATATTTTCTTATTCATTTACTTTTACTTGTTTTGTTATATTATATGGAATTCGTGGCGTATTGGTTGCAATATTACTTATTGGTGTTTCAAGTATTGGAATTTTAGCTTCACTTCTTGAAATATTCTATCAAGGGACTTTATATAGTATATTTGGAACAATAACTTTTAAAAAATATTTTGATATTTATATTAAAGCGATATTGGTAGTTTTTGGTATAGCTTTATATGATGCTATGGTTATATTAAACATTCAAAATATTATATCCTTTATTATATTTGGATGATATGTATGATCAAAATTTATTGGTAATTTTTGCCATAATATTTGTAATGCTATATTTATTTTAAATTTGCCAATACTAGTAAAAATTGTATTATTTTAAATAAAAAAAATTTTTTATTAAAAAGGTTGATTTATTTAGAATAATAGTTTAAAATCAGTACAGCGGTATATAATAAGGTGTGAGTTTAAAAAAATTTAATTGTATTGTTTTTAATAATAATATTTTTTAAATCAGAAAGGAGAAAAAATAGTGTTTGATAGTTTAAATCTAACTGCAAAAGCATTAGACGCTTCTATGCTTAGATATCAACAATTAACGAATAATATTGCTAATATAGACACCGTCGGATACAAAAGAATGGATGTTGCTTTTGAAAATATTTTAGCCGCAGAGCTTGACAAATCAGGAGCATCAGGTATCGACCTTGACAATATTAATCCACAAATATATTATGATAACGCTTCTACAACAATGCGTTTAGACGGAAATAATGTTGATATTGATATTGAAATGAGTGAACTTAGTAAAGAAAAAATTAGGTATGATACTCTAATTCAAAAAGCTACATCTCAAGTACAACGCTATCAAAATATTTTTCAGCAAATTCAATAAAAACTAAATATTGAAAGGGTGATAAGAAATGTCTTTTTTCACAGGTATGGATATTGCAGCAAGTGGTCTTACTGCACAGAGATTTAGACTTGATATAATAACTCAAAATTTAGCAAATGTTAATACTACTAGAACTCCAGAAGGTGGTCCCTATCAAAGAAAAACAGTTTTATTCGAGAGCATTCCAATGCAAAATGGACCTAATAATTTACCCCAAAATTTTGGAAATATCTTGCATAGTAATTTAAATATGTATCATACTAAGGGTGTACAGGTTTCAGGAATAGTTAAAGACGATACCCCTATGCCTGTTGTATATGACCCAACTCATCCTGATGCTGATATTGATGGATATGTCACAATGCCAAATGTTGATGTAGTTACAGAAATGGTGAACATGATTTCAGCTAGCCGCTCATATGAAGCAAATGTTACAGCTTTTAATAATCTTAAAGCTATGAATACAAAGGCATTAGAGCTTGGGAAGTAGTAAAAATAAAATGAAAGGAGTAAAAATTAAATGACTAAGATAGAACCTATTAATATGCTGGGTTTTGCTCCAAAAGAAGAAGTTAAACAAAAAATAGTGGACGACAATGCATTTAAAGTGTCTTTCGATGCTGCTCTAAAGCTTTTAAACTCAACTCAAGAAGCAGAAAATATCAGTACAAATTTAACATATGATTTTATTACGGGTAAAAACGATAATATTCATGACCTTATGATTGCCCAAGAAAAATCGGGGACAATGCTTTCTTTTACTATGAAAGTCCAAAATAAAATTATGACGGCCTATAATGAAATTATTAAGATACCAGTATAAAATAAATACATGAGAGGTGTAATTTAAAGTGAGAGAAACAATTACCCAGGTATCTAATAATTTGACCGAAAAATGGACTAATTTACCTCAAAAACAAAAAATCCTAATTGGTGTGGGCGCCGGTGTTATATTTATTGCAATTGTTATTTCCACTTTTATATTTACCCGACCACAAACTGCAATTTTGTATCAAAACATTGATATGGAGGCAATTAGTCAAATTACGCAAGTATTAGAGGACCAAAATATTGACTATACATTGATTGATGATGGCAGAACCATAGAACTGAATGAAGCAGATATAAATAATGCCAAAATATTGCTTACTCGTGAAAATATCCCAAAAGGAACTTATACTTTCTATGATGCAATATCAACTAATATGACAACTACAGAATCAGAAAAGCAAACTAGACTTCTATATTTAAAACAAGTTGATCTTGAAAATATATTAATGGACATGGGAGGAATTTCTAATGCTACAGTACAACTTAATGTGCCAGAGGAAAAAAATTCTTTTCTAGCATCCAAAGTGCAAAGTTCTGCAAGTGTTGTACTTACTCTTCAGCGACAAATTGGTGATGAGCAAATTGAGGGGATAGCAAGATTAATTGCTACGGCAGTTGACAATCTTAAAGTAGAAAATATTACTATTTTGGATTCTGATAGTAATGTTTTATTTTCAGGAGATACAATTGGCGAGATTACGACAACTGATCAACAAAATTTAAAAAATAATGCTGAGCAGGATATAGTAAAAAAAATTACAGCATTACTTAGTCCAATTTATGACGAAGTAGCTATTAGCCCTAATTTAATTTTAGATTTCGATTATTTAGAGCAAACAAGTAAAATTTATAATAATCCACTTACTGATTCTACTAAAGGATTTATTAATCAGGAAAGCACTACAAACTATGATGCTACTAACATCGGTCAAGGAGCTACACCTGGTATGGACCCTAACTTAGAGCCTGTTCCAGAATATGTTATGGGAAATGAAAATACAGGAGAATATGCTGGTCAAACTGCAGATTATAATTATATATATGATGAGACAATATCTAATCAAATAAAAAATCTTGGAAGTATTGATTATGTTAATTCTTCAATCGCTATTAATGTTACAAAATATAAAGTATATGATCAAAATTTACTTGAGGATACTTTACCCGAAGGGCAAACTTGGGAGCAATTTAAGTTAGCTAATGAGGAAACCATCCCATTAATTATTGATGATGTAACCATTGATGCAGTAAAAAAAGGAGCTGGGCTAGAAAATGTTGCTATTATGGGATATGAGAAACCTTATTTTATTGACAAAGAACCATTTAAGTTAGCTCCAGAAGATTTCATACCTTATATAATATTACTTGCATTAGGCGGAATAATTGTAATGGTTATGATTAAATTCAAAAAACCAGAAGAAGAAGTTGAAACAGAAGATGAACTAAACTTAGACGATATAATTCAAGTATTAGAAGAAGAAGAAGTTCCTGAAGAAGATTCATTACAAGACATCGAACTTAAAGAAGTTCTTGAAACTAAGGAAAAAATTGATAAGTTTATTGATGAAAAGCCAGAGGCAGTTGCTGGATTACTTCGCAATTGGTTAGAAGAAGATTGGGGGGATTAAGTTGACAAATAATAATATTTCAGCAAAACAAAAAGCTGCAATGTTTCTGATTTCTATAGGACCTGAAAAATCAGCTAAAATTTTTAAATATTTAAAAGATGATGAAATAGAAGACCTAACTTTAGAGATTGCCAGTATTAAAACTGTTTCAGCTCAGGTAAAAAAAGATATTTTAAATGAATTTTATGAAATCTGTTTGGCACAAGATTATATTGCCGAGGGTGGAATTAGTTATGCAAAACAGCTTCTTGAAAAAGCACTTGGAGCTGATAAAGCAAGCGAAGTTATTAATAAGCTCACAATGAATTTACAAGTTAGACCATTTGAGTTTGCAAGACGTACTGATGCAAGTCAACTTATTAACTTTATTCAACATGAGCACCCTCAAACAATTGCTCTTATTCTATCGTATTTAAAACCTACTCAAGCGTCTCATATTTTGAGTAGTTTACCGATAGAAGTTCAAGTGGATACTGCTAAGAGAATTGCTCTAATGGATAGAGCTTCTCCAGATGTTGTTAATGAACTTGAAAGACAATTTGAAAAACGTCTATCAACTCTTGTCACAGAAGAATATACCAATGTGGGTGGACTTGATGCCATTGTTCAAATTATTAATCAAGTTGATAGAGCAACAGAAAAAAATATTATGGAGTCTCTCGAAATCGAGCAACCAGAACTTGCAGAAGAAATCAAAAAGAAAATGTTTGTATTCGAAGATATTGTTACTCTTGGAGACAGAGATATTCAACGTCTTATGCGTGAAGTTGATAATCATGAAGTTGCAATTGCTCTTAAAGGTGCAAATGATCAAGTTAAAGCAATCATCTTTAAAAATGTATCAACTCGTCTTGCAGCAATGATTCAAGAAGATATTGAATTTATGGGACCTAAGCGTGTTAAAGAAATTGAAGAAGCACAACAAACTATTGTTGGCATTATTCGTAAACTTGAAGAACAAGGTGAGATTGTTATTGCTCGTGGGTCAGGAGATGAGATGATTGTCTAATATTATAAAAAGTAGATTTGTTACGGGTGAAAGTGTAGTTGAAATTGGAAAGTCTTTTATCGAAGAGACTGTGCCAAATATTACTAAGGAAAATATTACTAAACTTGAAGAAGAAGCCCGAGCTACCTTAGGTAATGCTAGCTTAAAAGCTAATTCTATATTAGAAGAAGCAAAATTAGAGGTGGAAAAAAAGCTTGAATTAGCCGATAAACAAATAGAGGAGGAAAAAAACGAGTTTGAAAAACAACTTAATTTAAGAAAAGAAAAAACAGAAAAAGAAATTAAATTTAAACTTGATGAAGCTACGAAATCAAGTGAAAAGATAAAAAAAGAAGCAATGATAGAAAAGCAAAAACTTCTTGAAAGTCTAGAAGGAGAAGTTGTAGATTTGGTAACTACTTTAGTAGGTCATATAGTATGTAATGAAGTTTCTCAGTCAAATAGATGGATTGCTTTTTTAGTAAGAAAACTTATTTCTGGTGAAGACATTGCACCGAATATTGAAATTAGTTTATCAGACACGTTATATGAAAGTCTTTCAGAAGATGAAATTAAAGAAATAGAGAGTATTATAAAAGGTTCTACAGTAAATAAGAAAAATTATTTAAATGCTTATAATGTAGAAATATCTACAGATAATGGTCAAATTTTATATGATCCCATTATTTCTTTAGATGAAGTAATAAAAGATTTAAAACTTATAAGTGAGGTGCAAAATGGTCTCACTCAATAAGTATTATAATGTTTTAGATAAATCACGAGCAGTTTATAAAGGCAAAGTTAGCAAAGTGGTTGGGATGGCAATTGAATCACTAGGACCAATAGCAAATATTGGTGATATTTGTGAAGTAATTCCCAAAACAGGCACAGAAAGCTTATTAGCAGAAGTTGTAGGATTTCGTGAAAAAAATATTTTGCTTATGCCACTTGGTAATATTGCTGGCATAGGACCTGGATGCTCCGTAGTTTCTAATGGTAAAAAAATTACTATTAAAGTTGATTCTAGCTTGCTAGGTAACATTGTTGATTGGCAAGCTAATCCATTAGATGGAACTCCAAATAAATGTCAATTTACGGTTCCAATTGAGCAGGATGCTCCAAATCCTCTTACGAGAACTAGAATTAAAGAACAAATGGTTCTTGGAATTAAAGCAATTGACGGTATGCTTAGTATTGGTAGCGGTCAACGTATGGGAATTTTTGCGGGTAGTGGTGTTGGTAAAAGTACTCTTATGGGTATGATTGCACGTAATGCCTTATCAGATATTAATGTTATTGCTTTAATAGGTGAGCGTGGGAGGGAAGTTCGAGAATTTATCGAAAAAGATTTACAAGAAGAAGGGCTTGCTCGATCTGTAGTTGTGGTTGCAACATCAGATCAACCTGCTCTTATAAGACTTAAGGCAGCAAAAACAGCAACAGCCATTGCTGAACACTTTCGAGATCAAGGTAATAAAGTCCTTCTTCTTATGGATTCACTTACCCGTTTTTCAATGGCACAACGTGAAATTGGTCTTTCAATTGGAGAACCTCCTGTATCACGTGGATATACGCCATCTGTTTTTGGTGTTATGCCAAAGCTTCTTGAGCGAGCAGGAAATAATGATGTTGGTGGAATTACTGGATTATATACCGTACTTGTTGATGGGGATGATTTTAATGAGCCGATAACAGATACAGCTCGTGGTATATTAGATGGGCATATTATGTTAAGTCGAAAGATTGCACATAAAGCTCATTACCCCGCAATTGACGTACTTGCTAGTATTTCCAGGGTTATGGGTGATGTTACAACACCTGAACATCGTGAACTTAGCACAATTATTAAAAAAAATATGGCTATATATGCAGAAGTAGAGGATCTTATTAATGTTGGAGCTTACAACAAAGGAAGTAATCCAGAAATCGATATGGCTATTGATAAAATGGGAGCTATAAATGAATTTTTAACACAAAAAACACATGATAATATTCCATTAGATGAAACAATACAAATAATGAGGGATATTGTCCAATGAAGTTCAGATTAGAATCAATTTTATCACTAAAAAAAAATATAGAACAAATGAAACAAAAAGAGCTTGCTGATGCATATTTTGAAAAACAAAAATTAGTTGATAAAAAAAATCAACTTGAAAATAATAAAGAAATTCTAAACAAAAATACTAGACAATCTCTTAAAGGAAAAGTTAATCCAAAAGATTTAATACAAAATTCACAGTATGTAGAAGTATTAGATACACAAATTAAAAATACAGATATTGAGATTGTAAAAGCAGATGATAACATTTTAGTTAAACAAAAAAATTTAGTAGAAGCTATGAAGGAACGAAAAATTTTAGAAAACCTTAAAGAAATACATTTAGAAGAATTTAGAAAAGAACAACTATTTGAAGAACAAAAGTTAGCCGATGAAGTTGTAGGCTATAGATATATTCAACGAGAAAGGGGTGAAGATAAGAGTGGCTAATAAAAAAAGTGGAGTTACAGTAGAAGAAATTGCTCCACCTAACGTTAAAGGCAAAAAAAATCAACAAGACAAAAAGGGAAAAAAGAAAAAAAGTAAATTTAAAGTATTTTTTCGGCTACTTGTGCTTATCATCTTAGGTGTTGTTTGTTATATCTATTGGAAGCCTATTAATACTTTTGTGGCACCATATGTTGTAGATATTCCAGGACTTAATAAAGTTTTTGTCATAAATGAAAAAGCAGGATTATATGATGGGTTAACAACTGATGATTTAATAGAACAAATTGAACTTTTACAAGATAATATTCTCAGTAGCGAAGAACAAATTAAGCAAAAAGATTTAGAAATTGTAGATTTAAAGGGACAAATTGAGCGTCTACAAGTTTTTGAAAATGAGTATAATGCATTTGTAAAAGAAAAAACTGATTTTAATTTTGCACTTGCTCAAGCAAATCCAGAACTTTTTGTAGAGCAATATGAAAAAATGGAAAAAGAGATTGCTAACGATATTTACAACAGTCTAATTGAAGGCGTTGAATTAAGTGCTGCACAACAAGCACAAGCTGAAACAATAGGACAAATGGATGCTGAAGCGGCAGCCGCTGCAATAGAATTATTACTTGGAACTGATACAGAACTTGTTAAAAATATTTTTGATAATATGGATAATGCATCACAGGCTAGTATTTTAGATGAAATGAGCGCAGAAAATGCAGCACAAGCTATTAGGCTTACATCACCTTAAAAACTAGATTTATCAATTATAAATTTTGGATTAAAAATTGGGAGGAATTTATGTTAAACTTTAGTATATCAGAATTGGCTTATCAAGCTTTTACAACAAATAAGTCAAATTCTATGACAGCAACTGGTGGAATAGACTTTAAAGATACTTTATTAGCAAGTACAAAAACAATAGAAAATACCTCTAATCAATCACAAAATAGTTATGATAAATATAACAAAGATGATACAAAAATTGATAAGAAAGAACCTGTTGAAAAAGATAAGAAAGATAATAGCACTGATACAGAAAAAATAAATGATAAAAATAAAACAGAAAAACCTGATGACACAACTAAAAAGGATACCACTGATAAAACAGATGAAACTAATAAATCAGAAAAAACTGATAAGTCAGAAAAAACTGATAAAACAGAAAAAACTGATAAATCCGAAAATGATAGCGATGAAAAGGATACATCAAAAGAGCAAATCCAAGTTAGTGAATCTCAAGTAATTGAAATCATCGCTCAAAGTTTACAAATTACAGCTCAAGAGCTCACAGCTGTAATGGATGAATTAAATATTAATCTTGAAGATATGGTAGAAAATCCACAACTTTTAGATAAATTAATAAATGAAGTTCATTCTGTTAGTGAAATATTTACAAATAAAGATTTAATGAATGGCATCGTAAATTTAAGAGATATGTTTAATAACAAATATATCAAAATGACAGACTCTATAGAAAATGTTCAAGTCATAGATCAAGCTCAAACAGATACTTTAACACAATTAACACCTAAAGAAACTGAGCTAGAGCACCTACGCTCAAACAAACAAAACAAAGATTTGATTACTGTAGATGAAACAATTGTTCAAGTAGATGGCGATGAAAGTATTACACAACAAGCAATTACAGATGTAAGCAAAGAAATTGCGAAGCAAGCTCCAAGACAAGAAGCAAAAATTGAGCAACATTTAAATCAACAAAGCTCAAATACAACAAATACATCTGCCACTACAACTCATACAACTACAGATACACCAAGCATTACAACAAATACTATGACTTCTACAGCTATAACAGCTTCAAAAGATTTAGGTACAAATACAAATACTAATCAACAAGGTTCAAATTCTAATAATAATTTAATGAATATGAACGTTAATATTGAAGCTATGGCATCTAAGCTTAGAGGAACAAATCAAGCTACAAATTTGCATAATACACAAAATACACAAACTCCACGTATGCAAACTCCAATTGCAACGCAAATTATTGATAAAATTCAAGTAGTAACTCTTACAGATGGTTCACAAATCACTGTAGATTTAGATCCACGAGAACTTGGTAGATTATCTCTTACTGTAACAGAAAACAGTGGAATAGTTAAAGCAGATATTAAAGTTGAAAGTGAAAAAGTCAAAGAAATGGTTCTTGAGCAACTAGATAGTTTAAAACAATCTTTGGAAGAAAAAGGAGTAACTATTAGCGAATTTAGTGTTGATGTGCGTGACCAAGGTTTTAATTCTCAAATGGAGCAGGGCAAAAGTAAGTCACAAAGACGTATTCAAGAATTGCTCAACATGCATTTAGATGGAATAGATGAAGAGGACTTAACAATAGAAGCCGATGAGCTAGAACTTGCTCCTACACAAATTAGACATAATCAAAACGTAAATGTTAAAGTCTAATCAAACATTTAGCTGAGTTTAAATTTATGTTTATAAAATGGAGGTAGAAATGAGTGCAATAAGCAAAACCAACTATGGATATGTTACGCCCGACGATGAGTCTATTCAACATAAAGTTGAAGAAAGAGTGCCTGATCAAGATCTTGGTAAAGATGATTTTATGAATTTATTAGTTACTCAAATGCAATATCAAGACCCATTAGACCCAATGGATAATAGTGAAATGATGGCTCAAATGGCTCAGTTTTCAGCACTAGAGCAGATGATGAATGTTGCTCAATCGACTGATAAGCAAACAGCTTTTAGTTTAATTGGAGATTATGTACAATATGCATTTAAAAACGAAGAAACAGGTAAAACAGAATATTATATGGATAAAGTTCAAACTGTAAAAACCAGTGGTGGTAAAACACTTCTTAATACTTCTGCAGGTCATGATATTACACTTGAAGATATTTATGAAGTATATAATAGAGAAGATATAATTGAAAGAATGTCCCCTGTTGAAACTATTGGCAAAACTGTTATGGCACTTACAGAACATGTAAATGATGATGGTGTTAAAGAAAAAGTCATTATAGAGGGGGAAGTTAAACGTATTAAAGTTAAAGATGAAGAATATTATATGGTGATTGGTACAGGAAAACATGAAGTAGAGATTAAATTTAACAATGAAGATGGTTCCCAAAATATTGTTGAAAATCCGACTATTACAGGTCGAAAAATTGAAGGTACAATAACAGATAAAGACGGTAATGAGACTAAAGTTTCAGGCGTGGTAGAATATGTAGCAAGTGTACAACATAAAACTGGTGAAAAAATGTATGTTTATGTAGATGAGCAGTTTGTTGATTTTGATAAAATAACTTTAATTGAATAGTTAAAATCCTTGCTTATAGAGAGCTAAACAAAATTAAGAAAATAGTTTGATAAATCAGTGTTTATTAATAAAACGAGGAGGAAATTAGTTATGATGCGTTCACTTTTTTCTGGAGTTTCAGGACTTCAGACACACCAGCTTAAGATGGATGTTATAGGTAATAATATTGCCAATGTAAATACTGTAGGATTTAAAGGACAAAGAGTTACATTTGCAGATGTGTATTATCAAACCACACAGCCAGCAACAACTGCAAATGAAATGACTGGTCTTGGAGGTATGAATGCAATGCAAATAGGGCTTGGAACATCCGTTTCAAGTATAGATATGTTAATGTCAACAGGTTCTGCACAAAGAACAGATAATTCGTTTGACCTAATGATTGAAGATGATGCAATGTTTATTGTGTCAGATGCCGGTGGAACTTATTACACTAGAGCTGGGGCTTTTCGTATTGATAAGCAAGGCTCTCTTGTTACCCCAAATGGTATGCGTGTTCAAGGCTGGCCTGCAAATGATATTGGTACAGAAATTATGCGTGGTACTGTAACAGATTTATTGATTAAAACACCAGAAAATGAGTCCACAGATCCATCTACAACTACAGATGTTAATATTGTGGGTAACTTAAATGTTAATGATTCAGTAAATCCAGATGGAACAGCTGATCCTGTACATTCTTCCATTAAATTTTATGATTCACTTGGAAATTTATATAGCATGCCTATAACATTTACTGCTACAACACTTGATGGAGCTAATGGTGAAACAACATGGTCAATTGAAGTACCTTTAGCTGAGAGTATACCTGCAAGTCCACCAAAAGTTGAAATAACAGATGAAAATGGGAATAAATATATAATAACAGCTCCTGTTTTTCAACCTGACCCAGCAGAAATTAAGTTCGACGTTGATGGTGAAATTATATTAGACGGTACAGAAGAAGTACAATTTACAGCCATTAATTTAAGAGCTGCCGAAGTACGAGATGCAGACGATCCGTCAGTGCTCATTCCAAAGCCAATAATTGCAGATGTAGGTACTCAAGGTACAGGTGGTGGTATAATAAAGATGGATCTTAGCCTTGTTACACAATATGAAGCAATAACAAATCTGGATCCTAATCTGGGTACACTTGACTATAAAGGAACAGGAAAAGCAGCAGGAACAATGCAAGGATATAGTATTTCTGCTGATGGTAAAATATCAGCAACTTATAGCAATGGTGATATTAAGCTTTTGGGGCAAATTGCAATAACGTATTTTGATAATCTTGCAGGACTTGAAAAGGTTGCAGATAACGTGTTTAGATCTACAGCAAATTCAGGAGATTTTGATGGAGTTGGAACTGCTGGTTCGTTTGCAACCGGAACTCTTGAGATGAGCAACGTTGACTTATCCCGAGAATTTACAGAAATGATAACCACTCAAAGAGGATATCAAGCAAGCTCAAAAACTATTACAACATCAGATGAGATGTTACAAGAATTAATAAACCTTAAGAGATAATAGCTTATGGTAGAAGTAACTAGATTAAATGGAAAAAAATTTATAATAAATGCAGAACTAATAGAAACAATGGAAGAAACACCTGATACAGTTATTACTATACGTGATGGCAAAAAATTTGTTGTATGTGAAAGTGTTTCTGACTTAGTTAAAAAAATAGTAGATTATAAGAGAGCATGGTTTTTATTAGAAAGATTTAGCGAAGAGGTGAGATAAATGGATAAAGGGGCACCTATAGGGTTTGTCCTTGGGACAGTGTTAGTAGTTTATTCAATCATGATAGATGGAGATATAAGAGGATTTATCAATGTACCATCTATTTTGATTGTATTCGGGGGAATTATAGCAGCACTATTAATTTCATTCCCAATTAATAAAGTAATTGAAAATGCAAAAGTATTTAATTTAATTTTTAAAGAAAGTACCATTAAGCCCGAACTATTGATTGGTCAAATTGGTGAACTTGCTCAAGCAGCAAGACGCGAAGGACTTTTGGTTCTTGAAGAAAAAGCACGTGAAATGGATGACGCATTTATGCAAAAAGGCATAATGCTTATGGTTGACGGAACAGATCCTGAACTTATAAGGGATATTCTTGAAACCGAGCTTGGTTTTATGGAAGAACGTCATAAAGAAAAACAAGGATTTTGGGACTTCGTTGCAGAACTTGGACCTGCTTGGGGTATGATCGGTACATTAATCGGTCTTGTAAACATGCTTGCAGCACTTAGCGACCCGACAACACTTGGTCCTAAAATGGCTGTTGCTCTTATTACAACATTCTATGGTTCTATGATTGCAAACTTCGTTGCAACACCTGCTTCGACTAAACTTAAAGGCAAAACTGCGATTGAAGTTGTTGCAAAGCAAATGATAATTGAAGGATTACTATCTATTCAAGCGGGTGAAAATCCAAGAGTAATAGAAGAAAAACTTAAATCATTCTTAGCTCCAAATAAACGTCCAGTAGAAACTGAGGCATAAAAGGGGGAGGAGCTATAAAATGGCAAAAAAACAAAAACAAGAGGAAGCAAAAAAAGGCGCTCCAGCTTGGATGGCAACATTTAGTGATCTTATGACACTTTTACTATGTTTTTTTGTTTTACTTTTTGGTATGTCAAGTCTTGATACATCAAAATTCCAAGCATTTATAAACTCATACCAAGGTTCAATGGGAATTCTTGATGGTGCTGATGTTTTAATGAACACAGCGGGAATGCTTGGTAGTGGTATTGATTCACAACCAGAAGAAACCACAATTTCAGATATTGAAATTGAAAACATTGAACAATACGAAGCAATTCAAGAAGAAATGGAAAGTGTTAAAGACGCTTTAGAAGAATTTTTAGAATCTCAAGGTCTTGAAAATAAAGTTACTGTAGAACAAGATGGTGAAGAAGTTGTACTTACTTTTGAAGATTTTATGCTTTTTGACTCTGGTCAAGCGGTTATAAAACAAGACGCATTAGATGTTCTTTCTACAATCGGAGCAGAACTTAATAAGTATTTGGGAGAAGGATATGTTGGAAGAGCAGAAGGACACACAGATAATATTCCAATAAATTCTACAATTTTTCCAAGTAACTGGGAACTGTCAGCTTCACGTGCAATTGCAGTAGCAAAATATTTAATTAATAATGCAGATATTGCTCCTGCAAGTCTTTCTGCAGAAGGATTTGGTGAATTTTACCCAATTGCAACCAATGACACACCAGAAGGACGAGCGGCAAATCGTCGTGTTGAGATTAAAATTATTAAAGATGCAATAGAATAAAATAAATGGGGGATTTAAGATGGATAGGAAAACAAAAATAATTATTATAAGTTTAGTGGTAGTGTTATTACTCACATTTGTAGGAGCAGCAGGAGTAGCTTTTTGGTTTATGAATAAACCACCAGCTGCTCCACCAGATCCCAATCAAGAGCCTGAAAATCAGACTAAAGTAGTTATGTCAGCTGCAGTTATGGGAAATGTTTCAGATGAAAAAAATCATGGACATATATTAAGAATTCTTCCAGAATTTTGGTTAAATGCAGATCACGATGACTTTGAGAACATCGTATTATTACTTCCAGAAGAAGAATCTTTAGTTAGAACTGCAATAATAGAAGTAATAAGATCATATACATTTGATATGGTAAATAGTCAAGATGCAATAGAAAGATTATCTATTGATATAAAAGATACCATAAATGAATTGTATGATACAACTGCAATTTATAAGGTAGCTTTTCATGAATTTACAGTACAATAATTAAATTTTAGTCATAAAAAAGTGGCTCCGCCATAAATCATAGTTAAGCATGGCAAGGAGCCAAAAAAGGAGGTGGTAATTTGAGCGAACTACTTTCACAAGAAGAAATTGATGCCTTATTTGAGGCATTAAACACTGGTGAATTAGACGTTGAAGTAATAAGTAAGGCAGACAAAGAACGTGTTATAAAAGAATACAACTTTGCTCGCCCCACTAAATTTTCAAGAGAACATCTTAGAACACTTGAACTTATGGGTGAAAATTATGCAAGACTAATAAGTCAATATTTATCTGGTATGCTGCGGACACTTGTTCCAATTAAAGTCGTAAGTTCTGAGGCCATAACATTTTCAGATTTTACAAGTGCATTGTCAAATCCAATTGCTCTTGCAATAATAGACCCGCTCCCTTTAAAAAATAATATGCTTTTAGAACTATCCACAAATATTGCATTTGCTTTTCTTGAAAGATTATTAGGAGGCGAAGGAACGGCACTTGAGCATGTGAGGGAATTTACAACCATAGAGCTAGTTATCATAATTAGAATACTTGAAAATTTTATTGATTATCTTCGTGAACCTTGGGAAAATATGATAGATTTAAAACCACGTATGTCCAGAGTGGAAACCAACTCACAAATTTTAAATATGATTGCCCCAACAGAAATGGTAGCTCTTATAACTTTTAGTATACAGTTTGGTGCAGTAGATGGAATTATGAACTTATGCATTCCATACCTAACAGTTGAACCTATTATGGATAAACTTAATACATCATATCAATTCCAAACTTCCGATGATAAAAAGACAGAGCGTGATACTAATATTGAGTACATGTTAAAACGTGCAAATATTCCAATGAAAGCAGTTGTGGGGCAAACACGAATTACTGTAAGAGAGTTTTTAGAACTTCAAGTAAACGATGTTATACGACTTGATAAAACCATAGAATCTCTTATAGATGTATATGTAGGTAATGTAGTAAAATTTAAAGCGGTACCTGGTATATACAAAAATAAATCAGCAATACAAATTAAAGAAATACTAGAAAGGGAGGATGATTAATGGCTGACGGACTACTTTCCCAAGAAGAAATTAATGCTTTGCTTGGGGGTGACGATAATGACAGCTCAAGTGAAATAGATGTAGGAGAAGAGCTGTTTGCAGGAATTGATCCAATATCAGATACTACAGCTTACGATTCGTCGACAGCACTTACACCAAATGAAATAGATGCTCTAGGCGAAATTGGTAATATTAATATGGGCACTGCCGCAACAACACTTTTTGCACTTCTAAACCACAAAGTTTTGATTACTACCCCAAGAGTAGAAATATTAACACCTCAAGAATTAATAGATTCTATTGGAGAAAATATTGTAACTGTTTCTGTTGATTATACCGTAGGACTAAGTGGTAGTAATTTACTAATGTTAAAAGAAGCAGACGTTAGAATTATAGCTGACCTTATGATGGGTGGAGCAGGAATAGATAATGGAGAACAATTAAATGAACTTCATTTAAGTGCAATCTCAGAAGCAATGAATCAAATGATAGGTTCATCTTCTACATCAATGTCACAAATGTTTGAGAAAAAAATAGATATATCACCACCTCAAGCTGTTAAATTTGAATCTGCTAGAGAAAAAATTGATGCACTAATAGGAAACGAAAATGCAGTAGCTAAAGTATCATTTAAAATGCAAATTTTAGAAAGTATAATAGACAGTGAACTCATGCAGATTTTGCCTATAAGTTTCGCGAAAGAATTGGTGGATAATTTAATGAATTCAATGAATAAACCTTCAACCCCTACACCTGCTCCTAGTAAAGCAGAACCACAAATGCAAGCTCAATCACAAATGCAAGCTCAATCACAAATGCAACCACAAATGCAACCACAAATGCAAGCTCAACCACAAATGCAAATGCAGCCACAATATACACCAGGAATGCCACAGAGCAATATTTATCAAGATGTACAAGTTGGAATGCCACAATTCCAAAACTTTGCTCAACCACTGGCTATACCAGGTGCAGATAATATCGATATATTATTAGATGTTTCTCTTGAAGTATCTGTAGAGCTTGGTCGTACCAAGAAAAAAATTAGAGAAATATTGGAATTTTCCGAAGGAAGTATCATAGAATTAGATAAATTGGTTGGTGAGCCAATTGATATATTAGTAAATGGCAAATTTATTGCAAGTGGCGAAGTTGTTGTAATTGACGAGAATTTTGGAGTCAGAATAAAAAGTATAATTAGACCAGAAAATAGAATATAAATAAATGAATAAAAAGGAGATTAGAAAATTATGGCACAAAATATTTTAATAGTTGATGATGCAGCATTTATGAGGATGATGATTAAAGATATTGTAAGCAAAAATGGATATGATGTTGCTGGAGAAGCTGAAAATGGTCAAATAGCAGTAGCAAAATATAAAGAATTAAAGCCTGATTTGGTTCTAATGGATATAACAATGCCAGAAATGGACGGAATTCAAGCAGTTAAAGCAATTAAAGCAGCAGATCCAGGTGCAAAAGTTATTATGTGTTCCGCAATGGGACAGCAAGCAATGGTTATAGAAGCAATTCAAGCTGGAGCAAAAGACTTTATTGTCAAACCATTCCAAGCTGATAGAATTCTTGAAGCCATAAAAAAAGTTATAGGATAATGGTATATGCCGAAATTATTTTCTTACTAGTAAGTTTTATAATACTTCTAACAGTGGCGCTTTGCTTTGCAAAAAAAAAAGTGCCCCTTAGAAATAAAAACATGCAACTAATGGAAGTATTACCGCTTAATTTCAATCAATATATATATATAATAAAGGTAGGTACTGAATACCATTTATTTTGTGGTGGAAAAGCAGGTATGACTTATGGAAGTAAGTTAGATAAAAACAGTCTTAGATTTGACGAAAATGTATCATTTAATAAATTTCTTGACAAATGGCAAAAGGAGTGTAAAAAAGATGAGCAAATGGAATAAGATAAGTAAAATAATATTATTTTTATGCTTCTTGCTTTTGCCAGTTATGGTGTTTCCACTAGATGCAATAACGCAATCTCAAGAGTTTGGGACAAGTTTACAATTGGTATTTTTTATAACATTACTTGGACTTATTCCTACTCTTTTGCTTGTAAGCACATCCTTTACTAGAATAATTATTACATTATATTTTTTAAAAACAGCTATGGGTACTCAGCAAATGCCTCCAAATCAAGTTGTAATAGGTCTTGCTCTTTTTCTAACTTTTTTTGTTATGAGTCCTGTTGTAACACAAATAAACGATGATGCAATTATACCATATACTGAGGGTCAAATAACTCAAATGGAGTTTTTAGAAAGAGCAACAACACCTATAAAAGAATTTATGGTAATACAAACAAGAGATGAGGATATAAAATTATTTATGGATTTGTCTAACCGTCCACTAATAGTTGATGAAACAGATATTTTGTCTCAATTACCTTATTATGTAGTAGTACCTGCTTTTATTATAAGTGAATTACGGGCAGGTTTTATAATAGGTTTTTTGTTATATTTGCCTTTTATTGTAATAGATATGGTCGTTGCTTCGGTACTTATGGCAATGGGTATGATGATGTTACCACCTGCTATGATTTCGTTACCGTTTAAAATATTGTTGTTTGTAGTAGTTGATGGATGGCATCTAATAATAGGAGAATTAGTGAAAACGTTTAATCCATAATCTGATTGGTAGAAAGGAGCAAGTATGGAAGGGCAGATAATAGACGTCATGCGAGAAACAATCATGCTTCTAATACAAGTGGCAGCACCTATATTATTAGTTGCCCTAAGTGTTGGTTTAGTCGTAAGTATATTTCAAACTGTAACTTCAATTCAAGAGCAGACTCTTGCTTTTATACCCAAAATATTAGCCGTATTTTCTGCGATAGTTTTGTTTGGTCCATGGATGCTCAGTATGCTTACACAATTTATTACAAATGTTATTTCAAAATTTTCTGATTTTATTATATATGGGTAGTGCAATATGGAAAGTATATTAGATTTATATATGTATACCGATATTTGGCTTTTAGTATTTGTAAGAATTGTAGCAGTGATATCTGTAATGCCTGTTATATTAGAAACTAAAATGCCTGCAACTGTTGTAGCAATATTAAGTATTGTTTTAACAATGATAGTATTTTTTACAATACCTCAAGGTACACTTGCTTACACAGAAAGTTTTTTAGGATATGGTATTTTAATTATAAGAGAAATATTAGTTGGACTTGTATTAGGGTTTGGAATACTAATATTTTTCCAAGTATTAAACTTTACGGGGCAACTATGGTCAAACCAAGGTGGACTTTCTATGAGTCAATTTTTCGATGCTACTATTGGGGCTCAAATTCCAGTTTTAGGTAGATTTTTAACTCTAGGTTTTTCAACACTCTTTATAGTCTCGGGAGGATATCATTATTTTATAAGTGCTCTTGTTAAAACATTTGAATATATTCCAGTAGGAGCTGCAATCTTTAATCCTTCTATAAGCATAACTATATTAGATGCTGTAGCAATATTTTTTGAGCTTGGTTTTAGACTTGCAACACCAATTCTAGGAGTTATTTTGTTAATCGATGTTGGACTTGGTATATTAGCTCGTACAGTGCCACAAATGAATATGTTTGTAATAGGTCTTCCGCTTAAATCATTAATCCTAATTACACTTTTAATTGTTATAATTAATTATTTACCTGAATATTCAAATATTATAATCAATTATATGAAAAACACGTATTTTGAGCTACTAGAGGGGTTGAATAATGGAATATAATTTACAGTTTTTCGGTAAGGCAGAACAAGAAGGCAGAACAGAAGATGCAACAAGCAAAAAACGTAGTGATGTAAGAAAAAAAGGGCAAGTTGCAAAAAGTACGGAAGTTAATACTGCACTTATTTTGCTTGCTTTTTTTGTAGTCATGCATTTATTAGGTTCAAATTATTTAAGCCTCACTGCCAAAGTATTCCATGACGTTGCTCAACAAATGCAACCTACTGTTAAAAATTTTGAGCTGGCATATTTTTTGAACATAATTCGCCAATCTTTACTGGACATAATTATAATTAATGGTATACTATTTATTGTACTATTTATTGTAGCATTTATGGCAAGCTATGTACAAGTAGGGTTTCAAGTCACTTGGGAGCCTTTAAAACCTAAATTTAATAAGTTTAATCCTGTTAATGGATTAAAAAAATTATTTGGATTAAAGGACTCTTTGGTAGATCTTTTAAAAAATCTTTTTAAGTTAATTATTTTAGGTTCCGTGTTTTATAATACAATAATAGCAGAAATTCCATTATTTTTAACTTTTTATGATTTAACTATTGATAATATTGCCATTTATATTGTTGATATTATAAGACGTGCAGGGACTAACGTTGGGTTATCTTTTTTGGCATTAGCATTTGCTGATTATAAATGGCAGCAATATAAATTTGAAGATAGTATTAAAATGACAAAACACGATGTAAAAGAAGAATTTAAACAATCAGAAGGAGACCCTCAAGTCAAAAACAAGATAAAACAAAAAATGCGAGAAATGTCTGTAGCTCGTATGATGAAAGCAGTACCAGAAGCAGACGTTATAATAACAAATCCGACTCATTTTGCAGTTGCAATTTATTATGACCGTGTAAACGGAGTAGCACCTGTTGTAGTTGCAAAAGGGACAGACAATATGGCAAAAAAAATAAAAGAAGTGGCAAGTGAAGCGGGTGTTAAAATAGTAGAAAATAAGCCCTTGGCACGAGTTCTTTATTATACAGTAGATATAGGCAATGCTATCCCACAAGAGCTATATGAAGCAGTAGCTGAGGTTTTGGCATTTGTATACCAATTAGAAAATAGAGCTTAGGAGGTAAACATGAAAGCAGGAGATGCAATTTTAGGAGTATTTGTCCTATTAATATTAGCACTTATATTAATACCATTGCCAGAACAAATGTTGAGTTTGCTCTTAATAATAAATATTTCAATAGCAGCAATGATTTTGCTAAGTGCCTTGTTTTCAAAAGAATCTCTCGACTTATCATTATTTCCCACCATGTTACTTGTAACAACAATATTTAGACTAGGACTTAATATTGCATCTACAAGACTTATACTTACAGAAGCTTATGCAGGTCCAGTAATAGAAGCTTTTGGTGTATATGTTTCAGATGGTAATTTGGTAATTGGGGTTATCATATTCATAATAATTTCCATAGTAAACTTTATGGTTATTACAAAAGGTTCTGGGCGTGTTGCAGAAGTTGCAGCAAGGTTTACATTAGATGCAATGCCAGGTAAACAAATGGCAATAGATGCAGACCTAAACTCAGGCTATATAGATGAGAATATGGCAAAATTAAGACGAAAAAAAATTCAAGATGAAGCTAGTTTTTATGGAGCTATGGACGGAGCATCAAAATTTGTACAAAACGACGCAATGGCTGGTATTATGATTTCATTTATAAATATACTTGCAGGAATTATAATAGGTATTATATACTTGGATATGGAGATTATGGAGGCACTTAATACATATACCATCCTAACAATTGGAGATGGTTTAGTAAGTGCTATACCCGCGCTTTTCATTTCAACAGCAACTGGTCTTTTGGTTACAAAAACAGAGCAAGAAAATGGAGTCAGTTCAGCAATCCTTGGCCAGTTTGCATATTCCCCTCTTGTATTATATCTTGCAGCATTTGCAATCATTGCTTTAGGTCTATCAACACCAATTGGACCTATGTTTACAGTTCCTATTGGAGTACTGTGGATAATATTAGGTAGACGTCTTAATAGATTGCAGCAAGTTAAAGAAGTGGAAAAAGAAATTGAGCAAGAAGATATTGAAGCATCAGAAATTAGAAAACCTGAAAATGTATTGGGACTTCTGCAAGTTGACCCAATTGAACTTGAATTTGGATATGGAATTATTCCTCTTGCAGATACCTCACAAGGAGGAGATTTGCTTGATAGGGTTATAATGATTAGAAGACAAATTGCACTTGAACTTGGCACTGTAGTACCAATTATACGTATAAAGGATAATATTCAACTTCCTCCAAACGTATATAGCATAAAAATTAAAGGTATAGAAATTGCAAGAAGTGAGATAATGTTTGACCATTATATGGCAATGGACCCTGGCTATGTAGAAGAAGAAATAGAAGGTATTAAAACAATCGAACCGGCATTTGGGTTACCAGCATTATGGATAAATGAAGCTCAACGAGAAAAAGCTGAGATAAGAGGATACACCGTTGTTGATGGTCCATCTATAATTGCAACACATTTAACAGAAGTAATTAGAGCAAATATTGCTGATCTTCTTTCTAGACAAGATACTAAATCATTACTTGACAATATAAAAGACCAACATGAAGCACTTTTAACGGATTTAACACCAAAATTACTCTCACTTGGAGATATACAAAAAGTTTTATCAAATTTACTAAGAGAAAGTGTATCCATTAGAGATTTACCAACAATTTGTGAAATTCTTGCAGATTATGCAAGCTCTATAAGAGATACAGATGTACTCACAGAATATGTACGACAAGGTCTAGCAAGGGCGATTTCTAAAAAAGTATTTATAGGAAAAACTAATCAGGTAATTACATTAGATCCTGCTATAGAACAGTTGATTATGGGAGCGGTTCAACACACTGAGCAAGGTTCATATGTAGCTCTTGACCCAGGTGTATTACAAAAAATTATATCTAACCTAAAAAAAGAAGTTGATAAATTAACATCAATAGGACTTATGCCTATTATTTTAACATCTCCTATTGTTAGGATATATTTTAAACAGTTAACTAATCAATACATCCCTGATTTAATAGTAATTTCTTATAATGAAATTGCATCAAATGTTGAAATTCAATCTATAGGAATGGTGAGCGCTTAATGAGAATTTTAAAAATTACAGGTAAAGACGAACAAACTATTAAAGATGAAATAGCTAAAGAATATGGAAATACTGCAATTATTGTAAATAGTGCTGAAGAAAAAAAATATGGATTATTTGGAATGTTTCAAAAAGGCAGTTGGAGTATTACAATTGCCTTAGACGACAATCCTATTTTGACTGATATCTCAAAGACTGAATTTAAAGCACCCACATTATCAGAAGAAAATGTTGGTGCAGATTTTATAAAAAAATTATCTGACACACTTTCAGAGACTAAAAATAAAACAGATTTAGTACAACTGACTCTCCCTCCCCGAGATTCAAAAGAAAAAAATTCAAATCTCTTCTATGATACGTTAAAACCCGCATTGTTAGAAGAAGGAATTGAAGAAGCTATAATTGATGATATTTTAAGTCAAGTAAAAGAAAATAGCATTGAGAGCGTAAGTCGAGTATTATATGAAACTCTTAACCGACTTATGCCAAAATTTAATTATAATCTTCCAAAAGTTAACTTTTTTGTAGGCTCAACAGGAGTAGGAAAAACTACAACAATAGCAAAGCTAACAGCAATAAAAGTTTTAGAAGAAAATAAGAAAGTTGTTTTACTAACGGCCGATACTTATCGAATTGCTGCAGTTGCTCAACTTAAAACATATGCTGAAATATTAGGTGTAGAAATAGAAACAATATTTGAACCGTCTGATATACCAAAATATTTACAAAAATGGAAAGATGCTGACTATATCTTTATTGACACAGCCGGTCGTTCTCATAAAGATCTTACACAATTGGAAGAATTAAAAGAACTATTAGCAACTGTTCAAGACAAACAAGTATTTCTGGTATTGAATATGAATACCCAATACAAAGACATACAAAGTATTATCCCAATTTATCAAAATTTGGTTGATAAATTTGCTGTTATTATTACCAAATTAGATGAAACAGATGGTATGGGTAATTTAATCAATATTGCTTCATATACCAAAACAGAAATAGCTTATATTACAACAGGACAAAATGTTCCAGAAGATATTGAAAAATTTGAAACTCTAAAATACGTCAGATTATTATTAGGGAGAGTAAAATATGAGTGATCAAGCGAGTTCTTTAAGAGATAAAGTAAATAATAAATCTCCAAATAGTACTAATCTTAAAATATTTACTGTTACTAGTGGAAAGGGCGGTGTTGGCAAAAGTAATTTTACTGCAAATATTGCATTAGCTTTCAAGGAGCTTGGAAAACGAGTACTTATATTAGATGCAGACTTTGGATTATCAAACATTGACTTAATCCTAGGTGTTAGACCAAGATATAATTTAGCTCATTTACTAGCAGGTCATTTAAGTTTACCAGAAGTAATTACTACCACCCACTATGGAATATCC
Source organism: Candidatus Epulonipiscioides gigas (assembly GCA_001983555.1). Classification (GTDB taxonomy): domain Bacteria; phylum Bacillota; class Clostridia; order Lachnospirales; family Cellulosilyticaceae; genus Epulonipiscioides; species Epulonipiscioides gigas. The sequence goes on from LJHE01000060.1 coordinate 54,795, forward strand.
TTTATATCAGGTGGCAATGGTGTAAAAGAAATGTTATATTTAGATAAGTTTCAAATAGAAAAAGTAGCTCTAGAACTTGGTTCTGTCGCAGATATTGCAGATATAGTTCTAATTGATACTGGAGCAGGAATTAATGATATAGTAATTAAATTTTGTGAAATGGCTGATGAAGTATGCCTGATTGTAACACCTGACCCTTCATCTATAACAGATGCATATGCTTTATTAAAAACATTTACAAAAGATTTTTTTGTTGAAGCAAAATATAATGTTATTTTAAATGGAGTTGATTCTGCTAACGAAGGAATAGCTGTATTCAAAAAAATAGAGACTGTATCAAAATCTTTTTTAAATGTAAATTTAGATTTTAAGGGCTGTATCCCTTATGACACAAACCTTGTTAAGGCTGTACGAAAAAGTCAACCTATATATTATATAAATAGAAATTCTCTATCTAGCATAGCATATAATAATATAGCTAAAAATTTATTACAATTTCAAACATTTCAAGCTATAGATAAAGAGCCTCTTGTTAATAAATTAAGACGAATATTAACTAGAAGGTGAGCATAGGTGATACAGTCGGGTGGTAACCACTAGATGAACATCAATGCAAAATAATTAATGCCTCAAGACCAATAACTAATATGCATTATAAAGATATAGATAAGCTATTTCCATCACTCGCAAGCAAATTTTACTTACAGAAGAGTACAAAAGTAAAAAAAGATTAATTATCATGCAGGATAAATAAAGCTCGGTTGCCAAGAGCAATCTACAAAAGATTATAGTGTAGGTATTAATGAAATGTCAATTCTAATAAAAAAGTTAGAGAGGTAAAAAATTATGGATATGTCACAATATTTGCAAGTATTTATAGAAGAATCAAAAGAAAATCTTCAAACTTTAAATGAAAATTTACTCTTATTAGAAGCAACTCCTGAAGAAATTGAAGTCGTAAACGTAATATTTAGAGTTGCTCATACATTTAAAGGAATGGCCGGAACAATGGGATTTACGAAAATGCAACATTTAACCCATGTTCTTGAAAATGTTCTATCAGAAATAAGAAATGGCAAATTGCATGTAACAACCGAGATGTTAGACATAATGTTTCAGTGTTTAGATGCATTAGAAAATTATGTCGATCAAATTATTAATACATCTTCAGAAGGTGATGAAAGCTATTCTCATTTAATTAATCAATTAGAAGCAATACTTAAAGGAGATTTTGTAAGTGCTCAACCTGCTACCAAAGCTAGTACATCAAATTCAGAGAATAGTTCTAATACAAACTCAACATCTTCAAACTTAAAGCTTCCTGATTCTGTAGAAGTTGTTAGAAAACAAGCCCTTGAAGATGGAATGAATGTATTTAAAATAAATGTAATTATATCAGAAACCTGTATGTTAAAGGCTGCAAGAGCATTTATAGTATATTCAGAACTTGGAGATATGGGTGATATTATACATTGTATTCCATCTAGTCAAGATATTGAAGAAGAAAAATTTGATAGAGAATTCATGGTTGTATTTACAACACAAGAATCTTTAGAGCGTATTCAGGAAATAATAATGGCTATCGCTGAAATAGATGGAGTAACTATAGAAGATTTACACTCAGTATCTGAAAAATCAGCTCAAGAAGAAGTGCAAGAACAAGAAGAAGTACAAGAACAAGCTTCAAATCAACAAGAACAAGAAGTGTCAGCTCCACAAAAACCAGCAGTTGCACCTACTGCTCAAAAAAAGCCTACTAAAGAAGAAGCTACTAACAAAGTCAACGTTGCAGGTAAGAGTGTTCGTGTTAATATTGACAGATTAGATACACTTATGAATCTTGTAAGCGAGTTAATCATTGTTAAAACACAATTAGAAGGTATAACTGAAACTAATAATGCATCAAATTCTGAAACTAATTATAGCGATTCTGTTGAATATTTAGAGCGAGTTACAACAAGTTTACATGATGCCGTAATGAAAGTTCGAATGGTACCAGTAGAAACTGTATTTAATCGTTTTCCACGACTTATTCGTGACGTATCTCGTAAACTTGGTAAAAATATTGAGCTCGTTATGTCTGGAGAAGAAACAGAACTTGATAGAACTGTTATAGATGAAATTGGTGACCCACTAATTCACTTACTTAGAAATGCAGCTGATCATGGTCTTGAAACTACAAAAGAACGAAAAGAAATTGAAAAACCAGAAAAAGGAACTATTAAATTACAAGCTTATCAGGATGGAAATAGTGTAGTCATAGAAGTAGAAGATGATGGTCGTGGAATTGATGTTGAAAAAATAAGAGCCAAATCAGTAGAACGAGGAACTCCACAAGAAGTGGCCGATGCTATGAGTGAGCAAGAAGTACTAGAGCAACTGTTTAAACCTAGCTTTAGTATGGCAAAAAAAATTACTGATCTTTCAGGGCGTGGTGTTGGATTAGATGTTGTAAAAAGCAAAATAACTACATTAGGTGGAAATGTAGAAATTGTCACAGAGCTTGGTAAAGGTAGCCGATTTATAGTAAGATTACCACTGACATTAGCTATAATCCAAGCATTAATGGTAAATATTAGCTCTGAAAAATATGCTATTCCATTAAATAACATTCAAAATATCGAAAATATTCATCAAGATGAAATTAAACAAGTTCAAAATCAAGAAGTAATTGTTCTTAGAAATCAAGTTATTCCAGTAGTAAGATTAGACAGTATACTAGAACTTCCATCAACTAATACAGAAGATTTAATAGTTGTAATAGTTAAAAAAGGCGAAAAGCAAGTGGGCTTTGTGGTAGACTCGCTAATTGGCCAACAAGAAATTGTAATTAAACCTTTAGGTAAATATTTAAATAATATTCATATGATAGCTGGTGCAACCATATTAGGTAATGGAGAAGTTGCTCTAATTTTGGATATCAATACATTGGTTTAAAAGGAGGAAGTTATGAAACAGTATGTAGTTTTTGAAATGGATAAGCAAAATTTTGGCATAGACATACAAAGCGTACAAATTATTGAGCGGATAAAAAGCATAATGCGTGTACCTAAATCTCCAGTAGCAATACGTGGAGTAATGAATCTAAGAGGAGAAATTATTCCAGTAATTGATATTAGACGACTATTTCAAATGACAGAAATACCCAGTACAGATGCAACACGTATTATGATACTTAGAATGGAAGATACTATGGTTGGATGTATAGTTGATAAAGTAAAAGAAGTTTTAAATATTGACTCAAGCCAGATTGAAGGAACTGCCACTATGCAAGGTAAAATTGATTCAAGCTATATTGTAGGTGTTGGTAAAGTAGACAACGGTGATGAAATCGTAACTTTACTAAATCATGAAAGACTAGTAGAGGTTGCATTTGGAATAGGAGATTGATTATATGCCAAGACTCCGAGATGAATGGCACTGCTATACTCTTGATGCATTAACAGAAGTAGCAAATATTGGGGCAGGCAATGCAATTACTGCCCTAAGCCAATTATTAAATAAAAAAATATATATGAATATAGTACAAGTTGAAGTAAAAGATATTTCGGAAATTAGTAAAATATACCCCGAAGAAGATTGTTTTATTGTAGCCAATATAATAGAATTAGTTGGTGATTTGCGTGCTGTATTAATGTTTGTATTAGAAGAAGAAAGTGCTAAAGAAATTATATCAGTTGTTCTTAATAAAAAAGTTAATAATTTACATGAATTAGATGAATTAGAATTATCACTCTTAAGCGAATTTGGAAATATACTTGCTGGAAACTATTTAAATGCTATTGGCACATTTGTAAATCTTACTATAAAACAATCAACTCCGAAAATTGTAATGGATATGGCAACTGCAATAATGTCTATTCCTTTAATAGAATTTTGTGACGAATATTTAGATACGTTGCTAATAAGAACTTATTTTGAATGCGAACAAATTCTATTACAAGGAAATTACTTGTTTATCTTAGATAAAAAAACTGAGCGTAAACTAATGAAAGCAGTGAATAGTTATTATGAATGACACAATACAAGTAGGCATAGCAGAATTAAAAACAGGTAAATCGCCAGAAAAAATTATAACTATAGGTCTTGGTTCATGTGTAGGTGTAACATTATATGATCCTATAAGTAAAATCGGTGGCATGGTTCATATAATGTTGCCAAATAGTAAAGAGATAAAAAATAATGATAACGTTGCCAAGTTTGCTGATACAGGTATACCAAAATTGTTACAAGAAGTGCTTAAAAAAGGAGCAAAAAAAAATAACATAGTTGCTAAAATGGCAGGTGGAGCTCAAATGTTTAATTTATCAACAAATAATAATGCATTAAGAATAGGTGATAGGAATATAATAGCAACAAAAAAAATTTTACAAGAGTTAAATATTCCTATAAAAGCAAATGATACAGGACAAAATTATGGACGTACAATTATATTGGATCTTAATACGGGTGGATTATTGGTTAGAGCTATTGGTAAGAGTGAGAAACAAATATAGAAAGAGGTGGTGCAACAAGTGACGAATATAGATAAGATATGGGATAAATACAAAAAAACAAAATCGAGGAAATTAAAAGAACAAATCATTGAGCACTATGCACCCCTCGTTAGAATCGTAGCAGGTAGGCTGGGTATTTATTTAAACACATATCTAGAATTAGATGATCTGTTAAGTTTTGGTGTTATAGGCTTAATAGATGCAATTGATAAATATGATTATGATAAAAAAATTAAATTTGAAACATATGCTTCATTAAGAATTAGAGGAGCAATAATTGATGAAATCCGTAAACTTGATTGGGTTCCACGTTCTATTAGACAAAAACAAAAAGAATATATTAGAGCATATGAAAGAGTAGAAGCAAAGATAGGTCATAGTCCGACTGATGGTGATATAAGAAAAGAACTAAATATAAACGAAACTGAATATAATAAATTAGTGCAAGATACAAATATAAGTACTTTAGTTTCAATTGACGAAAGTGAATTATATGAATTTAATATAGAAGATCCTGCAACAAAAACACCTTATCAAGAGCTTGAAAATAAAGAAGCATTAGAAATTTTAGAGCGTGAAATACTTGCTTTAAATGAGCGTGAGCAATTGCTTATTAAACTTTATTATTACGAAGAATTAACTCTAAAAGAAATAAGTTTAATTCTTGAAGTTTCTGAATCAAGAGTATCACAAATCCATTCAAAATTAATGGTAAAATTACGTAATAAGCTCAAAAAATATAATGTAGTTTTCCCTTTATAAATAGTTAGGAGTGATTAATATGATTAGACCTATTGATACACAAACATTATATATGAATACTCAACAAGTAACAAAAACTGCTGAATTTGATAAAGTTGCACCTATTTTAGAGCAAACTTGGATCGCAGTTGAAAATGTTAAAGAAACAAAACGTCAAAGTGAACGTGTTATAAAAATGGAAAAATCGAGTGAAATAAATAAAGATGGTAATCGTGGAGAACCTAAAAATAAAAAAGAAAAAACTACTCAAACTAAATTAGATTTATCAATTTGATAAAATTATTTTTATATTAAAGGAGCAGTTAGCATGATATATACGGGATTAATTTTAACAGGAATAGGAACTATATTAACTTTAATAAGTATCTTTAAAATTATTGCTGAAAATCGGAAGAAAGTGCCATCTCCTGTTCCTCCATTTTCTACACAAGAAGCATTAAAAGAAGTGATAATATTACCTCAAAAGTCATCAAAAAATATTTTTAGACCTAAACAAAATTTTGATTTGGTTCAAGAAGTACAACACAATTTGCGTAGTTATGAAGATTTAAATGAAGAAGATAAAAAAGTTGTAACTCTTGCTAAAAGTGGTTATAGCATAACACAAATAGCAAAACAATTAAACAGGGGCAAAGGAGAAATTGAATTAATCCTCAATCTAACTAAAAATAGAAAGGATACTTTAAATGAATAAACTATGGGCAACTGTACTAGTTATTGGTATTTGTCTTCTACTTAGCGGAAGCGTAATTCTAATCCAAGAACTAGGCAAAGAAGAAATTGAGATTGTAGAAAACATTCCAGCATATAATCCACCTGAAATACAAAAGTCACCGCCAATAATTGAACCCGAACCTGAACCAATAATTGAACCCGAGCCTGAGCCAATACTTGAATCAATAATAATTGAACCGATAATTGAACCCGAGCCTGAACCAATACCTGAACCTGAGCCAATACTTAAGCCAACTGTAATAGAAGTTGTTATACCACCAAATATAGGATCAGATACAATTTCTTTTATACTAAAAGAAAATGGAATAATTAACAACGCAGAAGACTTTAACAACTATGTAAAACAACAAGGTAAATCAAGAGTGTTACAAAAAGGAACATTTAATTTTACCCCTGATATGACATATGAAGAAATTCTAGATATTATGACATTTTAAATTTTTTAAAGCTATTGCATCAAATGTGCAATAGCTCTTTTTTATAAAACTCCAAGAAATAATGCTGAAATAATAAAAAGTGCAGCGGTAAATTTAGTAAAACGTTCAAATTTTCCTTCTAATGAATTCTTTTTATTTTGAGCCCAAAATGTATTCTCAGTTTCCCCTGTCATTCCACTAAGACCTGTTGATTTACCTTCTTGCATTAGAACAATTATAATAATCGCTACAGAAGCAATTACAAATATTACAGTAAGAATAGTTCTTAACACTTCCATGACTAACCCTCCAATTAATATAATACTTCTATTTTAACAATTTAAGCATTATATTTCAAGGCTTTTATACAATATATATTGACATAAAGTATTTACAATTTTATAATAAATTATTAACTATCTTAGGAGGCTATAAAATGACTAAATTTCTAAAAAAAAAGGATATTGAAATTTCTCTAAATCGTTATGGTATAGCAGCATTATCAGCGATGGCACAAGGTCTTTTTTGCTCACTTTTAATAGGTACCATTCTTAAAATAGTAGGTCAACAAATTGGTATTGAAATATTAATTTCTACAGGCTCTTTTGCATCTCAAATGTCAGGAGCTGCGATGGCTATTGCAATTGGATTTGCATTAAAATCTCCACCACTTGTTTTATTTTCTCTTACAACTGTTGGATTTATTGCAAATATAGAAGGCGGAGCGGGTGGTCCATTAGCAGTTCTTTTTATTACCATTATTGCAGCTGAATGCGGTAAATTTGTTTCAAAGGAAACAAAAATAGATATTTTGGTCACCCCAACTATAACCATTTGTGTAGGAACATTTTTATCATTAAGCATTGCACCATACATAGCTAATATAGCAATGTCAATTGGAAATTTTATTCAGTGGGCAACTGAGCTCGCACCATTTTTTATGGGAATTATTATTGCAGTAGTTGTTGGAATTACTTTAACTTTACCAATATCATCAGCAGCTATTTGTGCAGCTTTTTCAATTACTGGTCTTGCAGGCGGAGCAGCTCTTACTGGATGTTGTGCTCATATGATAGGTTTTGCATTTATGGGATTTAAAGATAATGGTATTTCAGGAATTGTTTCACAAGGAATAGGTACTTCAATGTTACAAATGCCAAATCTTGTCAAAAAACCTATTCTTTGGTTACCTCCAATAATTACATCTATAATTATTGGTCCAATTTCTACAGTATTTTTTAAACTTGAAATGAATGGAGAACCAATATCTAGTGGAATGGGTACTTGTGGTTTTGTTGGACAAATTGGAACTATAACAGGTTGGTTTTCACCAAGTGAAGCTGCTTTATTAAATGGAGCAATAAGTATTTCTCCAACATCATTTACATGGATAGGTCTAATAATGGTTTGTTTTATATTACCTGGAATAATTTGTTCTTTAATTGGAATATTATTTAGAAAATTTGGATATCTTAAAGAAGGTGATTTAAAAATTTAAATTTGTAATTTGATATTCCCTAAAAAAGAGGTTTCCGTATACTATCGGAGACCTTTCTCTTATTTGTATATAAAAGTGAACTACCCCCACTTATAGAAGTGTGGGCTTCTTGCGTAAGCCGAACCAATGTTCAGTAATTTAGCAAGCTCTACGGGTCGTCCCGCCCCTGAACTATAAACTGATTATATTATATTTAGTTTATAAAGTCAAGAGATTTTAGCAATTCATCCCTACGCCTATAAAGGTGGGAAAATTCTTGCTAGTTTTAGTTAAAGATGGAGGAAAAAATGATTAATACTATTAAAATTAATTTAACGACTGAAGAAATTTTAACACAACATATTGGTGTTGAAAGAGAAGGCTTAAGATGTGATGTGGAAGGTAATCTTGCAACCACAAAACACCCTGATGTGTTTGGTGGTAAATTATTAAATCCTTATATCACAACTGACTTTTCAGAAAGTCAATTAGAATTTATAACACCTGCCTTAAAGAATGCAACTCAAGTATATGATTTTCTTGAAAATTTGTATAATATAGCAGTTTTGGAAATAGGAGATGAATATATTTGGCCACAATCTATGCCTTGTACATTGCCAGATGATGCTCAAATTCCAATTGCAACATTTTGTCATACTGAAAAAGGAGCTCAAGCATATTGTTATAGGATGCATTTATTACAAAAATATGGTGGTAAAAAGCAAGTTGTTTCAGGCATACACTATAATTTTTCTTTTAACGAAAAAATAATAGATGAGCTATATAAAGCTTCGAGTAAAGATACGGAATACAAAGAATTTAGAAATGATTGTTATTTGAAGGTAGCTAGAAATTATTTAAGATATAGATGGCTAATAATTTATTTATTAGGCGGGAGCAGTGTTGTTCATAAGACGTATGAAAAAGAAGTTATTGACAGATTAGAAAATGAATATATCGATAGTTGTAGTAGCAAAGGAGCATTATCTTATAGAAACGGTGAATGTGGATATGCAAACAAAAATGATTTGTATCCTGATTATACTAATATAACTGCCTATGTAGAAAGTATAAATAATTTTGTAATTGAAAATAAAATTGAAAGTCCTAAAGAGCTATATGCTCAAGTTCGCATAAAAGCTTATAATAATGATGATTTACTAACATCTCTTAAGGAAGATGGTATAAATTATCTGGAGTTTAGAAGCATAGATATTAATCCTTTTGATAAAGCAGGTATAAAAAAAATAGATTTAGAGTTTTTAAGTATTTTTAATATTTTTCTTTTATTAAAAGAAGAAAGTAACTATAAAAATTTTCAAAAAGATTCTAACAAAAATCAATTTACTATTGCACAACATGGTTTTTTAGATACATTTTTATTGATGGATGGGAAAGAAGTAAAAAAATCTGATTGGGCCAAAGAAATACTATTAGAAATAAAAAATATAAATGAAACTTTAAATTTAGAATTAAACGATTCAATAGAATATCAATTAAAAAAAATAGAAGACCCAAAAAAGACTTATGCTCATAAAATTTTTTCTAAAGTTAGAGAAAATGGATATATAAACACACATCTCGAACTTGCAAAAGCATATAAACAAGATGCTTATAATAATAGATATTTGCTTAAAGGCTTTGAAAATCTTGAATTATCAACACAACAAATTATTAAAGAGAGCATTAAAAGAGGGATAAACATAAATGTTATTGATCCATTAGACAACTTTATTCGCCTAGAGCAAAATGGACATATTGAATATATTAAACAAGCTACGAAAACTTCAAAAGATACGTATATAAGTATGCTCATTATGGAAAATAAACTTGTTACTAAAAAAGTACTCTCAGATAATAACATTAATGTTCCCAAAGGTGATGAGATAACTGCTGTGGTTGATATTGCAAATAAAAAATCTATTCTAAATAAATACCAAGAAAGAGCAGTTGTAATTAAGCCTAAATCTACTAACTTTGGTTTAGGAATTAGCATCTTTAAAGAACCTGCTTCAATGGAAGACCTACTTGGAGCAACTGAAATTGCTTTTAAATATGATGATACTATTTTAGTAGAAGAATTTGCAAAAGGAAATGAATATCGCTTTATTGTCATTGGTGATAAAGTTATAGGAATTTTAAATAGAGTTCCTGCAAATGTAATTGGAAATGGAAATTTATCCATTCGTGAGCTAGTAGAAATAAAAAATCAAGATCCATTACGCGGTAAAGGATATAAAACTCCACTTGAAAAAATTTATTTGGATGAAAATTCTGCTCTATTTTTAAAACAACAATCCCTAAATTTTGATTATATACCAAAACTTAATGAAATAGTTTATTTACGAGAAAATTCCAATATAAGTACTGGTGGAGATAGTATAGACTATACTGATGATATAGCTCCTTATTTTAAAGAAATCGCTGTAAGAGCTGCTCATTCTGCAGGAGCTAATATATGTGGAGTTGACATGATGATAGAAGATATAACTGCTCATAATAAAAATTATTCTATTATAGAGCTCAATTTTAATCCTGCAATTCATATCCATCACTATCCTTATAAAGGAAAAGGTCGAAATATAGCAAGTGCTGTACTAGATTTATTAGAATATAAGATACAATCTTGTTAAAATTTATTATATAAACAAAAAAAATATAAAAAAATCTTAAAGTATTTTTGTATATTTCCGATATATTATATAATGTCAAATCAAATCTGACAGTAAATACTTCAATTATGACAAAAAACTACCAGTAAAATGGTATAAAAACCAGAAAAAACCAAAAAAAAGTTGAAAAAAATTGTAAGATATTTTTGAATTATACCGATATATTATATGTAAAGTTGTTATAAATATAAAAATTCAAATATAAACACATACACAACAGGGGGAACTTAAAATGAGAATAAATACTAATTTAATGGCGATGAACTCACAAAGAAATCTGGGAATTAATCAAGGCGAGCAAGGTGGGGTAATGGAAAAGCTTTCTTCAGGACTTAGAATTAACAGAGCAGGGGATGATGCAGCTGGTCTTGCAATTTCTGAAAAAATGAGAAATCAAATCAAGGGATTAAATCAAGCAAGTAGAAACGCTCAAGATGGTATATCTTTAATCCAAACCGCTGAAGGAGCTCTTGGTGAAAATCATGACATGCTAAAAAGAATGCGTGAAATGGCTATTCAAGCTATGAATGATACTTACACAGAAGAAGATCGCCAAAAATTAAACTTAGAAGCTCAACAACTTATAACAGAAATTGATGAAATATCTGTTAAAGCTGAATTTAATGAACAAAAACTTTTGACTGGTGATCCTACTGGAATGGGATTAGATAAAGTTGCTGTTCAACGTAAATTATTAGCTACTGTACAAGCCAGTTATTATGACAAATTAGGAAATTATGCAAGTACATTAGGGAAAGCTTATAGTATAGAAAACGACAGTAAAATGTTAACACTAAAGCAAAGTATTATAGATATGGAACAAAAAATATCAGCTTGTGAAGTTAAAGCTGCAGGTGCGTTGCCAGCTGAGGCTCAAAAAGTTTTAACATCAGTTGCTGCTTTAAAAACTAGTCTAGCTGGATTAGAAGCTTCCATGGCAGCTGAAGAATCAAGATCAGCAAGCTGCAAAACTATGGCAAATAGTTGTTTGCGTCAAGCTATTTTAACAGAAGCTGTTTCAGTTACTAGTGTAGCAAAAGCACTGCAAGCAACTATGAATGAAGAAGTTGGCCCTAATGAATTTACTTTCCAAGTAGGAGCAAACAATGGACAAGATATTACGCTCGGTATAAAAGCGATGAATGCAACTGCTCTGGGATTAGTAGCTACAAAAATAGATACTCCTGAAAGTGCAGGAATAGCGTTAACTTCTATTGATGCTGCTATTGAAATTGTATCTCGCCAAAGAGCAGAACTAGGAGCAGTTCAAAATAGACTAGAACATACAGTAAAAAATGTTGATAATACAGCAGAAAACTTACAATCTGCTGAATCTCAAATTCGTGATGCTGATATGGCAGAAGAAATGGTTGCTCTTACAAGAACCAATATTTTAGCGCAAGCATCACAAGCCATGCTAGCACAAGCAAATCAAATACCACAACAAGTTCTTCAATTATTACAATAATTATAAAAGTCTTTGAGATATTTTTCTTGAAGACTTTTTTCATTTTAACTCTTGTTTTATTTTCCATAAAAATGGTATATAATCCAGAAAAAACCAAAAAAAAGTTGAAAAAAGTCTTAAAGTATTTTGAAATTAGTCCGATATATTATATTGTAAAGCATTAAAAAGATAAAACGTCTAAACAGTAGACAACACAGTTTAATATATTATGGGGGGAAATTTAAAATGAGAATTAATAATAACTTAATGGCAATGAATTCACAAAGAAACCTAGGGATTAATCAAGGAGAGCAAGGTAGCGTAATGGAGAAGCTTTCTTCTGGTCTTAGAGTTAATCGTGCAGGAGATGACGCAGCTGGTCTTGCCATTTCTGAAAAAATGAGAAATCAAATCAAAGGATTAAATCAAGCAAGTAGAAATAGTGAAGATGGTATATCTTTAATTCAAACTGCAGAAGGTTCACTTGCTGAAACTCACGATATGTTAAAAAGAATGAGAGAAATGACCATTCAATCTATGAATGATACTTATACAGATGAAGATAGACAAAAATTAGATCTTGAGCTTCAACAACTTATTACAGAAATTGATGAATTAGCTGTAAAAACTGAATTTAATGAGCAAAAACTTTTAACAGGTGATCCAACAGGAAAAGGATTACGTAGTGTGGCAAACTATCGTTCAAGTTTAGCAGCATATCAAGGAAGCTACTATGCATATGTTGGGAAACATAATAGTGTATTAAGAGTAGCTTATAGTATAGAAGCTGGAAGTAAAATGAATCAAATCAAACAATCTATAATAGATCTTGATGAAAAGATATCAGCTCTTGAAATTCAAGCAGCAGGTGCTCTACCTCCAGAATCACAAGTAATTTTATCAAGTGTAGCTACTTTAAGAACTAGTATGGCAGGATTAGAAGCTTCTATGGCAGGTGTTGAAGCAGAGGCAGCAAGCTACAAAACTATGGCAAATAGTTGTTTAAAACAAGCTGTTTCTATTGAAGCTAATGCTGTAACAAGTATGGCTAAAGTTGTTCAAGCTGTTATGAATGAATCCGTTGGACCTAATGAGTTTACTTTCCAAGTTGGAGCAAATAATGGACAAACTATTGACATTGGTATTAAAGCTATGGATGCAACTTCTCTTGGATTACTAGCTACAAAAATAGATGATACTTACAGTGCAGGAATAGCTTTAACATCAATTGATGCTGCTATTGAAATAGTATCTCGTCAAAGAGCAGAACTTGGAGCAGTTCAAAATAGACTAGAACATACTGTTAAAAATATAGATAATACAGCTGAAAACTTACAATCTGCTGAATCTCAAATTCGTGATGCTGATATGGCCGCAGAAATGGTTGCCCTTACAAGAGTAAATATCTTGTCACAAGCTTCTCAATCTATGTTAGTACAAGCAAATCAAGCACCACAACAAGTACTTCAATTATTACAATAATAAAATAAATAAAGGACTAATTTCTATATGGAGTTAGTCCTTTTTCAATACTTGGATAAAAAAAATAATTAAAAAAATAATAAAAACTATAAAGTATTTTTAATGCACTCCGATATATATTATTGAAAAGGTTATTGTAAAAATATACCTAGTAAATAAAAGGCAAGGATGCCGCCACATATTCAAGGAGGAATTTAAAATGAGAATTAATACTAATCTAATGGCAATGAATTCGCAAAGAAACCTTAAAGTTAATCAAGGTTCACAAGGAAAAGTAATGGAAAAACTTTCTTCTGGACTTAGAATTAACCGAGCAGGAGACGATGCTGCTGGTCTTGCAATTTCAGAAAAAATGAGAAATCAAATTAAAGGTTTGCAACAATCAAGCCGAAACTCTGAAGATGGGATTTCTTTAATTCAAACTGCAGAAGGAGCACTTGGAGAAACACATGAAATGCTCAAAAGAATGCGAGAGATGACTATTCAATCTATGAATGATACATATACAGATGAAGATAGACAAAAATTAGACCTTGAGTTACAAGAACTTATCACAGAAATTGATGGTGTGGCGGATAAAACGGAATTTAATGAACAAAATCTTTTAACAGGCGATCCTACTGGAATGGGATTAAATAGTGTAGCAACAGCTAATAAAGACTTAGCTAATATAGTAAGTAGCTATTATTCTAAAATGGGCAGTTACGAAGCTAAGTTAGGTGAAGCGTATTCTGTAGAAAATGGCACTCTTATAAATCAAGCAAAACAATCACTTCTTGATCTTGAACAAAAAATATCAGCTCTTGAAGTGAAAGCTGCTGGGCTAAATGATGTAGATGCTCAGAAAATTTTACAAAGTGTAGCTGCGCAAAAAGCTAGTTTAGCAGGTTTAGAAGCTTCTATAGCAGGTATCGAAGCTTCAGCTGCTGTTTATAAGGCATCAGCAAATGCTTTAAGAGAACAAGCAATTTCTATAGAAGCACATGGTGTTGTAAGTATGGCTAATAAACTTCAAGGTATTATGAATGAAGCAGTTGGTCCTAATGAATTTACTTTCCAAGTTGGAGCAAATAACGATCAAACTATTCAGCTTAACATTAAAGCTATGAATGCAACTGCTCTTGGGTTAACAGCTACAAAGATAGATACACCTGAAAGTGCAAATATTGCTCTTACTACAATTGATGCTGCTGTTGAAATTGTATCTCGTCAAAGAGCAGAACTTGGAGCAGTTCAAAATAGACTTGAGCATACTGTTAAAAATCTAGATAACACAGCAGAAAACTTACAATCTGCTGAATCTCAAATTCGTGATGCTGATATGGCTAATGAGATGGTTAATCTTACAAGAGTAAATATTTTGTCACAAGCTTCTCAATCTATGCTTGCACAGGCAAATCAGACACCACAGCAAGTTCTACAATTATTACAATAATATATATTGGGCTAATTCCTATAGAATAGAGAATTAGCTCTTTTTTTATCAGTTTTAAAAAGTTAAAAATTGGAATAATTTTCAAAAAAAATTATAAAAAGTATAAAGTATTTTTTATTTGCGTCGATATATATTTTTGAAAAGGTTGTTACCAGTAAAACCTGAAAATAAAATAATTAATAGGCAAGGATGCCGTTTATATTCAAGGAGGAATTTAATATGATAATTAATACTAACCTAATGGCAATAAACTCACAACGAAATCTGGGTATTAATCAAAGTGAGCAAGGCGGAGTAATGGAGAAACTTTCTTCAGGACTTAGAATCAACCGAGCAGGCGATGATGCTGCTGGTCTTGCAATATCTGAAAAAATGAGAAACCAAATTAAAGGTTTAGAGCAATCTAGCCGAAATTCCCAAGATGGTATATCTTTAATTCAAACTGCTGAAGGAGCTTTAGGTGAAAGCCATGATATGCTAAAAAGAATGAGAGAAATGACTATCCAAGCTATGAATGATACATATACAGAAGAGGATAGAAAAAAATTAGATATTGAGCTTCAACAGCTTATCACAGAAATTGATAGTACGGCAGATAAAACTGAATTTAATGAAAAAGAACTTCTGAAAGGAGATCCAACTGGAGAAGGATTGGCAAGTGTGGGAGATGCTCGTGTAAAATTAGCCTCTCAACAAGTAAAATACTACAGCATGATTAAAGCAGAAGCTTCAATGTCAGGTATTGCAGCTAGTATAGAAGAAGGAAGTAAAATGAAGCAAGCAACTCAATCATTAATTGATCTTGAACAAAAAATATCAGCTCTTGAAGTAAAAGCTGCTGGTTTAACTGGTGCAGATGCTCAAGTTATTCTAGAGAGTGTAGCTGCTAATAAAGCTAGTTTAGCAGGCCTAGAGGCTTCTATAGCACAGATTGGAGCTTCAGCTGCTAGCTATAGAACTCAAGCAGCTAGTCTTAGAAACGGTGCAATTTCTATAGAAGCACATAATGTTGTAAGTGCAGCACAAAAACTTCAAGGTATTATGAATGAATCAGTTGGTCCTAATGAATTTACTTTCCAAGTTGGTGCAAATAATGATCAAACTATTCAACTTAACATTAAAGCTATGGACTCAACTTCTTTAGGCTTAACAGCTACTAAGATAGATACTGCTGAAAGTGCACATATTGCTCTTACTACAATTGATGCTGCTATTGAGATGATATCTCGTCAAAGAGCTGAACTTGGAGCTGTTCAAAACAGACTTGAGCATACTGTTAAAAATCTAGATAATACAGCTGAGAATCTACAATCTGCTGAATCTCAAATTCGTGATGCTGATATGGCAGCGGAGATGGTTAATCTTACAAGAGTAAATATTTTATCCCAATCTTCTCAGGCTATGCTTGCTCAAGCTAATCAAGCACCACAACAAGTACTTCAATTATTAGGTTAGATTATATAACTCCTTTAGAAATTTTCTAAAGGAGTTTTTTGTTTTTTCAATACTTCGTCTATTGGACATTCATTTGATTTTTATTGTTTTATCAAATGTGAATGTCTTTTTTTTAATTATGAAAAATTAGAATATTTTACTATTTTTTGAAATAAGATATAAAATATCTTTAGCTTATACCGATATATTTTATTGAAAAGATTATTAAGTATATAGATAACATAAATATAGTATATCTATAAAAGTATAAAAAAAAATAAAATTAATAGGCAAGGATGCCGCTTATATTCAAGGAGGAATTTAAAATGATAATTAACACTAACCTAATGGCAATAAACTCACAACGAAATCTGGGTATTAATCAAAATGAGCAAGGTGGAGTAATGGAGAAACTTTCTTCAGGACTTAGAATCAATCGTGCAGGTGATGATGCCGCTGGTCTTGCAACATCTGAAAAAATGAGAAATCAAGTTCAAGGTTTATACCAATCAAGCAGAAATTCACAAGATGGTATATCTTTAATTCAAACTGCTGAAGGAGCTTTAGGTGAAAGTCATGATATGCTAAAAAGAATGAGAGAAATGACTATCCAAGCTATGAATGATACATATACAGAAGAAGATAGAAAAAAATTAGATATTGAGCTTCAACAGCTTATCACAGAAATTGATAGTACAGCGGATAAAACTGAATTTAATGAAAAAGAGCTTTTAAAAGGAGATCCAACAGGACAGGGATTGGCAAGTGTGGGAGAGGCTCGTGTGAAATTAGCTTCTCAACAAATTAAATACTATAGCCTAATAAAAGGCGAAGCTTCAATGCTAGGTATTGCAGCTAGTATAGAAGAAGGAAGTAAAATGAAGCAAGCAACTCAATCATTAATAGATCTTGAACAAAAAATATCAGCTCTTGAAGTAAAAGCTGCTGGATTAACTGGTGTAGATGCTCAAACTATTCTAGAGAGTGTAGCTGTTAATAAAGCTAGTTTAGCAGGTCTAGAAGCTTCTATAGCACAGATTGGAGCTGATGCTGCTGAACATAGAACTACAGCTGTTAGTCTTAGAAATGGTGCAATTTCTGTAGAAGCACATAATGTTGTAAGTGCAGCACAAAAACTTCAAGGTGTTATGAATGAATCAGTTGGTCCTAATGAATTTACTTTCCAAGTTGGTGCAAACAATGAGCAAACTATTCAACTTAATATTAAAGCTATGGATTCAACTTCTTTAGGTTTAGTAGCTACTAAAATAGATACTGCTGAAAGTGCACATATAGCTCTTAATACTATTGATGCTGCTATTGAGATGATATCTCGTCAAAGAGCAGAGCTTGGAGCTGTTCAAAGCAGACTTGATCATACTATTAAAAATCTAGATACTACATCTGAAAATCTACAATCAGCTGAATCTCAAATTCGTGATGCTGATATGGCACAGGAGATGGTTAATGTTACAAGAGTAAATATTTTATCCCAATCTTCTCAGACTATGCTTGCTCACGCAAATCAAGCACCACAACAAGTTCTTCAATTATTAGGTTAGATTATATAAATTTTGTTTTTTTAATACTTTGTTTATTAGACATTCCTTTGATTTTTAATGTGAATGTCTTTTTTGTATACTTTTTTATTTATTCTTATAATTATAAAGATTTTTTGGAATATTTTACTAATTTTTTTTTCAAATAAACTATAAAGTATCTTTAGCTTGTACCGATATATTTTATTGAAAAGGTTATTAAATATATAGATAACATAAATAATATTTTAAGTATATATTAGTCTATTTAAAATTCGTATATCTATAAAAACCTAAAAAAAATAAAATTAATAGGCAAGGATGCCGCTTATATTCAAGGAGGAATTTAAAATGATAATTAACACTAACCTAATGGCAATAAACTCACAAAGAAATTTTGGTATTATTCAAAATCAACAAGGTGGAGTAATGGAGAAACTTTCTTCAGGACTTAGAATAAACCGTGCAGGTGATGATGCCGCTGGTCTTGCAATTTCTGAAAAAATGAGAAATCAAATTAAAGGTTTAAACCAATCAAGCAGAAATTCACAAGATGGTATATCTTTAATTCAAACTGCAGAAGGTGCCTTAGGAGAAAGTCATGACATGTTAAAAAGAATGCGTGAAATGACTATCCAAGCTATGAATGATACATATACTGAAGAAGATAGAAAAAAATTAGATATTGAACTTCAACAGCTTATCACAGAAATTGATAGTACAGCAGATAAAACTGAATTTAATGAAAAAGAACTTCTGAAAGGAGATCCAACAGGACAAGGATTGGCAAGTGTGGGAGATGCTCGTGTAAAATTAGCCTCTCAACAAGTAAAATACTACAGCATGATTAAAGCAGAAGCTTCAACATTGGGTGTAGCAGCTAGTATAGAAGAAGGAACTCTTATGAAACGAGCAACTCAATCATTAATTGATCTTGAGCAAAAAATATCAGCTCTTGAAGTAAAAGCTGCTGGTTTAACTGGTCAAAAGGCTCAGGAAATTTTAGAAAGTGTAGCTGTTAATAAAGCTAGTTTAGCAGGTCTAGAAGCTTCTATAGCAGGTATTGGAGCTTCAGCTGCTAGCTATAGAACTCAAGCCGCTAGTCTTAGAAGGGGTGCAATTTCTGTAGAAGCACATAATGTTGTAAGTGCAGCACAAAAACTTCAAGGCATTATGAATGAATCAGTAGGTCCTAATGAATTTACTTTCCAAGTTGGTGCAAACAATGACCAAACTATTCAGCTTAATATTAAAGCTATGGATTCAACTTCTTTAGGCTTAACAGCTACTAAGATAGATACTGCTGAAAGTGCACATATTGCTCTGACTACAATTGATGCTGCTATTGAAATGATATCTCGTCAAAGAGCTGAGCTTGGAGCTGTTCAAAATAGACTTGAGCACACTGTTAAAAATCTAGATAATACAGCAGAAAACTTACAATCAGCTGAATCTCAAATTCGTGATACTGATATGGCAGAATACATGGTTGAGCTTACAAGAGTAAATATTTTATCTCAATCTTCTCAAGCTATGCTTGCTCAAGCAAATCAAATACCACAACAAGTACTTCAATTATTAGGTTAATATGTAAAACCTTTGGGAACTTTTCTATCCCAGAGGTTTTTTTCTTATGAATTAAAAATTGGCAATTTGTATTTTTTAAATATTTCTTTTGTCTCTTTAATTAATGAATCGTCTGGTTCCAACGTATTTTTTAGCTTATATTCATAATTTAATTCTTTCCATTTAAATTCGCCCATTTTATGAAATGGTAATACATCGATTCTTTCTACATTGGTAAGAGTAGTTAAATATTTAGCCAATTCTTCAATATCATTTAGATTATCAGTTAAATTTGGCACAAGTACATATCTAATCCACACAGGGATATTTCGTTTCATCAATTCTTGCTCAAAATTTAGGGTTGGTTCAAGCGAAACTCCTGTCACATCTTTATATACATCCTTATTATAAGATTTAATATCTAATAATACAAGATCTGTATAATCTAATACATTTCCGATTTTATCAATACCTATAAATCCAGAAGTATCGATACAAGTATGAATTCCTTGTTTTTTAGCTTTTTTAAATATATCAGCAACAAATTCTGGCTGTAAAAGAGGTTCTCCGCCACTTATAGTAAGACCTCCACCAGAATTTTTCATGTATGGTTTATATTTAATTATTTCCTTTATAATCTCATCTGAATCTATTTGCTCCCCAGTTGAAGTTTTCCAAGTATCTGGATTATGGCAATATTGGCAACGAAGAGGACACCCTTGCATAAATATTATATATCTAATTCCAGGACCGTCAACTGTCCCACAAGTTTCAATAGAATGAATTCTTCCAATCATACTTTGCTCCTTATCCTATTATTTTTTTAATTGTTGTGTTATTAAAGATTGTATTTCATTTATATTTAGTTTTGTTGTTTTTTCTATAATTTCTATATCAATATTTTGAGCTATTAAACTTTTCGCAATTTCTATTATTGTTTCGGCTTTACCTTCAGCTCTTCCTTCAGCTTTGCCTTTTGCTTCTCCTTCGGCAATTGCACTTTTTATCACTGATTTAGCAATTTTCTTTTCTTTTATATGAACATCATATTTCTGTTTTTCTTTTAGTGACATTTTTAATATACTTAATTTTTCTTGAACTTTATCAATATGCTTAGCTTTAAATTTTTCATCTATTTCACTATTTTTGAATAAATAAATCCATTCATCTAAATCACCGTTAATAATATTATGAAATCTATCTACCATAATGAAATAATACTCTGGAAAGACATCTCTAGTTAACTTTAAATCATTTATTGGAACATTTTTTTTAATTTTTTCATTATATTGCTCACTTAAATCTTCAATTATTGTTTTTCCTCTATAAATATAGCCTTTGCCACGTCCTAAATTAAAATATAATATATTTATCGAAATTACTTTATCAATATTTCCATATGGTTCATCAACATTTAAATTATCCACTATAGTCTTTGATGTTTCCCATATTACTCTTTCCATAAAGTCATCTTCTCTATCATATTGTATTTCAATTATCATTTTTCTTTTGTTGCTATCTTTAACTATTAAATCTACTCTATTTAGTTTAGCTGAATGAGAATTTTTATTACTTTCACTTTCTAATAAATCTAATATTTTAATATTATCATCTTTTAATAGAGCTATTAAAAAACCTTCTAATATATCAAAATTATCTTTTTGGCGCAATATATATTTCATTGCATAATCAAATGATATTAACTCTCTTTCTTTTTTATTTCTCATTTTTATGCCTCCTTGCTAAATCTATACAATATAAAAAAGGAGATGCCAATGGCACCCCCTAATCTGTTATAGATATTAAAATTTTGTGTGGAATGTTCTATTAACAACATCTAATTGTTGCTCTTTAGTAAGTCTTATAAAGTTAACAGCATAACCAGATACACGAATTGTAAGTTGTGGATATTTCTCTGGATGATCCATAGCATCTAGTAAAGTTTCTCTATTGAATACGTTTACGTTTAGATGTTGACCTGTTTTCTCAAAGTATCCATCAAGTAAAGATGCGAGATTCTTGTATCTTTCTTGGTCATCTTTTCCAAGAGCAGCTGGAATAATTGAGAAAGTATAAGAAATACCATCTTCAGCGTGCTTATAAGGAAGTTTTGCAACTGAATTAAGAGCAGCAACCGCACCTTTTTTGTCACGTCCATGCATTGGGTTTGCTCCTGGAGCAAATGGCTCTCCTGCCTTACGTCCGTCTGGTGTATCACCTGTTTTCTTACCATAAACTACATTTGAAGTAATTGTAAGAATTGACATAGTTGGAATAGAATTTCTATAAGTTTTGTGCTTTCTAATGTCATTCATAAATATTTCTGTAATATCTACTGCCATTTGGTCGATTTCATCATCATCATTACCAAATGCTGTATAATCACCTTCAATTTCATAATGTTTTGCAAGACCAGTTTCATCACGAATAACTTTTACTTTTGCATTTTTAATTGCAGAAAGTGAGTCAACTACAACAGAAAGACCAGCTATACCAGTTGCGAAAGTTCTAATTATATCTTTGTCATGAAGTGCAAGCTCAAGTTTTTCATAGCAATATTTATCATGCATATAGTGAATTACATTAAGTGCTCCAACATATACTCCTGCTAACCATTCCATCACTTGCAAGAATTTATCCCAAACTTCATTAAATTCAAGATATTCACCTGTAATAGGTGCAAATTTAGGTCCAACTTGATCTCCAGTTTTTTCATCACGACCACCGTTGATAGCATATAATAATGCTTTTGCAAGGTTTGCACGAGCTCCAAAGAATTGCATTTGCTTACCAATTCTCATAGCAGATACACAACAAGCAATACCGTAGTCATCTCCATGGAATGGACGCATCAAGTCATCATTTTCATATTGGATTGAACTTGTTAGTATGCTCATTTTAGAACAGAACAATTTAAAGTTTTCTGGTAATTGTGTAGACCAAAGAACTGTTAAGTTAGGCTCTGGTGCAGGTCCTAAATTAATTAGTGTATGAAGAACACGGAAACTATTTTTAGTAACAAGTGTACGTCCATCAAGACCCATACCACCAATTGCTTCTGTAACCCAAGTTGGATCGCCTGAGAATAATTCATTGTATGCTGGAGTTCTAAGGAAACGAACCATTCTCAGTTTCATAACAAAGTGATCCATATATTCTTGAGCTTGTTCTTCAGTAATTAAACCTTTTTCAAGATCACGTTGAATATATATATCAATGAAAGTTGAAGTTCTACCAAGTGACATAGCAGCACCATCTTGTTCTTTTACAGCACCAAGATAGCCAAAATATGTCCATTGAATTGCTTCTTGCGCATTTTGAGCTGGCTGAGAAATGTCAAAACCATAGCTTTTAGCCATAGCTTTAAGTTCATTTAGTGCTCCAATTTGTTCTGTAAGCTCTTCTCTAAGACGAATGACATCCTCTGTCATACTTGGAGCTTCTGTTTGAAGTTTTGATTTATTTTTTTCAGCAATTAATGCATCAATACCATAAAGAGCTACGCGACGATAGTCACCAATAATACGTCCACGCCCATATGCATCTGGAAGACCTGTTATAATACCAGATTTACGAACTGCTCTCATTGCACTTGTGTATGCTGAGAAAACACCATCATTGTGAGTTTTTCTATATTTTGTGAATACTTCTTCTGTTTCTTTATCTAGCTCATATCCGTATGCATGAAGAGCACTTTCAACTGTGCGAATACCACCGTTTGGCATAATATTACGCTTTAATGGGGCATCTGATTGGAAACCGACAATAGTCTCAATTTCTTTATTCAAATATCCTGGGCCATGTGAAACAATAGTTGAAGGAATTTTAGTTTCTACATCATAAACTCCTTTTTTAAGCTCTTCTTTCATCATAACCATAACTTGCTCCCAAAGAGCAGTTGTATTTGCAGTAGGACCTGCTAAGAACGTGTCATCGCCCTCATATGGAGTATAGTTTTTTTGAATAAAATCTCTAACATCTATATCTTTTGTCCAGTCACCATCAGTATTAAAACCTTCCCATTGTTTAAACATAAAGTATCCATCTCCTTTTATAAATAACACTAAACTAAGAAATTAATAAACAAGTCATTAATATGTAACTTTTTAATGACTGCTTATGTGTGCTTATATAATATATTATACACTGTATACAGTATACGTGTCAATAGATTTTTAATTTTTTTTTATTTTTCTACTGAAAATTTTATAATGCATATTACTTTTTAATTAAAAATGAAAGAATTAGTTTATAAATTTGCAAATTTTACAAAAAAATTGTAATATCCGTCAGTTTCAGTTAAAATATAATTTTAAAAGGCAAGATTTAGAAATTAAACTTGCAAGTAAGAAAATAAAAAACTTTATGCATATAGTATGTCCAATTTTGCATAAAATTAGTAGGGTAAAATAATAAAATTATTAAGGAGGCTTTATATATGAAAAATGTTTTAATTGGAATGGTTTTAGGTATCGCAAACGTTATCCCAGGTGTTAGTGCTGGAACTATGGCAGTAGTTTTTAAAATTTATGACCAACTTTTAGATGCCATAAGTTTAGATGTAAAAAAACTCAAAAAAAATTTTAAATTTATTGCCACATTAGGAATAGGAATTGTACTAGGAATTTTATTTTTTAGTAGAGTAATTACATTTTTATATGAAAATTATAATATGCAAACAAATTTTATTTTTATCGGAGTTATATTAGGTAGTATTCCAATGATTTATAAAAAGATTGTGAGCGAAAAAGATTTGGAGCCAAGTGGCCTTATTCCTTTTATAATTCCGCTTTTAATCATGCTCTATATGGCTGCAAACGGTGAAGGGCAAGGAAGTGGAACTTTAATCGAAACTATTAATATAGCAACTGCAGTACTTTTTGTATGTGCTGGAGCAATAAGTGCTTTTACAATGATTATTCCAGGAATTAGCGGTTCATTTATTTTGCTTACCATTGGATGTTATGAAACTATTATAGCGGCTATTTCTGACACAACTCAACTTGGGTTAAGCTTTCTACAAGGAGCGGTATCTTTTGGTGACTTAATCTCTTCTTATAGCGTAATTATTCTTATATTATTTGGCATTGGTGTTGTAATTGGCTTAGTTGGAGGCAGCTCCTTGGTACAAGCTTTGCTTCAAAATTATACACAAGGAACATATCTTGTAATTATGGGCCTTGTTGTTGGTTCTATTTTTACCATTTATCCTGGTATAACTTTTAATGCTACTGGAATTAGCTCCATAATTTTTATGGTTGCTGCTTGTATTATTTCTTATTTATTCTCAGAGCGAGAATAAAATCCACTTACTTTAATATCTTCATTCCATTTCTTTAAGTCCAAGTGGTAAATAATATAAAGTATGTTTGGCAACTGCTCCTACAAAAAAACCTGATATTATTGCAACTATTATAAGGCAAGGTAAATAGAAAATTAAATAAATATTTTCTAAAATTATAGCTGCTACTACCATTTGAGCAATATTATGCGTGATAGCTCCGATAATGCTTATATAAATGATGCTAGATGATTTACTTTTTACAAAACTCATAGCTAAAAAACTTAACAAAGCTCCTGTTATACTATATATAAGGGAGCTTATATTTGTGCCAAAAAAACTTGATAATATCACACGTATAAAAATTATTTTAAAGACATCTCTTTTATTTTTGAATAAATATATTGCAATTAAAGTTACCAGATTACATAAGCCTAGTTTAGCTCCAGGTACAAATAAAAATATTGGAAACATTTTTTCAATTAAACTAAGTATTAAAGCTATTGTTATAAGTAGAGAAATAGAAGTCAATTTTGTCATATGTTAAATCTCCTTGCTTTTTTTGGGGCAGAAAATCGCTATCTCATGTAATATCATATTATAATTATTTTCTAATAGTATGATAAATAAAAAGAGATTGTCAAGCAAAAATTCATAATCTTTTTAAATTTTCATTGACACAAAAGAAATATTTATACATATTTAAAAGTAGCTTAGTGATAAAATTATAACATATTTTTAGTTTCTAATTTATATAGAAGCTCTTGAAGCACAAAAGTCAATTTGGTAAGTTGAAACTGATAAACTTAATACAGCATTAAAGAAATAATTTAAATCAATTTTAGTACAATCATATGAGAAAGTGGTTTACAGGAATTGCAACAATAGTCGCCTATTTGAAAATTAAAATTGTTATATCGAACTTATTATTTTAAGTGGAAAAAATTGTAAACTTATCTTTGCCACTATTTTTAGAGTGATACATTGCTTTATCTGCCATAACATATAACTCATTAAATCCTTTACTCTCGTCAATTACTTTTGCAACGCCAATACTTGCAGATATAGTTACTTTTAAATTTCCTTTAGCATATGTTTTTTTTATACAATAGCAAGTTTCTTGAGCTTTTGCTATTATGTCTAGCTCATTTTTATTTTTGATAAATACCATAAATTCATCTCCACCAATTCTACCTATAATATCTGCAGTTTTAAATATTTTGGTTAAAGTTTTGCTAACTTCTTTTATTACTATATCTCCTATGTTATGACCTAACTTATCATTAACTTGTTTAAAATTATCAATATCTATCAAAAATAATATTCCATCTCTCTTTGTTTGTAAATGCTTATTAATCAATTTTTCAGTTGTACTTTTATTATATAGTCCTGAAAAGTTATCTATTTGTGTTTGATGTAATAAATCTTTAATATTTTGAATATTATTAATTACGATTAAAGCTACTATTTTATTTGATAAGTCATTTTTTTTCAAAATTATATTTGCATTAAACCATTTAAAATCTATCGTTTTATCAGAATGATATTTAAATTCAACTGAATAATTGGTTTTTCCTTCATCAAAAGCTTTTAATAACGATGACGTTTGAACCATTTGTATACATTTTTTTTTATCAGATTCATAAACAGTCTCATCAATCCTATTTAAAATTACTTTGTTGTATGGCATGTTAATTAAATTAAATATCGTTTTACCATTTAATATATAATTTAATATTTTATCTTCAGTGCAATCAACATGTATTATTATATCTGAAACTTCTATTACAGTGTTTTTATATATAGCATCTAAAGACATTTTGTTTTCAATTTCCAATTTTTTTTCTTCTAAAAATTCAAAACCTATTAACATAAAAAATCCGATATATTCTATTATAAACCAAGCTGTACCTTGTATAAATTGTTGCCAAACTTGTTCTTCTAAAAAAAATGTTATTGAATAAACTGCAGAGCTTGTCACCATAGCCAATATAGCCGCTAATTCTAAAGTTAAAAATATTTTTACTTTATTAATATTTTGCACTAATTTAGTAAAACATATTGATGGAATGAACTTAAGCAATAATAACATTATGCCTATACACAATAACAATGTTAATATTCTTGAATATGTCAGCAACTCAATGTCATTAATAATATAATTCATGCTATATTTAAATTTTAAGCCCATTACAGAAATTGTCATAGCAGAGAAGCACATTATATGTATAATCATTGTTAATGCCATAGTAATTTTAGTTAAATTGGTATTTTTGTATAACATACATATTTCAATAACATATAATAAAGTCATTATACTATACGTCAAAAGTATAGACTTCGAAACAAGAAAAATCCAATTTAAACCACATATTGCATTAATAACTGATAATAAATAATAATATTTGGGATTTACTTTTAAAACTAAAATTTTTGTCATTAAATTAAAATATATTATATCTTTAATAAAAAATATAATTAAAAATATAATTAACATAATATAAACAGCCTCCTTTGTTGTTTACATGGCAATATAATTTAAATTTTTATTTCCAAATCTTTAAAGATATAATAAAATTAGACACGTTAAATAAAATTTCCTTAAAAGATTTAAGTTCTTTTGCAAATTTTCACATCAAACTCTTGTTTTATTTTATGTATAATGTACAATTAAAAAGCAATGTATTGCTTTTATTTATTAATTAATTTATTTATCATAATTAGTATAACATTTAAAAATTAATATTTCAAGTTAGATTAACCTGATAACAAGAATTAGAATAATGTGTGTTGTTTATTAATAGTAAA
>LJHE01000061.1 GCA_001983555.1 Candidatus Epulonipiscioides gigas
TCTATGCAGTCTGAGAATATTTTCTCGTTCCACACTCCTTTTTTAGTTAAATATTTCTTTAATATATTATAACTTGCTTGACTTGTATAACTTTCTTCTTGCTCTATTAATGTTATTCCTTCCAATTTACACTTATATTTTAGTATTTTCTTAATCTTATACAATGGTATATTAGAAAATTTTTGATTATTTTTTGGTCCCATATCAGTGTTTTGTTTCCAGCCTTTATTATATCCTATTATTAATATCGATATTTGCTTAGATACTAAATAATTCACTAATAGTCTTGTTGCTTTATGCAGACAATCATTTATTTTATTATTTCTTTTAATCTGTAGATTTTTTACTTTTTTAGAAGTTTTTAAATTTATTTTTTCAAGTTTTGATTTTTGTATAGCTAAGTTTTTATTGTAATACTGATTTATTCCTTTTAATGCTCTTCCGTTTATTATAAATGGTTTAAATACAACTTAAATGTATTTACAGAAATATTTTTACTTATTTTATATTTGTTAATAACAGTTACTAACACCTACACAAATAGTAGTGTCATCTTTAGCTACAATTAATTGAGCATTTGAACACCCTGTTAATTTTGCATATGGTTCTAAGTTTTTATCAATAATTCCGCAAAGAAGTCTTTTTTCCATAAAGTTTCCAAATTTCATATAATCAGTTGCAATTGGCAAGCTTATATATGTGACAACCCCTTTTTCATACATATCTTTAGTAATACCACAATAGTTTGACTTCTCACCAAGTGGTCTTGCTCCTATTTGATATACTGGAGCAGGATAATATAATGGACTTTCTTTGATTGCAGTATTTTCTACAACAAGTGTAGCTTTACCATATACTCCAATTTCAGGTATAAAATCTAAATTCCAATATTCACTAGCTAAAGTATTTTTTAGTTGTAAATAAGAAATAGGTTCATTTAATATACCATGCAATTTAATACCACATAATTTTTTAAATAATTGATCGTCTGTTAAAGCTGGATGGCTATCTTTTTCAAATTCATCTACTGATATTGGAAGAGCTCCTGTTACAATTAATCGTCCGCCTGCACATACAAATTTTTCAATCTCTAAAGCTGCTTTTTTTCCAACATATGAATTGTCAGGAATTAAGAGCAATTTATAATTTTTGAGTTGTGTACTTAAATCTTAATCATAAAGAATATGAGCAGTAAGACCATTTTCAGTTACCATTTGATAGGCACCTTCAATAAATTTTGTCTGTAAAGGCCATTTTCCGCCATTTAACCTAGTTTGCTCAACGTTTAATAATATTGCTACATCCGCATATGATGGGATATCTTTTACCTTATTATATATTTTTTCGCCATAATCAAACATTGCTCTGATATGTTTTATTGCTTCCATGTTAGGCGTAATATCAACAGGTGTTACAATATCACCAGCAATTAGCATACTATTCTTACTTGCACAAAGAGCAGCTTCTGCTTTTAATGTTTGTGGTGCTCTGCAATTGAAATCTTGCCAACATCTCATCCGTTGGATATTCATATCAATAGTTTGTCCTCTCCAAGCAGTTGCAGCAAGATTTAGAGTAGCATTTACAACCAAATTTACTGGTTGTGGGTCATAGGTATAAAATCCTACATTTTCTGGAATTGGAATAGGCCATTTGATGCAACCAACAACATCAGTTCCAACTGTCATTCGTGGGTCTATTTCCTTAAGAGCTTTACCAACATCGTCTAAAAATTTGTAAATAATATTGTTTGTCCATCTAAAATGTGCCATGCTGATCATATTGCCATTAGTTTGTGGAACTTCTTTATTGAATTTTTCTTTACAACGATCTCAATGACAAGCTTCTATAAGACCATGATATAGCCCATCAATCCATACGGCATTTATATCATTATTTTTAGCGAGCTCTATAATATAAGGAAGTAAATTTTCATAATAATAATCATTGGTTGGACAAATATAATTTTTAATTTTATTATCTTTCCCATGATGATATAATTCACCGTCTACATTGTAAGTAAGCTAATTATATAAGTTTTTTTGTGCTAGTTCTTCGTCTGAAAGTACACAGGCAGCTATATAAGCAGTAACATCAATATTTTCTTTTCTAAGAGCAGAGCAAATTTTAGCAAAAATATCTTCATTCATATTAGGATGTGGAAAGGCAATTTTAGTTTGAGCATAAGCAAATCCATATGCACATCTTACAAACAATGTTACAGATTCTGCTCCTGATAGTTTAATTGCTTCAACATAAGCATTTATATCTAAATCCTTACCCACATCTTTAATATGTGATGGTGTGTGCATATCAAAATGTAGTTTTTTTATTACTTGGTGATATGATTTATTCATTGTTTTATCTCCTTATATTTTATGTTAAAACTACTCTGAAATTGGGAACATTTCAGGATATATCTCATCAATATCTTTATATTTTACTTTAAGTTCCCAAAGTTTAGTTTTAAGCTCTTTAACAAGTTTGCTATTTTTTTCTTGTTCATAAATATTATTAACTTCATTAGGATCAGCTTTTAAGTCGTATAGCTCCCAACTGGTTGGAGTATCTTTATTTATTGCTCTAAAAGCATCTAAGGCTTTACCATAATAATAAATCAGTTTATACTCCTTAGTTTTAATTCCATAATGAGCAGGTACTTCATGATGAGATAGATGCATCCAATATCTAAAGTAAACTGCTTTGTAGCCTTGTTCTTCACCCGTAATAACTTTTCTAATGGACTTACCTTGCATTGCATCTGGAATAGGAGCTCCTGCATAATCTAATAAAAGTGGAGCAACATCAATATTAGCTGTTAATTCTTTATTGATTGTGCTAGGTTTTATTTCACTTGGATATCGGATTAAAAATGGCGTACGAATGCCTTCTTCATAACTCCAACGCTTGTCACAATAATCATGTTCACCTAAAAACATTCCTTGATCAGATGTGTATATTACAACTGTATTGTCTAGCTCGCCAGTAGACTCTAAATATTCTAACAATTGTCTAACAGAGTCATCTATACCCGCAACTGTGCGAAGATAGTCTTTTAAATATTTTTGATAGGCTTTTTTAGTCTTTTCTTCAATACTTGCATTTTCATCACAATCAAGTTTACCTGTTACATAGTCATCTGCCATAAAAAATCTATATAAACTATGCGAATTTATGCTCTTTGGAGAAACTGTGCTACCAAATCCAAAAGAGCCTGCGCTCCTATGACTTAAATCTTCAAACAAACTAAAAGGTTCAGGAATTTCAACGCCATCAAAAATATGTTCATATCTTTCAGGGTATTCCCACATGTCATGTGGAGCTTTATGATTACACATTACAAAAAATGGTTTTCCATCTTCACGATTTTTAAGCCAATTGAGAGTCATATCAGTAATAATATCTGTCACATATCCTTCATGAGTTATGAGTTCCTCTTTTCCTTTTTCAGTAAACATAGGATTTTGGTATGTGCCTTGTTGATTTTTATTTCCACCTAAATATTTATATTCATCAAAACCTCGGGGGATATCATGTAAATGCCATTTTCCAAACAATGCAGTTTGATAACCCTGATCCTTAATTAACTTAGCTAAGTTAACATCAGTTGTACTATCCCAATGGTCTGCTAAAGTTTTTACTCCATTAACATTTCCATATTGTCCAGTCATAATAGTAGCTCGAGCTGGAACACAGAGAGAATTAGTTGCACAAAATTCATCAAGACGGCATCCCTCATTGAAAAGTCTATCTAAGTTAGGTGTTTTAAATACATCTGATAATATTGAACCATAACAACTTATTGAATTTACTGCATGGTCATCTGACATTATATACAAAATATTTGGTTTTTTCATAATATATTGCTCCTTTTTAAAAAAATGTATAAATATATTGTATATAACTTATTTATATTTGTCTAGTTTATTTAGCCAAAAGTTCCTTAAACGCAGAATACAGAAAACTAAAAAAACTCGCACAAGGCGAGTATAAATTAAATTGATGAGTTTTGATTGTATAAGCTTTGTAAATAAATTGCTCGTTGTTCACAATTTTCAGGAATTATAATAAATACTTCTTTAGTAAGAGATTTATAAATATGATTATAACTTAACTTTAAATATTTTTCTTCTAATATTTCTGCTGAATTTAATAAATTTGAATTATATATTTCTCCAAAGTATAAAATAGAGTTTTCCTTAAATAGTATTTGATAATCTGATTTTAGTATTTTAGAAAAATATTCCTCTATTAATATATTTTGTTGTCCTACTACAAATACAAAGCAACCTAATATAACAAATCCAACACCTATATCTATAATAATCATTCCAATACTTAAAACTATTCCAAGTCCAAATAATAGTAAATTATAACTTTTGTAATTTAATTTTTGTAAATTTAATATATTTTTATCTTCATAAATCCATTTGTCTATAATTATATCATCGTTATTCTTTAATTTAACAAAATATATAAATATTCCAGATACATATATTAATATTGATATTCCAAAAAATAAAGAAAGATTATGAGCAGGGGAGCTTATATCAAATTTTAGTAAAGGAATAACTACCAAAATTATTCCAAGAAAACTTAGGCTGTAGCTTAAATGGCGCAGGAAATGTATTCTATTTTCCATACTAATCATTCCTTTTATTGAGGTTAATATTATTATATGAATTTTTATAAAAATTGTGCATAAAATATTATTTTAATAATTTTTTATTTCTTCTATTATTTCATGTTTTGATTTCAAATTATTATTACTAAGATATTGGGTATTTGGAAAATCTATCATTTTGTCACGCATAGTTTCATAAGTATATTCTACTATGCCAGATTCACTTGTGTAATATACTTTAGTATCATAACTAGAGGCTTCCATTTTTGAAACAAGAGCAAATTCATCTTCATTAAGTTTATAATATTCTACAAACATATCACCATCAATAATTAAATCGCCAGATTTAGGATAATAGTATATATCTTCTTGACCATATGTAGAAAGAGCTAAAACTCGCTCTTTTGAAGAAAGTATATACTGCACATCTCCATCAATATATAATTCAGGAATATCATCATCATCTATATAAATAAGCTGGTAAAAGCTTTTTTGGAATTCATTTTCAAATGGACCATTTGATTCAATAAAATCAATATAGTCTTGTTTCCATTTAAACACATTTTGAGTATATTCATATACATAAGATGTATAAAAACTATCTGCTCCATATATCGAAACTTCTCTTGACAAATTACCATAATTATCATATTCATACTTATAAAATTCATCTTGAGTTAATCTACCTTTTTCATCATATGTAAAGGTAGTCTCATACGCCAACTTATTTGTAGCAACTCTTTTTTCTACCACATAATATTCCTTTTTTATTAATTGTCCAGTTTCATTATAAATATATTTACATTGTGGCAATTTATTTCCTTCAATATATTCAGCTATTAATTGATCATTTTCATTATAGACATATGTTTCAGCATTAATTTGATCTCGAGTGTTATAAAATGCTTTACTAATCAATTTATTATAATCATCATAAACATAAACATATGTGGTAGTAGTATCATAAGTATCATGATGTTGAATTTCTTCCACCAAGTTGCCCCACTTATTATATATATAATCTACAATTTCGCCATTTGAACGTACTTCCTGAATGAGTTTACCATTTTCATCATATTCATAGTTTGTAATTAATTTATAATTATCTTCTATATCAATTTTTTGCATCAAATTACCATTTATATCATATTTGTAACTTTCTCTTAAACCTATTTGACCGCCCCAGTAATGATGTTTTTCTAATAATTCTACTTCTACTTCTTCAAAATAGAATTCCGTTTCATCAACTTCTTCAATTTCTTCTGTAGTTTTTTCTTTAATATCTTCTTGCTCAAATGTAAAAGCTGGTAAAAGCGGTTCAATATCTAGTTGCTGGATTTGTGAGTTCAAGTTATAATTTGTAGTTTCTAGTGCTTGTATATTTTGTGGAAGAGTTAAAAACAAAGTAGTTGTAATTATACCATATAATAAAATCTTTTTCACAGCTATATTTTTCCTTTCCAGTTTTTTTATAACTATTATCTTACCATAAAACTATTAGCTCTACAATCTAAATTAGATTGAAAATCTTGTCAATTATTTCCTATATTAAAAAATAATATTGAAATTTACCATTTATACTTGTATGTAAGTATAAGTTTTGGTACACTGAAAATATAAATTTTAAGGAGGATAATATATGAAAATGACTTTTAGATGGTATGGTGAAGACGATGCTGTAACTCTTGAAAAAATTAAGCAAATACCTAATATGAGCGGAGTTGTAACAGCCATTTATAGTGCTAAAGTGGGCGAAGTTTGGCCAATGGAAGATATTAAGAATCTTAAAGATAAAATTATAAGCTATGATCTTGAAATGGAAGTAATTGAAAGTGTGCCAGTTCATGAAGATATTAAACTAAAAAGAGCTGATTATAAAAGATATATTGAAAACTATAAAGAAAATATTAGAAGACTTGCAAGTGTTGGGGTAAAAGTTATTTGTTATAATTTTATGCCTGTTTTTGATTGGACTAGAAGTCAATTAGATAAAGAACTATCAGACGGTTCAAATGCTCTTGTATTTTATACAGAACAAGTTGAAAAAATGGATCCTATTGCTGGAAATTTAGCTCTTCCAGGATGGGACGCTAGTTATTCTAAAGATGAAATGGCAGAGCTGATTTCAGCATATAAGCAACTTGGTGAAGATGGTTTATGGGAAAATCTTGAATATTTTTTAAAAGAGATTATTCCAGTTGCAAAAGAATGTGATGTTAAAATGGCAATTCATCAAGATGATCCACCATGGTCAATATTTGGAATCCCTCGTATAATCACTAATGAAACTAATATAGATAGATTTTTAAAAATAGTAGATAATGAATATAATGGTCTTACTCTTTGTAGTGGTTCTCTAGGATGCTCACCGAATAATAATTATGTTCAGATGGTTAAAAAATACGGAAAAATGGGCCGCATACATTTTGCTCATTTGCGTAATATCAAATTATTAGATAATGGATTTGAAGAAACTGCTCATTATAGCCAATGCGGTTCACTTGATTTTGTAGAAATTTTAAAAGCATATTATGATATTGATTATAAAGGTTATATTAGACCAGATCATGGCAGGATGATTTGGGGAGAAACGGGACGACCTGGATATGGATTATACGATAGAGCTCTTGGTGCTATGTATATAACAGGAATATGGGAAACACTTTGTAAACTAGCAGGAAATATTTTGTAAACAATAGTAAAGGCGGAAATGTATGTTAAAAGTTGGAATTGTGGGAATTGGAACAGTTGCACAGGTTCATTTGAAAGCTCTAAAAAATACTGATATTGGTAAACTTGTGGCAGTATGTGATATAGATCAAATAAAGTTAAGAGATTTTAATGATATTGCAACATACACAGATATAGATACAATGCTAAAAAATGAGCACCTAGATGTTATTCATGTATGTTTACCACACTATTTGCATGTACCAGCTGTTATAAAGTGTGCATCAAATGGTGTTAATGTTTTTGAAGAAAAACCTGTTGGTATTAATTTAGAAGAAGTAAAACAATTATTCTCATTAGAAGCAAAATATAATATAAAAATAGGAGTATGTTTTCAAAATAGATTAAATAATACAACTATTAAATTAAAGGAAATTGTTAAATCAGGAGCATTTGGGAAAATTTTAGGTACAAAAGGTCTTGTAACTTGGAATAGGAAAATGGCTTATTATAAACAATCACCTTGGCGAGGGACAATAAAAGAAGCAGGTGGAGGTGTAATGTTAAATCAAAGCATTCATACCCTTGATTTACTGAATTTTATTGTGGACGACTTTAAAGACGTATATGCAAAAACAGCAAACTTGACTTTGCCAGAAGTAGAAATTGAAGACTCTATTATGGCAAATTTAAGTTATAAAAACATTGATGTAAATGCAATATTTTTTGCAACCATAGGATATTGTACTGATTCGGGAGTTGAAGTTGAAGTAGTTTTTGAGAAAGCTACCTTTAAAATAGCAGGTGGAATATTGTATAAAATAATAAATGATGAATACGAGTCTATTTGTGAGGATGCTCGATTAGAAGGTACAAAACACTATTATGGAGCAGCTCATCAAATTTGTATTGAGCAATTTTATCAAGCTATTTTAAATAATACTAATAATTATACTAATGTACAAAGTGCGTCAAAAAGTATAGCAATAATTGATGCCATTAATTTATCAAGTGAAACTAACAAAAAAGTGATTATCGGAGGCTAATATGAAAAAGTTTATGGATGAAGATTTTTTATTAAATGGTGAGGTGGCAAAATGGCTCTATCATGATGTAGCAAAAGATATGCCTATTTATGATTATCATAATCATTTATCAGCAAAAGAAATTTATGAAAATAAAAAGTATGAAAGTATAACACAAGTTTGGCTTGGTGGCGACCATTATAAATGGAGAATTTTACGCTCAAATGGATATGATGAATCTTTTGCAACTGGCAATAAAGAGCCTTATGAAAAATTTTTAGCATTTGCCAAAACTATTCCTTATGCAATAGGTAATCCAATGTATCACTGGACGCACCTAGAGCTTCAACGATTTTTTAATATATATAAAACTTTATCAGAAAAAACTGCTAAAGAAATTTATGATAAATGTAATGAAATGTTGCAACAGAACAATTTTACAGTAAGAAGTTTAATAGAGCGTAGTAATGTCAAAACTATGTGTACAACGGATGATCCAAAAGATGATTTGCACTATCATAAATTATTGAAGGAAGAATATTTTAAGTGTAGAGTATTACCAACATTTAGACCTGATAATTTGACTCATATTGAAAGAACATTTTTTAAACCTTATGTAGAAGAAGTTAAAAATCTTGGATATAACCTAGAAAATATTGATGACGTTACTAATTTCTTAAGAGATAGAATAGAATATTTCCATAATGTGGGTTGTAGACTATCCGACCATGCTGTAGATGTGGTTATGTATGAAGAAACAACTAAAGAAGAAGTGGATGTAATATTTAAAAGAGCTCTTAAGGATGAAAAACTTTCTGTTGTTGAGCTTTCAAAATATAAAGGATATATTTTAACTTTTCTTGGCAGAGAATATGCAAAAAGAAACTGGGTTATGCAACTTCATATCGGAGCTTTAAGAAATAACTCGGCTAAAATGCTTGCAAAGATTGGTCCAGATACTGGATTTGACTCAATTGCAGATGGACCGGTGGCTGCTCCACTATCCAAACTTTTGGATTCATTAGATACAACTGATAGTCTTCCTAGGACTGTGTTATATTGCTTAAATCCTGCAGATAATGCTGTGCTTGCTGCTATGCTTGGCAATTTTCAAGGAGGTGGAATTATTGGTAAAATACAGTTTGGTTCTGGTTGGTGGTTTATGGATAATAAATATGGAATGATTAACCAAATGCGAGATTTAGCTGTTATGGGACTTTTGTCTAGATTTGTTGGAATGCTCACAGATTCAAGAAGCTTCTTATCATTTCCAAGACATGAATATTTTAGAAGAATTTTGTGCAATGAATTGGGCCAGCTCGTTGAAAATGGAGAATATCCTTATGACAAAGAAGTGTTAAAAGAAATTGTTCAAGGAATTTGCTTTAATAATATTAATAGCTATATTGCTAAAGAATAATACCAAATGACATTAATGGACACTATTTGTTGTCCTTGCTATATAAAGATGTAATGGTAGTGAAAGGTTAACTAAAATGATAGGACAAATTGAGTTAGATGAATTTTTAGAGCAAAGCAGTCCAATTAATAAATGGGGTATTGATATAAATACTATAAATTTTGAAGATTTAGCTCAAATTAGAGGCGATAGAACGAATTATATGCCTTCAATTTTTCCAAAAGATTTAACAAAATCATTGTATAAAGATTTTATATTTAAAATGGCATTTGGAGTAATGACTAAAAATTATAATCCTATACCAAGTGCGTGTGCACTTATAAATACAATATTAAAAGTAGTTGGAATAAAACAATTATTGACAGAAGAAACCATATCAACATTATATATGCCTCAATATGCAACTATCGAAGAATATTGTGAAAATGAAGAAATAAAAAAAGAATCTGAATTTGAAGAACCCGAGCAAATAAAGTTTGAAATGTTTGATGAGGTGAATAAAGCAGATATTAATAAAACAATTGATAGAATAATAAGAAATACTAATCCAGATGTTTTTTTAGTGCAAAAAATAAATAATCGTAACAATCAAAGAATAATGGAAATGCAAACAACATCGCCCAGTGATTTATTGTTTCGTATTATTAAAAATCAGGCAGTTACGCATGCACTAAGTGCTGATGAAGGATATAGTATTTGGCTATTAACAAAACCACTAGTAGAACCATATAAAGATTATCCAATTTTAGTGGTTAGCAATAGCATAAGAAGTGTAGGTCATCAAGAACTAGGAAGAAGAGCATTTTTTCAAGATTGTACACATATGGGTGGATGTGCAATTATAATAGATATATTTCATCCAAAATTGTATAAAATTAATAAAGAATTAGCATTATGGGCGCATTTTATATTAACAGGCGAAAATATTGCTAAAAATGTAGCGATGCAAAGAATTTTGGATATGCTCAAAATGATGGAAAATCAAGAAAGAAAGGTAGTTTATAAAATGTTTAATAGTTATGCACAAACAATATTAGATGAAAGAGAAGAAGCTAGAATAGAAGGTTTAAAAGAAGGCAAAGAACAAGGAATAGAACAGGAAAAATTAAAAACAGCCATAAAAATTATAAAAAAGAATTATCCTATTGAAGTTATAATGGAGCTAACAGAATTACCTAAATCTAAGATAGAAGAGTTAAAGTCTCAAATTTTATCAGATATATAAATCAAATCAGAGAAGCAGCATATTTATTATACAATTAAAT
Source organism: Candidatus Epulonipiscioides gigas (assembly GCA_001983555.1). Classification (GTDB taxonomy): domain Bacteria; phylum Bacillota; class Clostridia; order Lachnospirales; family Cellulosilyticaceae; genus Epulonipiscioides; species Epulonipiscioides gigas. The sequence goes on from LJHE01000061.1 coordinate 11,005, forward strand.
ATATTGCTAAAGAATAATACCAAATGACATTAATGGACACTATTTGTTGTCCCTGCTATATAAAGATGTAATGGTAGTGAAAGGTTAACTAAAATGATAGGACAAATTGAGTTAGATGAATTTTTAGAGCAAAGCAGTCCAATTAATAAATGGGGTATTGATATAAATACTATAAATTTTGAAGATTTAGCTCAAATTAGAGGCGATAGAACGAATTATATGCCTTCAATTTTTCCAAAAGATTTAACAAAATCATTGTATAAAGATTTTATATTTAAAATGGCATTTGGAGTAATGACTAAAAATTATAATCCTATACCAAGTGCGTGTGCACTTATAAATACAATATTAAAAGTAGTTGGAATAAAACAATTATTGACAGAAGAAACCATATCAACATTATATATGCCTCAATATGCAACTATCGAAGAATATTGTGAAAATGAAGAAATAAAAAAAGAATCTGAATTTGAAGAACCCGAGCAAATAAAGTTTGAAATGTTTGATGAGGTGAATAAAGCAGATATTAATAAAACAATTGATAGAATAATAAGAAATACTAATCCAGATGTTTTTTTAGTGCAAAAAATAAATAATCGTAACAATCAAAGAATAATGGAAATGCAAACAACATCGCCCAGTGATTTATTGTTTCGTATTATTAAAAATCAGGCAGTTACGCATGCACTAAGTGCTGATGAAGGATATAGTATTTGGCTATTAACAAAACCACTAGTAGAACCATATAAAGATTATCCAATTTTAGTGGTTAGCAATAGCATAAGAAGTGTAGGTCATCAAGAACTAGGAAGAAGAGCATTTTTTCAAGATTGTACACATATGGGTGGATGTGCAATTATAATAGATATATTTCATCCAAAATTATATAAAATTGATAAAGAATTAGCATTATGGGCTCATTTTATATTAACAGGTGAAAATATTGCTAAAAACGTAGCAATGCAAAGAATTTTGGATATGCTCAAAATGATGGAAAGCCAAGAAAGAAAGGTAGTTTATAAAATGTTTAATAGTTATGCACAAACAATATTAGATGAAAGAGAAGAAGCTAGAATAGAAGGTTTAAAAGAAGGTAGAGAGCAAGGTATAGAACAAGGGATAGAGAAAGGGATGGAACAAGGTATAGAACAGGAAAAATTAAAAACAGCCATAAAAATTATAAAAAAGAATTATCCTATTGAAGTCATAATGGAGCTAACGGAGTTACCTAAATCTAAGATAGAAGAATTAAAGTCTCAAATTTTATCAGATATATAAATCAAATCAGAGAGGAAGTATATTCATTATGGAATTAAAATTATCAACACAAAAGAGTCTTTGGGATAAAATTGGTGTGAGTATAGCAAATTATAATATAGAAGATGTAATAGAAAAAACTAAAATTTGTCCAGAGTGGATACATTTTGGAGCAGGTAATATTTTTAGAGGATATATAGCTAAGATAGCGGATACTCTGCTTGAATCGGGTTTAATGGAAACAGGAATAATTGCAGCAGAAGCGTTTGACTTTGATGTAATAGACCAAATTTATGTTCCATACGACAATCTAACTTTATTGGTAAAACTCAATCCTAATGGAGATTTAAAAAAAGAAATTATTTCGAGTGTAGCAAAAAGTGTAAAAGCAAATCCTAAATACGCTGATTTTACTATATTGCAAGAGGCATTTAAAAAAATGACGCTCAAAATGGTGAGCTTTACTATTACAGAAAAAGGCTATGCTCTAACAGATGCAACAGGAGCATATTTTAATATAATAAAAGATGATATAATAAATGGACCATCTAAATGTAATCATGTAATAAGTATTATTTGTAGTTTGCTATTAGAGAGGTTTAATACTTGTAAGGCTCCTTTATCACTTGTATCAATGGATAATTGTGCAGTAAACGGAGATAAATTAAAAAAAGCAGTTATAAATATTGCTAAAGAATGGCAAAAAAATAATTTTGTAACCGAAGATTTTATTAATTATTTAGAAGATGAAACCAAAATAGCTTTTCCAATTAGTATGATTGATAAAATTACTCCTCGTCCAGCACCAGAGGTGGAAAATGAACTAAAAAAGATTGGCATAGAAAATATGTATGCAATAACCACATCAAAAAATACTTTTATTGCACCATTTGTAAATGCAGAAATTGCAGAATATCTTGTTATAGAAGATAAATTTCCAAATGGCAGACCTGCTCTTGAAAAAGCTGGAGTTTATATCACAAATAAAGAAACAGTAACCAAAGTAGAAACTATGAAAGTAACAACATGTTTAAATCCACTTCATACTGCTCTAGCTGTATATGGAACAGTTCTTGGATATAATCGTATTTATAAAGAAATGGAAAATCCTCTATTAAAAACTTTAACGGAAAAAATTGGTGAAGAAGGAATGAAAGTTGTAGTTGATCCTAAAATTATTTCTCCTACACAATTTTTGGCAGAAGTGTTTGAAAGACTTAAAAATCCGTTTATTCCAGATGACCCTGCTCGTATTGCAACAGATACCTCACAAAAAGTTGGAGTTAGATTTGGAGAAACCATAAAATCATATATAAAAGATGAGAACTTAAATGTATCAGAATTAACTTTTATTCCACTTGCAATTGCTGGATGGCTTAGATATTTAATAGGAGTAAATGATAATGGTGAAAAAATAGATTTAAGTCCTGATCCAATGCTTGCAGATCTAACTGAACAACTTAAGACAATCAAACTTGGAAGTGATTATAATGATGAAGCTCAATCAATTCTATCAAATGAAAAAATATTTGGAGTTAATCTTGTAAAATGTAGACTTGCTCCAAAAATAGAAAATATGTTTAAAGAAATGATTACAAAAATTGGAGCAGTTAAAGAAACACTAGAAAAATATTGTAGTTAAATGATTATGTAGGACGCGACAAACTCGTGTCCTTATTTTATATATGTTTAAAGGTGAAATATCAACACCTAAAGGAATAGATTTTTTCTTTTATGCCATATAAAATAATATTTAGTTATATATAACTGTTATAGGTATAATAATATAGAAAAGTTAAAATATTATAAAAAAATTGTTTAATTATATTAATGATAATATGAGATATAGATAATTATACACAAAAAATGTAAGACAATATATTATTGATAATTGTTTAGGTAATAAATTATATTTAATAGGAATAGACTATAGCATGAGATTATTACATAGGAAGGAGTGTACAAAGTATGATAATTAAAAAAAGCTATATAACAACTTTAATTAAACTTGGTATAGCGGGAGTATTAATTGTAATATTTGATAAATTAATTATAGCAATATTATTTCAAGAATGGATTAGAAATATTTTAGCTATAGTGCTAATTATTTATATAGCAATTCATTACCAAGTGATTGCTAAAGTTATGAAAAAAGTTTATGAAGAAGTTAGAGCTACAAAAACAAAAAGAGGATGTGTTGTAAAAATTGGATTTCCTACATCTGTAATAAGTATAGGTGTATGGAACTTAAGCAATATATTTGATTTTTATGCAACATTGTCTATAGTAGATAAATTGCTTTATTCAGCACCTGATTTATGTCTTTTACTTATTTGTACTTATTTATGGATTAATAAAAAAACCATAATACCAAACATTATGAAATTTACAAAAACATTATGTGGAAAGATGACCTCTACAACTGTTGGAGCAACAATTATGGCATCTGTTATAACTACATTTGGTATAGTTCAACTTTTAGATTCTCAGCAAACAGAGCAAATTGCAGCAGATGATGACCCAATTGCTATTGCAGACAAATCTCAAGAATCATTAATTGTATTATCAGAATATGGTCTTGATGAATTTGATGATAACTATGCTATTGCTAAAATGGAGCATTATTTCAATAACCATAACTTTAGTGGTATAGATTTAGTTTTCTTTTATGTAATGGCTATTGTTTTTCTTACAGCTATACCATTTGTATTACTTAGAAAATTTAAAGGTAGTTCAGAATAATACTATTTATTTTGCAAAAATTGTATATAAATTTCCTGTTTTAGTCAATACTAATATCTGATAACACAAATCAAGCAAAAACAATTATAACTTTAATAAAGTTATAATTTTTCCATAAGCTATTTCGTTAACTATCCCCATCTTTATAGGTGGGGAATTCTTGCTAAAAAATGTTAAAAAAATCAGAAATTTAGAGGAAATTATAATGAGAAAACTATTAGAATTAGAAATACATGATGTAATAGAACAAATAGAACTTGTAATTAATTATATAAATGATAATAATTCAGTACTAACTGTCGCGGGAAATTTAGGTCAAAAAGATTGTTTTGCATTAAATTCTTTATTAAAAGATAGAATCGAAGTAGATAAACCTACAAAAAATATGGAACAGTATCCATTTATTGAGTTTGCTTATAAAATTATATCTGAAATGAAAATATATGACTTACAACCTGTAAAAAGCTCAAAAATCCAATTAGTGCCTAATGACTTATATGAAAAATTTAATGAATTAAATGAGATAGAAAAATATATTATTATTATATCAATTTATTTTGATAAAGTAGACCTGAAAGAATTATACAATAAAACTATAGTTAATATTCAGTCATGCCACAAAAATATTATAAAAATTTTAAAAGAAATTATATATTTAGGAAATGAAAAAATATGTCAAAACGAAAAATATAAAAATGAATTTGGTGTTTTATGGAAATTATTTTATTCTTTTAAATGTTTAGGTCTATGTAAATTAGAGCTAACAGATAATAAAGATTCAAAAAAATTAATAAGTAGTTTAGAAAGTACTCAGCTCGGAAAAATTATTTTTAGAGATATCATAAAATTAAATTATTTGAAAGTGATTTTTGATATAAATGATTCATCAAATTCTGAATTTAAAATAGCTCCAAAAGGTAAATATAAAATTAAAAGCAGTAGTTATAGCTCGAGTTCAATACAAGTTGAAACTATTGTTCATACTTTATTAGAAATTTTAGAAAATGATATTGATGGAAAAAGGCTGATGAATTTTATAAAAATAATGGAGTAAAAAAACTAAAATCATAAATGTTTAGATATTGATTTCAATAATGTAGACTTACAAGAATAATTGTAGGTCTATTTTTTTGTATTAAATAACTCCACTATCAATTTAGAATAGTGGAGCTTTTGACTGAAAAATTTCTTTGAGCTATAGGATATTTATTTCACTAATATAAAATTCCCCTGTATCTGCATTTTTAGCTGGTTTAATTCTAAAGCGTTTAAGATGTTGATTACCAAGACCTTCTAATTTAACAATATAAGATAGAAAATCATTACTATTTGGAGCAATATCTACTATAATACTTATTGCTTCATTCCAATCTATTTCAGGATATTTAAGTCGATTAGGTGTATTTCTATCCACAGTTGCAATTATGAGCTCTAATTGAGTAGCATCAGTTTGATTTTTTAGTTTGAGCTCTATTTCAGGATTTTCTTTAAAAGTTATGCCTGCTGGCCAAATAGGACTTTCAATAGTTGCTTCTTTTTCGTGTATTACACCTTTTATAGACTTACTATTACTAACCCATTCTAAAGTTGTACCATTGAGAGCATGATATCCTCTTGTTGAATATTCAAATTTCCATTTTCTTTCATTAAGCTTGTGAATTTTAGGGTCTTTGATTGTACAATCTTCATTAAATTGTATCTCAACAATTCCAACTCCCCTATAAAAAAATGAGGTTTCTGGAAATTCACAAGTCATATAATCTTTGCCTTTGTAAATAAAAAAATCATTATGCTCATTAGAATTTGGAGCAAAATATCCTTGATATTTATATGGTCCAAATAAATTTTTTGATATGCCATATCTTCCACCAGAAACTAAATAATACAAATCGTTTCTTTTAAATAAGCTTGGTTTGTCACCTGTACGTACGTGATTTCCATTTTCATCGAGCATTTCCAAAAACTGTGGTTCACTATCAAGACTTAATAAATCGTCTGCGAGCTTTGCAATCATATACTTTCCTGCTCCAAAGACTATATACCAATCATCTCCTTCATAATATACAACAGGATCATATGGTGTTGTTCCTATCGCATTGTTCTTATCTACCAAAGGATGTCCGAGCACATCTATATATGGTCCTTCTGGTTTATCTGCAACAAGTACGCCTATGTTATGAAACTTATTAGAGAAAAACCAATAATATTTATCATTTTTCTTTTTTAAATTACCTGCCCAACAATTGGGTTCATCTCCTATATAGGTGTCAGTTGGCAAAATTTCACCGACTTGCTTCCAATCTATTAAGTTGTTTGATTTTAAAATTATCCATTTATCCATACGCCAAGTATCTATGGTATAAGGACTTTCATCATGACCACATATTACATAAATGTCATCACCCTCAACAAGAGCATGTGGGTCAGCCAAACCATTTTCAGGGAAAAAGCTTTCTATAAATAGTCTTTCATTCATTTTGATAATTCCTCCTAGTTTTTATAGCCCATTTTAGCAAGATTGTCTATTGATTTTTTATAACACTCATATTTGTCAGATCCATAAGTTTGGTCTTGCTCTATGATAAGATATTTTGTACCTAAGGTTTTTGATACTTCAATAATTTCTTTCATATGAAGATTTCCTTCACCAACCTCAGCAAATCGCACCACATCAAAGTAAATATCAGGATTTTTAGCTTTTTCTTCTTCGTTCACTTTTTCTTTTTGTTTATTAATAATTTTATAATCTTTAAGATGGAGCAGGTCAAGCTTACCATTAAAGTTTTTAATATATTCTTGTGGAGTTTCTCCACCACGTTGTATCCAAAATACATCTAGCTCAAAGCCAGCTTCTGGACAATGCTCACGAACTATATCTATAACATATTGACCATCTACTTTCATAAACTCACGATGATGATTGTGTAAATAAAGTTTTAAACCTTCTTCTTTGAGCTTTTGAACATATTCGTTAGTTTTTTTACAATCTTCAATAATTTGCTCTTTGGTACCACCAATATTCCCAGGAAATGATCCAAGACGGATATACTCTACACCAAAATCTTTGGCAGTTTTTATAATTCTATCATACTCAGTAATAAGAGATGGATTAAACTTTGAATTTAATTGTAATGCTCCACTTAGAGAAATTAGAGTAAGTCCAAATTCGTCGCAAGCTCTTTTTATGCCATCTATATTTTCATCAGTTAGAGCTACCATAGAAAGCTCAATATATTTTGTGCCAATTTCCCTGAGCTTTTTAAAAACAGGATATGTTCCTTGTGTTTCTATATCACTTTTAAATAACATGCTTTGAATTGCTACTTTTTGCATATAATTATCCTCATTTCTAATTTTTTATCACCAATCAATAAACTGGTCTGTATAAATTATATAATAAAATATTTATCTTGTCACTAAAATTTAAAAAATATACAAAAAAACACACACCTTTGAAAGTTTTGGTGTGTGAAGTCTTATTTTTAAAGATAAATTATTTAGCAGGAGTTGGTTCATCTTGAGCATTAATTAGTTCGTGTTTAGCAGCAATTGGTTCATCTTGAACAGGAGTTAGCTCGTCTTGAGCAGGAGTTGGTTCGTCATGATCAGCAGGAGTTGGCTCGTCTTGAGCATCAGTTAGTTCGTGTTTAGCATCTGTTAGTTTGTTCGGAGTAGCAGTTGGTTCGTCTTGTGTTGTTGAAACGATAGAATTGCCAAACTCAGGAGCTTTATTATGTATCGCTTTAACCAAAACAGGAATAATAATTTCTAAAACTTTACCAGCAAACATTATATCAAATCCAAAACTTATCTGTTGATAATTTTTATCTTGATTCTCTGGTGAAATAGTAATATCATATTGACTTGAATTAAGTATATCAGTATGCTTTTCTCCATCACTACCAATATAAATATATTCAACTATGATTGTTTCTTTATTAAATTCTAAAGCAATAGGAATAGCGTCTATAATAGTAACACCGTGTAAAGTTTTTTCTGTTATGTTTGTAACATCAATAATATATTCAAATTCCTCTCCAGGAACAAAGTAACCATCGTTATCATCTAAAGAAAATTCCTTGTAACTGCCATCATCTTGTTTTGATCTTACTAATTGGTTTATTTCTATTACAGTCGCTTGAGTTATATCTACATCAGTATCTACAATAGTTGTATAATTTAAAATTTCCTCTTGACTATTGCTCGGAGCTACGTTAACTGCTCCATAAATTTGATTTTGAATTTTTTTTATTTGATTATTTTCCATATTTTAGTAAAACCCCTTTCTAAATACACAATTAATTGAATTATTTTACATACTATTTCATCCTCATTTATAATATGCGTACCACATAAATTGTGTTACACTTTTTTGAAATTATCATATTTTATTTTAATATCAATCATGCTTATGTTTGACCATATACCATTTACTTCGGCTACAACACTATTTCTAATAGTGAATATAGTGTATCTAGTTTCAGCCTTTAAAATTTGTATATAATTTAATATATTGTTATTCATGTTACAGGGGTCATAAATACTATACTCTATATAAAAACCACTTCTCTTTGGTAAATATGAAATCAAAGCAATAAATCCATTTGGAGCTATTATATATTTATCTGGTACTTTTATATAAGTTATTAGTTCTACTGCATTACTAATAACTTTTAGCTCAACATTATAAAGATTTTGGTCAGATATATTTGCAATATAAATTCTTATCATCTTTCCATTGTATAGAGGTAGTAAACATTGTTTAAATTTAAACTTACGATGCATACAAGAAAGTCCTTTTCTTAATATTTATTTACTTATATTTATTATATGCAATAGAGCATTTAAAAAATTAAATCCTTAGTACACAACATATTTAATAATGTATTTGAAAATATAAAAAAACACATACCATAGTAGTGTTATGGCATGTGAAGTAGTTATTACAACTTTTATAAATTTATAGAGCTACTGCGCCTTTTGCTATTGTTAAATAATAAATTGGTCAAGTTGTGATTTTAAATTGTCTGCTTGAGCTGTTAATTCTTCGCTTATTGCAACATTTTCTTCTGAAATAGCAGTATTTTTTGAAACTTCTTCTTGTAATTTTTCCGCATTTGATATAATTCCATTTAGAGCATCTTTTTGTTTAATAGCATCTTGCCAAACATTTTTAGAAGATTTACGTGTTTTTAAACTAGCTTCAATAATATCATCTAATGTAGTAGAGGTTAAACTTACCAATTCTTCACCTTGAGTTAAATTAGTTAAATTATGATTTATCATCTGATAAATATGTTGAACTGTTTCTGTTGTTTCTGTAGATAATTGTCTAATTTCACCTGCAACAATAGCAAAACCTCTACCAGATTCACCTGCTCGAGCTGCTTCAATTGCAGCATTTAATGCTAATAAATTTGTTTGTGTTGCTATATTTTCAATAGATTGAACTACATGTGTAATTTCTTTAGTTGATATACTTATTTCATTCATAGCTGTCACTAAATTTTGACCAATAACTTTACTATTTGTAGCTTTATCTGTCATTGTATTAACAATCTCATAACTTTTATCAATTTTATCAATAATACTTATTACTTCTTCTGTTACTTGAACAGTTTCTTGTTTAAAGTTTGTGATTAATTTTGCTTGCTCTATAGTTAAATTAGATAGACTTTGTGCTGAGTGTGAAAGTTGACTTGATGCAATACTAACTTCATCTGTGGAAGATTGAGTATTAGATATTAACTTTTTTAATTGAGTTGAAATATTAAGTAAAGACTCTTTAATTGCACTAAAATCACCTACATAGTGTTGCTGTGGTGTTGCTGTAAAATCTCCATTAGAGAAACTACCTAAAACTGTTGATATCTCTACAATATACGATGTTACAGATTTAGACAATGTGCTTAATGCATAAACTAATACTTCTAATTCTTTAGTTGTCACTGGTATATGGTCTGTTTGTACATTTAAACGTCCTTCTGTTATATCAGTTAATGCTACAACTATATGTTCTAATGGTTTAATATATTTTTTTAATATATATTTTATGGCAATAAATACAATAATAAGACTTAATAATATAATAAATGAACTTGATATTAATTCAGATACTATCGCTTCCAATACGTATCTAGTAGGATAATTAGATACTAGTTTTACTGGTGTATTTGGAATAGAATAATAAACACTATATAACTGATCTCCGTTATTGTTTTCTGTTCTGAACGCAACCCCCTCTGGTTGGTTTAGCAATTCATCTGACATATTGTTTAACTCTGAGAATGCTATTTTTTTAGTTTTTGTTGGCATATATTTATCATCTGGATGAATTGCTATATTTTTCTGCGAATCAATGATCAACGTATTTGTTCCATCATCTTTATTTTCATTTATTATCAACTCTTGAATGTCTTGTGCTAAAACTCCAATCGCTATAATACCAATTGGTTTATTATCTGTTACTCTTATAACTTTTTGAGCCACACACACGAGCAATTCATTTTCTACTGTACTAAAATACGGCTCTGAAATAAATATTTCGTCTGTTGACATTGCTCCTTGATACCATACAGAAGAAGTGACTGTTTCAGTATTACTTGGCACCCAATTACTTGTATGAACAACATTTCCGTCTAAATCCGTAAAAAATAAGGACTTAATGTCATCGGTATTATTTTTTTGAAGTATTAAATATGGATATAATTGCTCTAAATGTATTTCTTCTTTTAAATCACTTAATTGAGTTGCTAATGTTTGTACGAAATTTATTTTACTTCCAAGCCATTCAGCAATATCTTTTAATGCAAGTTCAGCGTTTAAACGACTTGTTTGTATAGTTGTCTCTATACTAGTGGATGCTATAGATATCAATCTTGCAGATGTATTAACTAATAAAATTAGTACTACAATGATATTAAATATTTTTGTAATTTGAGTTCCAAATGGTTTTTTCTTCACTTTAACTTTCCTTTCTTTGTTATAAATATTCACTTTGACTTTACTTACTTTAAATGCAATTAATAATTAAATATAATTTATTAAGTCTATTATGTCTTGTAAAAATTTAACTAAAACTAGTAAGAATGCTCCCACCTCTATAGGTGGCGTAATGAATTGCTGAAATTTTTTGACTTTATAGATTAAATATAATATAATCAGTTTATAGTTCAGGGTTGGGACGACCCGTAGAGCTTGCTAAATTACTGAACATTGGTTCGGATTACGCAAGAAGCTAACTCTCCTATAAGTAAAAGGTAGTTCACGTTAATATCTCAGATTAAATTGTATTATAAAAATGAGTTAAATTATATAAAATTAAATTTAATATCTATGTACATTTATAAAAATATTTTATGTAAAATATATAAATTTATGTGTAAAATATTTTTGGTGACAATCTTTTTTATATATAATAAACATGCAAAATACTGAAATTAAATTTTTAGTTACAATATTAATATAATTACACTCAATTTTTATGCTATTTTAATTAATTATAATTAATTTTAAGTATGGATATTAAATAAAACTTTGTATAAAATATAAAAATTTAATCTTTTCTATGTATAGGAATTAATTTTCTTTGATAATTCTCGTATAGATTTTTTTTTAAAATTGACAGATTTAATATAAAATAAGCTCCTTAAACTTAAGTCTAAGGAGCAGATTTATGGAGGTGAGGGGAATCGAACCCCTGTCCGAAAGCCCATAAGGTGTGGTCTCTACCATTATATTCATTATATTAACATTCCCTCTGCCAATCACCTAATGACAGGTTATTGGTTTTAGTAGCTTCATAAATACAGCTTGTGAGCAAAGCTTAGCACAAGTCGTTCTCCGCTAGTTGGCGTTTCGTCTAAGTCTGCGGATTAACCTAGGGAAACGAGCTGCATTAAGCAGCTAGTGCAAAATTGTCTTCTGCGTTTAATTTAAAGTGTCCTCTTTTAACGTAGTGTAGACTTCCTACGAATGGCTGCCCCAACAGATGTGACCCCCGTCGAAACCAGTACACCCCCGTATACTTAAAGATTTTTAATCTTAAAATCACGTTCATTCTGGCGACGTACATCTTTGCTGGCAATATCTTGTCTTTTATCATGCAATTTTTTACCTCTTGCAAGTCCAATTTCCATTTTGACTAAGCTGTCTTTTATATAAACTTTTAGAGGAACTATGGTCATTCCCTTAGTTGATATTGCTCCAAGTAATTTTGTTATCTCTTTTTTGTGCAAAAGAAGTTTCCTTGTTCTAAGAGGTTCTTTATTAAAGATGTTGCCTTTTTCGTACGGATTAATATGCATGTTAAACACAAAGGCCTCGCCATTTTGTATACGAATAAAACTCTCTTTGATTGAGCCACTTCCGCATCTAATTGATTTTACTTCTGTACCAACCAAAACAAGTCCTGCTTCATATGTCTCATCAATAAAATAATCGTGGTAAGCTTTTTTATTTTGTGCAATTAGCTTATATGAACCCTTTGCCATGTATATCACTCCTAACAGAAAAAGCATACCATGAAAAAAAAAGAACTTCAAGGGGTTATTATCTGTCTTCTGGAGGAATTTGCTCTAAAATAGAATTTTGTTGTCGTTTTTCAAGAAAAAGTTTATAACGATTAGTAATTTCAGGGTGTTTATTTACAAATAATACAAACTGTTCAATCTGTTTTAATGAATCATAACTTAAATATTGTTGCATAGATTCCTTTTCTGAGTCAATATTTTGTGTGATTTGTAAAATATCTAAAAAATTATCTAATAATTTATCTTTTGAAATGAGATAACGTGCCAATTGTTCACCACGTGGTGTTATTTTGATAGGCTGATATGTGGTATATTGTACATATTTTTGGTAATGCATCCTTTGTACAGCCTGAATAACTTTCTTAATAGGAACATTTAATTTTTTTGCAACATCAGAGCATGTAACTTCCTCTTGATTTTCCACTGATTTATAAATTTCCATTAAATATATTTCTAGGCTAGATGATAACATAAATTATTCCCTCCTTTTATTTTTAATTTATATGCATTGTATGCTTGTATAAATTCATATTACCTTGTACAAAATGTTTATATATGATAAAGTGATTGAAAAATCTATAAAGGAGCTTTTATTCTATGGAAGAAATTATATTGTTTAGTGATAGTTCGTGTGATTTAACCCCAAATCTTATAAAGTCGTATAATATCAATCTTGTGCCATTTTATGTTTGTTTTGAAAAAGAAATATATTTGAAAGCAAATGAAGATATATCAATAGATGAGTTTTATACTAAACTTCGAGTGCCAAAAACTTTCCCCAAAACTTCTCTACCATCAATTAATGATTATTGTGAAAAATTTAAGCCATTTTTACAACAAGGTAAAAATATCATTTGCATTTGTTTATCAAGTATATTTAGTGGCTCATACGCCTCAGCAGTTAATGCTAGAGAATTACTTTTAGATGAATTTCCAAATGCTAAAATTGAAATTATAGATTCACAGGCTGCAACAGGACAACAGGGTCTTATTGTCCTAGAAACTGCTCAAATGATTAAAGATGGTCTTAGTTTTGATGAGGTTGTTAGAATTGCAAAATTAATAAGAGAAGATTCTCGTATATTCTTTTATGTTGATACTCTTGAATACCTAGAAAAAGGAGGTAGGATTGGGAAAGTGTCTGCTTTTCTTGGTGCAGTACTTAACATTAAGCCTATTATTTGTCTTAAAGAAGGTGAGCTCTTTCCAATTACAAAAGTTAGAGGAAAGAAAAAAGCAGCCGAAAAAGTGGCCGCTAGTATGAGTGAATATGTAGCTGGTAAAGAAAGCAGTTTTAACTATGCTGTTGCTCATGCTGATGCATCAGATGACCTTATATATTTAAAAAATTTAATTATAAATAACTTAAAATTTCCTTTGATATATGAAGATTTGGAAATAGGTTCAACCATAGGGGTTTATACTGGTCCAGATGTTTGTGGAGTTGCTTGTGTGCCCAAATATGAGCAGTATCTTTAACCTTTTAGGTCAAAAGGCTTTTCTTTTAGAGCATAGTAAATAGCAACAAATGCGATAATTTCCGTTACTGTAAAAGGGTTAAGTAGTCTAGTTTCTATCCCTTTTACTATTCTTAAACCATCAAAAGCTAGAACTACTTGTCCAAATAGTATAAGAGCATATTGGCTTTGTAATATTGGATTTTTATAAGAAATTATTCCAACTAAACACAAAAGTATAATTATAACCACAAATGTTGTTTGAACATGAGAAATATAATTATTATATTCTCCTACAAATCTTACCACATATCCAAAATTAGGAGCTATAACTATTTCTGTAGGCTGTGATATTATTATAAAAGCGTTAAAAAGTATCCAGGGACTAAAATATAATAAATATGTTATATAGCTTAACTTTTGTCTAAGATGTGGTGTTATGTACCAAATGACTAAAGCAGTTGGAATTGTGAGCCCTATACTTGTAGTATTATAAAGATATTTTAGACTTTCAAGTTGACTTAATGAAGGAGAATCTCCATAAATTATTAGTGTAAAATATCTGAGCATTGAAAAAGTAAATAATCCGATTAAAATTTGTCTAAATCCTACATATTGTATTCTATAGGCTACAACTATATTAAAAAGTAAAATTCCAATAGCAACTAAACAAATTATAAATAAAACTAAATAACTAAAATTCATTTTTAAGACAAACCCCCTTTTTGTATTATTTTATGGAGGGGGGTCTCATTTTAGAACTATGAATTTTTGTGCAAATAAGTTACAGCTTGAAGTGCTGCAGTCGTTCCTTGACCGACAGCTTTTGCAACTTGAAATGGACGGCCAGTACAATCTCCAGCTGCATAAACACCTTTTAAATTTGTTTCCATATGCTGATTAACTTTAATTGCTTTATCAATAATTTCAATTCCATTGAGCAATTGAGTTGTCGGAATACTTTCTTTTATAATAAAAACGCCATCAACATCTAATTTGGTATCCTTTAATTGTAAACTTTTTACTATTTTTTCACCTTCAATTTCAACAGGTTTATCATATATAATTTTTACCCGAGGATCCACTTTTTTAAAGTTTTTATACAAAGGAATATAATAAACTGTTTCACAAACTTCTGCTAAATAATTTACATCTTCTTCCGCCATTTCACTATCACCAACTAATACAGTAGTTTTTCCTTTATATAAAGGACCATCACATGTGGCGCAATAGCTTACACCCTTGCCCAAAAATTCATTTTCACCTTTTATAGATTTGTTATTTACTATTCCATTGGCAAGAATTATAGTTTTAGTATCAATAAATTCGTTATCTACATTTAAAGTATAATAATCGTCCATCTGAAATATTTGTAAAACTTTTCCGCTATGAAATTCAACACCCATTTCATTTGCATGAGATACAAACTGGTCTATCATCTCTTCACCACTTACACCTATCATTCCAAGATAATTATCGATTTTTTCAGCTTTACTTAAATAGCTCGATTTGGGTGAATTTCCAAAAACTTTCACTTTCTTATTTCTAATTACTCCGTTAATTGCTGCTGATAGACCAGCAGGACCACTTCCAATAATTGCTATATCTAACATAAATACCTCCATAATTTTTAATAAGCCATACTATTATAATATTTAGTTTATCGAGATATTATTAATTTATGCAATTATTTCCTTAAAAGTGAAAACTAAAATTAGCAAATATTTGATTATTTTCTTTTTTTCTTATTTGCAACTTCAATATTAACTTTACGACCTTTAAATTTTTTCTTTGGTAAAACTGCAATAAGCTCATCAACATATTTTGATGGAACCTCTAAGAAAGAAAATTTATCGAGCATATCAATTTTTCCGATTTCTTTACCTGAAACTGAAGTGTTACTTGCTACAAATTTTACAAGCTGAGAACTTTCTAATTTATCTTTATTTCCAAGATTTATAAATAAGCGTTGATATCCTTTAGTATAAACTTTCTTATTTTCGTTTTCTAATTCAAGTATCTTAACATGTGGATTTGAACCAGTAACAATTTTTTTCATTGCAACATTTAAAAAAGCTGCTGCAACTTCTGTACTTGTAACGTCTAAATTTTCGTTTTCTTTATTAAGTTCATTTGTGAGCTGGTGTATAAAAGGAAGGTTTGTAGCAATTTTATTTTCTTTAATTTCTTCTTTAATCTCTTCTAAAATAGAATTTACTTTATTAGATTTAATATCATCCATAGTTGGTGGAGAAATCTTAGTTATTTTAGAATTAGTGTATTTTTCGATTTGACGAAGCTTATATATTTCTTTTCCACAAACGAAGCTATAAGAAGCTCCTTTTCGATTAGCTCTACCAGTTCTTCCTATTCTATGAACATAATACTCATCGTCTATTGGCAAATCATAATTAAACACAGCATCAACATCATCAACATCAATTCCACGTGCTGCAACGTCTGTAGCAATCAAAATATCAACAATACCACGTCTAAATTTATTCATAACACTGTCTCTATGAATTTGTTTCATATCTCCATGTAGAGCTTCTGCCCTATAGCCACGTGCCATTAAGTCTCGGCATAAGTCATCTACACGTTTTTTTGTATTACAAAATACTAACATAAGCTTAAAATTATTTGCATCTATAAGTCTTGCTAAAACTTCTGATTTTCTATTTTCATTTACATCAAGATAAAATTGAGAAATCGTTTTAACAGTGACTTGTTTTTTAGTTGTATTAATTTTAATTGCATTACTTTGATATTTATTTGCAATTTCCATAATAGCTTTTGGCAAAGTTGCTGAAAATAGTAAAAATTGTTTATTTTCTGGAATAGATGCCAAAATTGTATCAATATCTTCTCTAAAGCCCATATTGAGCATTTCATCTGCCTCATCTAACACTAACATTTTAAGAGAAGCAAGCTTTAATGTTTTTCTTCTCATATGATCCATAATACGTCCAGGTGTTCCTACTACAATTTGTGGTTTTCGGCGAAGTCCCATCATTTGCTTTTCAATCGATTCTCCACCATATATAGGTTGAATCCCAATATCTTTTTTATGTGCACATATTTTTTTCATCTCTTGTGAAATCTGAAGAGCAAGTTCTCTTGTGGGACAAAGCACTAAGACTTGAACTGATTCCAAAGAAGTATCTATGTTTTGAATTGCGGGTATTGCGAATGCACAAGTTTTTCCAGTTCCTGTTGGAGCTTGAGCAATGATATCTTTACCTTCTATTGCATAAGGAATTGCTTGCTCTTGAATTGGAGTTGTGTGTAAAAACCCTAAATCTTGTATAGCTTTTTTTATTTCTTTAATGATTGGTAAATCTTCAAATAGTTTCGTATTAATAATAAATGCCTCTTTCTCTATATAATATAATTTATTTTACGGCAAAATATTTAGGTACAAAAAATACACCCTAAATACAATGATTAGGTAAAATCACAATCATTATAACTCTTAGGGCTTAAAAAAAATTTCCACATTTTAGATAATTGCGATAACCTATTTAATAACTTTGCCATATTATCACAATTTTATACACAAAACAAGTATAAACTAAATGTTTTTATTTAAATACAATTTGGTGAACTACCCCACTTACAGAAGTGTGGGCTTCTTGCGTAAGCCGAACCAATGCTCAGTACTATGGATCGTCCCGACCCTGAACTATAAACCAATTATATTATATTTAGTCTATAAAGTTAAGAAATTTTTACCAATTCATCTCGCCACCTATAGAGGTGGGAGAATTCTTGCTAAGTGTAGTTAAAAATTAAATTTTTTGACACACTGATTCTTTTAATAATTCAACTTTATCAGTTTTTTCCCAAGGAACATCTACATCAGTTCTACCAAAATGACCATAAGCAGCAGTTTGTCTATATATAGGTTGTCTAAGGTCGAGCATTTTTATAATACCTTTTGGAGTTAGATCAAAATGTTTAAGAACTAATTCTTCTAATTTATCATCACTGACAATACCTGTACCATGAGTATTTATAAGAACCGAAACAGGTTTTGCAACGCCAATTGCATATGCGATTTCAATTTCGCACTTTGTTGCAAGACCAGCAGCTACAATATTTTTAGCAACATATCGAGCAGCATATGCTCCTGATCTGTCAACTTTAGTTGGGTCTTTTCCAGAAAAAGCTCCTCCACCATGTGATGCATATCCACCATAAGTGTCAACAATAATTTTTCTGCCTGTAAGTCCTGAATCGCCAACAGGTCCTCCAATTACAAAGCGTCCTGTCGGATTTATATAATATCTCGTATTGTCATCTAATAAATTAGACGGTATTACTTTTTTTATAACTTCTTCTAAAATATCTTTATGAATTTGCTCATTTGAAATATTGTCAGCATGCTGACTTGAAACAACAACTGTATCAATACGAGCAGGAATGCCATCATGATATTCTACTGAAATTTGAGCTTTACCATCTGGTCTTAAATAATCAAGGGTTCCATTTTTTCTAACTTCTGATAGGCGTTTTGTTAATTTATGAGCAAGAGAAATTGGCAATGGCATAAGCTCAGGTGTTTCTGTACAAGCATATCCAAACATCATTCCTTGATCTCCTGCACCTACTTGGTCAGTAAGTTCTCCTGATTTTTCTTCAATTGATTTATCAACGCCCATTGCAATGTCAGCTGACTGCTCATCAATAGAAACTAAAACACCACATGTATTACCATCAAATCCATATGCGGGGTTATTATATCCAATGTCATTTATTGTTTTTCTTGCAATTTTATTTATATCAACATAACAACTAGTAGTAATTTCACCCATAATAAGCACTAAGCCAGTTGTAACTGCCGTTTCACATGCTACTCGAGCATTTTTATCTTTTTCATATATAGCATCTAATACTGCATCTGAAATTTGATCTGCCACTTTATCAGGATGACCTTCTGTAACAGATTCAGATGTAAAAAAATTTATTTGCATTTTTTGCCTCCAAGTATTATTTTAATATAGTTAAACATATATAGCGTATCATATTATAAAAAAGTGTCAAGGAATAGACAACAGTTTTTAGGACAAACGCATGAATGTTTATAATCGCTATGTTATGTAAAAAATAATTTTTAAATTAACATTAATTTATCTATATACAAATCTGGTCTGCAGTTGA
>LJHE01000062.1 GCA_001983555.1 Candidatus Epulonipiscioides gigas
TGTTATTTATAATTGTTAATAGTATTTGTTTTTCAGTGTACAATATTTTTGGTGACGATGCGATTTTGGGAAACACCCGTTTCCATACCGAACACGATGGTTAAGCTAAAGTCGGCTGACGGTACTTGTTTGGAGACGAACAGGGAGAATAAGTGGTTGCCAAATATAAAAGGTCGCTTAGCTCAGCTGGGAGAGCATCTGCCTTACAAGCAGAGGGTCATAGGTTCGAGCCCTATAGCGACCACTTTAACCTATTGGTTATACTTAGGGTTATCGCCAAGTGGTAAGGCACAGGATTTTGATTCCTGCATTCGAAGGTTCAAATCCTTCTAGCCCTGTTGTGAGTCACTAGCTCAGTAGGTAGAGCACTTGACTTTTAATCAAGTGGTCCCGGGTTCGAGCCCCGGGTGGCTCAGTTGTATGCGGATGTGGCGGAATTGGCAGACGCACTAGACTTAGGATCTAGCGCCGCAGGGTGTAAGGGTTCGACTCCCTTCATCCGCATCCATAATATTTGCGGGTGTAGTTCAATGGTAGAACACCAGCCTTCCAAGCTGGTTACGTGGGTTCGATTCCCATCACCCGCTTTATAAAAAATGGTATATATTTTTCTGATATATGCCATTTTTTTATGTCTTCTAATATTCCATAAATTACCATGTTATAAATATCCTAAAATATGGTATACTTAATAAATATAGTTACTCATTTTACTACATAATTATTTTTTTAAAATTTGGAACTTTTATAAATATAGTGCGTCTTAATAGTATAAAAACAAATTTAGCATAAAAAAAAGGAGAAATAAAAATGAAAAAATTAATTTTAAGTCTTGCAATCCTTACAATGGGAATACCTACATTTGCTGAAATAACAACTCAAGATATAAATGATATTACAATTAAAGTAGAAGAAGTTATGACACCAGAAATTGTTCAAGATATTCCGCATTTACCAAATAACGTACTAACTGACGAAGATTTAATTACTAAAAATGATGCTGTATTTATATCTTTAGACTTTTTAAAAGAGCAATTTGGGATGGAACTACAATTAATAAAAGAAGGTAAGATTCTTATTATGCCCACTATCGATATAGACGATGTGCTAGATTCATCATCAAATTTAAAAAATGAGGAGTTTATTATGTCACAATTAATTGAAATACCAGAAGGTGCAATTAAAATACATCATGCTACTATTACAAACGTTGACTTTGAAGGAAAACAAATTACTATTTTACCTGATGAAAAAGAAGATTTACCACAAAATTGGATTGTAGAAGATTTACCACAAAATTGGATTGTATTAAATATAAGTGATGAAACTGTTTTTACAGATGGTAGAGGTAGTTTTGAGGATATGAAAGTTGGAATGCCTGTAGAAGTTTATCATTCACCTGCTATGACTAGCTCTCTTGTTCCTCAAACTGCAGCTTATATAATTAATTCAAAAGAAGCACCTGTGTCAACATCACTACCTACTCCAGGTTATAGCGTGCCAGCTGTAGAAGAAACTATAGATCCTGCAGGTTTTGATGATGTATTTACAGTAATGCCTGAAGATACTATTCGAATTGCTCGTATTCCAATTATAAATATAGATTCTGAAACAAAGCAAATTACACTTTTGCCATATGAAAAAGAAGATATTCCACAAAATTGGCTTATATTAAATACGAATGAAGATACTTTATTTACTAATGGTAATGGTAAATTTGAAGATATGGAAATAGGAATGGTTGTAGAAGTTTTTCACTCGTCTGCTATGACTCGATCATTAATACCACAAACAGCTGCTTATATGATTAATCCAAGATTAGATGGATATGTCTTACCTATTCCTACCGTAGAGCAAGTTATTCCAGAACCAGTAGTACAATCATATGATAAAAATGGTAATTTAATTAAAAAAGATTTAAAAATTACTGAAATTTCATTTAATGGTGAAAATATGAGCATTATAATCGGAACAACTCCGTATGATCAAGAAGTATTCCATATAACTGTAGATACTACCGTTATGCGCGATAATAAAATAATTCCAGCATCAGCTCTGCAAGCTGGTCAAATTGTTGATATATCAGTAGGTCCTACAATGACAATGTCGCTTCCACCACAATTTCAAGCAATTTCTATTGAAATTCAATAAAATAAAAACTTTTAAGCTATTATCTTAATTGATTAAGGAAATAGCTTTTTTTATTTGACAAAACTACACATAAGAAGTATAATATTTTAGTAAATAGTCTATATTTTTATTTTATTTTTAGTATCTTTTTTTTGTAATTATTAATCTTTTTTTACATATATAATTTAAAAAATATAATTAAGACAATTTCATTATTTAGAAAGGAAGATAATATGTCAGTAAATGAAGTGCGTTTAATAGATTTTAAAAGAGGAGAAATATACATTGCTAATTTGGGGAATGATGTAGTTGGAAGCGAACAAGGTGGAATAAGACCAGTTATAATTATTCAAAACGACATAGGAAATAAATTTAGTCCCAATATTATTTGTATGCCACTTAGTACAAAGCCACGACGAAAAAAGCTTCCAACACATATCTATATTGATAAAGTAGAATATGGTGGAATTGATAAAGACAGTATTATATTGGCAGATCAAATGCGAACGATTTCAAAACAAAGAATTATTTCCTCTGCTCCACTTGCTACTATCAAATCTGATAAAATGTTAGAAATTGAAAAATGTATTTCTAATAATTTAGGAATAAGAGCTGAAGTTCATAAGCTCGCTATATAATATCTAAATGTGAAAGAGGTATAGGAGATGCTCCCATACCTCTTATTTTATACTACTGCATCTTCAATTATATCTTCAAGTCCTGGTATTGTAACAGTCCCTTCACATATTTGATTACATAATTTATTTGCAAAATTTTTATCTTCTGTAAAATATATTTGATAACAAATATATTTTGAACCGCTTTCTTCCATTATTTCAATACCATATGTTGAATTTTTTTCTAATAAATAATAAGTATGTTTTCTACCTTGAATAAACTGTTCACCTATAATATTTTTTTCATACATATAATCAATCACCTTATTCTATAATTATTTTAATTTATAGACTAATTATAATATAAATATTAATAAAATGACATAAAAATATATCGCAAAAACCGTTTTTTCGTCTAAATAAATGACAAATATATTATGATTATTTCCATTTTTAGTCATATTATTGATGATTTGATTAGTTTTTTGTCGGTTATTGCGATATTTAGTTTAACAATTAATTTTACTCAACAGAAATAAATTGAGTAATTTTATAAATTTTATTGGAATGCAAAAATCCTTTAATTTCTAACCCATTTTCTTTATAATCTATTAATATTTTTTCACCATACTTATTACAATATGCAATAATATCAGAATTATTATAAGGAACTAATATATTAAATTTTGTCATCTCAGTATACAAAACTTCCTCTATTTTTAATAATAATTGATCCAAGTTTTGTTTTGTTTTAGCAGATATATTAATAGCACTTGGATTTTCTAAATAAATTTTTTCACTATCTATTTTATTATAAACTTTTAAAATCGGCATTCCTTCAATTTTAAGTTTTTTAAGAGTATCTTCAACCACCTCAATATGAGTATTAACATGTTTATTTGATACATCTATCAAATGAATAATTATATCAGAATATTTTACTTCTTCTAATGTTGAATAAAATGCTTTTATAAGGTGATGAGGTAAATTTCTTATAAATCCAACAGTATCAACTAAACGAATTTCTGTTCCAGATGGTAAGTTTACTTTCCTAGTTGTCGTATCTAAAGTCGCAAAAAGTTGATTTTCAACATAAATTTCACTACCTGATAATACATTTAATAGTGTGGATTTTCCAGCATTTGTGTAACCTACTATGGAAACAACTTTAATATTATCTTTTTGTCTTTTCTTTCTAAGAATATTTCTATGTCGTTTTACCTCTTCAAGCTCTTTTTCAAGGAGACTAACTCTATTTCTTATATGTCTTTTATCAAGTTCTAGTTTTTTTTCGCCAGGACCACGAGCACCTATTCCTCCTGCCTGTCTAGACATTGTGCTACCAGAACCTATAAGCCTCGAATATTGATATTTTAACTGAGCTAATTCTACTTGAAGTTTTCCTTCACTAGAGCTTGCTCTTTGTGCAAAAATATCTAAAATGATTAATGTTCTATCCATAACTTTAGTATCTAACATTTCAGATAAATTTTTCATTTGTATTGGAGATAACTCTTGATCGCAAACTATCCCAGTTGCTTCTGTTTCTTCAATATATAATTTAAGTTCCTCTATTTTTCCAGAACCCAAATAATGCTTAGGGTTAATTTTATCTACTTTTTGAATAAGTTCTCCAATAACACTTGCACCAGCTGTTTTAACAAGCTCTTTAAGTTCTTCTAAACTTTCTAAAATTTCGGCTTCATTATCCTCTTGTTTTTTTTGTGCTACAAATACAATTACTTTTTCCATTTTTTCCTCCTCAATGCCATTTAATATTGCTTAAAAATAGAGCATATTTAAAAATGTATCTTCATCTATAATAGGAATTTTGAGCTCTTTAGCTTTTTTATTTTTACTAGAATTAGAGTTCAAATCATTATTTATAAGATAACTGGTATTTTTAGTTACTGAATTAGTTACTTTTCCATCATTTTTTTCAATTTCAAGTTGTAATTCTTGACGATTTTTAAAATGTTTAAGTTCTCCAGTAATTACAAAATTTTGATTAGTCAACTTAGACGTTTGTTCTTTTAGTTCTTGCTCAAATTCTATTTTTTGTAATAATTTTTCTAATAAAAGCTTATTTTCGTTGTTATTAAAATAATTATAAAGCTCTTTAGCCAATTTAGGACCTATTCCATTTATAATTGTTAATTCTTTCTCTGTTGCATTTCTTATTTTATCTAAACTATTATCGAAATGCTCACATATTAATTTTGCATTTGATATTCCAACATGTAATATTCCAAGAGCATATAAAAATTTATATAATGGTACTTTTCGTGATTTATTTATAGACTTTGCTAAATTTAAATAAGATTTTTCTCCAAATCCTTTAAGCTGAATTATTTTATCCTTATAGTTTTCAATATCATATATTTCACTTATATCATTAATCGGTAATTTTTCTAGTGTAGCTTCTGATAGTCCTTCAATATTCATAGCATTTCTCGATACAAAATGAGTTAATTTTTTAATTCGTTTTGCAGGACAATTATAATTATTACAATAAAGCGTTTTAGTTTTATTTTCTTGCTCTATTACAGTATCTCCACCACAAGCATTGCAAACATTTGGAATAGAAACAGGACCTGTTCTTGATAAATTTTCACCAATCTGAGGAATAATCATATTGGCCTTATAGATCGTAATTGTATCTCCTAAACCAAGTTTTAAATCTTCTAGTATAGAAACATTATGCACACTTGCACGCATAACAGTTGTACCTTCTAATTCTATAGGTGAAAAAATAGCTACAGGATTTATTTGTCCTGTTCTTGATGTATTCCACTCGATTGCTGTAAGTACAGTTTCTTCTTGTATGTCTTGCCATTTATAAGCTATAGAATCTTTTGGAAACTTTGAAGTAGCTCCTTGATTTTTACTGTAATCTATATTATTAAAAGAAAGCACTAGCCCATCAGCTTGAAAATCTTTTTCTTTTATATTATTTGTAAATTTAGTAACAGTTTCTTCTAAAGTTTCAGCAGTTACTATTTCATTTTCAATAATACTAAATCCTTGTTCTTTTAAAAAATTTAAACTTTCTTGTTTAGTAATAAAACTTTGATTAGATTCAACGATAGCAAAACAAATAAAATTTACATTTCTTTTTGCTGTTATACTAGAATCTAATTGCCTAACTGTTCCACTACATAAATTACGAGGATTTTTGTATTTATTATCCTCAAGTTTGTTTATTTTTTCAAAATTTTGATATGTTATTATTGCTTCTCCTCTAATTACCAAACTGCCATTAAAGTTAATTTTAAGAGGCAAATTTTTAAAAGTTTTTGCATTTTCTGTTACATCTTCTCCAATTTGACCATTTCCTCTTGTTAATGCTTCTTCTAAGTTACCATTATTATATTTCATAACTACGGTTAATCCATCTAATTTATAAGATAATAAACCTTCTTGCTCACCTAAAAAATTTTTTAATGCCTCAATATCTTTAGTTTTATTAAGAGATAACATAGGTGTTAAATGAGCTTTTTTTGATAATTCACTACTAATAGTATAACCAACTGTTTGTGTTACACTATGAGAATAAATTATACCTAGCTCTTTTTCTAATTTTTCTAATTTTTCTACTAAACTATCATATTCAAAATTAGACATAATTTCTTGATTTTGTTGCTCATAAG
Organism: Candidatus Epulonipiscioides gigas; assembly: GCA_001983555.1. Lineage (GTDB taxonomy): Bacteria > Bacillota > Clostridia > Lachnospirales > Cellulosilyticaceae > Epulonipiscioides > Epulonipiscioides gigas. Next base: position 6,398 of record LJHE01000062.1, read on the forward strand.
CAAAATTTGCTCTATCTAATAATTCTACTAATTCTTTCATTTCTTGTAATTTATCCAATAGATCATCTACTTTCTTTGACTGAAATGCTTTTTGCATATTTACAATATTGTTTGTAGTAGCGAATCTATTTATACATTCGCTACAAGTATATAACTTATTATCGCACTTTTTTTAATTTTGCAAACCTTGTATTAAGTTTTTTTAAATCTCCAGTTTCAAAACTTATTGTTACAAAAAATTCACCCTTTGTTTTCATAACTCCAATAATAATACCTTGACCAAATACTCTATGAGTTACAGTATCTCCTGCACGAAATTCTTCTATTGGTTCAGGAATATTATCAATTTTTTTATATAAATAGTTTGATTTATCAGGAAATTTAGATTTAAATGGTGAGGTGTTTTTGGAAAAAAAGGTTTTGTCAACTGTTGAACTATTAGCTTGCTTTTTGAAAGCTGTTTTAATATCTATTACTTCTTCAGGCAATTCATTTAAAAATCTGGATGCACCAGCTTTTCTGCTCTCTCCAAATATCATTCGTTCATTAGTGTATAAAATATATAACTTTTCTTTAGCTCGTGTTATGCCTACATAACATAATCTTCTTTCTTCTTCAAGTTTAGTTTTATCCTCATCATTTATGCTCATATAACTTGGAAATAAACCATCTTCAAATCCAGGCATAAATACAATAGGAAACTCAAGTCCTTTTGCACTGTGTAATGTCATAAGAATTACAGAATTACTGTCTTGATCGTAATTATCAATATCTGCAACTAAAGCAATTTCTTCAAGAAAATTATTAAGACTAGGCATTTCAGCAATTTGCATATACAGTGCTGCTTTAGATACAAGTTCTTGTATATTTAAAATTCTATCATTTGCATCTTCTGGCTCAGTTTCTTTGATAAAATTAATATAATCTAACTTAGTTATTATTTCATGAAGTAATTCAGCTACATCATCTTCTTGCTCAATTATTTTAAAATCTTCTATTAAATCTACAAATGATAATATTTTATTAGCAGGAGTAGTACCAAGTATCTGAAATTGTTTTATATTTTTAGCAATATCATAAAAATTTATTTTATGTTTATTAGATAATTGTTGAATTTTATCTATAGTTGCAGCTCCAATACCTCGTCTAGGAATATTAATAATTCTTTTAACTGCAATGTCATCTTGTTCATTAGCTATAGTTTTTAAATATGCAATTAAATCTTTAATTTCTTTTCTTTCATAAAAACGAATACCACCAAAAATTCTATATGGTATAGAATTTTGAATCATTTTTTCTTCTAATATTCTAGATTGAGCATTAGTTCTATATAAAATGGCAAAATCTTTATATTCTTTTTTATATTTATTAATATCATTTAATAATTGAGCAGTTATCATTTCTGCTTCTTTATATTCATTTTGAACTTCATATATTTCTATTTTTTCTCCAATTTCATTTTCAGTAAATAAGGTTTTTTCCTTTCTATCACAATTATTTTTTACAACTTCATTCGCTGCTCTTAATATATTTTTTGTGGAGCGATAATTTTGCTCAAGTTTTATTACAGTTGTGTTAGCAAAATCTTTTTCAAATTCAAGAATATTACTTATATCTGCTCCACGCCAGCCATAAATACTTTGGTCATCATCGCCTACAACACATAAATTTTGATGCTTACTCGCTAACTGTCTTACTAATTCATATTGTACACCATTTGTATCTTGATACTCATCTACAAGAATATATTTAAATTTACGTTGATAAAATTCTAAAATATCAGAGTGATTATTAAATAAGATGCATACATTTACAAGTAAATCATCAAAATCCATTGCATTATTTTCATATAATTTGTCTTGATATTTGTCATAAATTCGAGCTAAAGTATGTTCTCTACAACCTTCTTTATTTGCTCTTAAAGCTTGCTTTGGCAGAATAAATTGGTTTTTCTTATTACTTATGTCGCTTAAAACAGCTCCTGCTAAAAACAGTTTTTCATTTATATTCAGTTCTTTTAATACATCTTTTATAATAGTTTTTTGATCTGCAGGATCATAAATAGTAAAATATCTTGTATAACCTATTTGCTCACTATATCTTCGTAATATTCGTACACACATAGAATGAAATGTGCTAATCCACATATCTTTAAGCATTTCTTCTCCTATAATTGTACCAACTCTTTCTCTCATTTCAAGAGCTGCTTTATTGGTAAAAGTTATAGCAAGTATTTCCCATGGTCTAACATTATGTTTTTCAATAAGATTTGCTATCCGTTGAGTCAATACTTTAGTTTTTCCAGAACCTGCTCCCGCTAGTATTAAAAGAGGCCCGTTTGTATGAAGAACAGCTTTTTGTTGCATTGCATTAAGATTCATTTGTTTTTGTTACTAAAAATATAGATAAAATATCCATATCGAGATTTTTTCTATTTTAATGTATTTATTAGACATTCATCTAATACCGCTTCCAGTTTAAGTATAAATCTCTATAGACATATTCAAAAGATTATAAGTAAACTTATTGATATAAAATCTCGAATAGCCATAAATATATGAAGTTTTTATTTTTATATTTTAATGACTGGTTTATTGATATTTAGTCTAGTAACTTCTCCTTTTTTATTTTTTTATTTCATATTTTCTCCCACGCATAAATGAGATAACTTGCTTATTACGAATTATATTTTATATATTGTTACATTCTATGTCAAGTCTTTTTTAGAGCTAGGTCGTGTCAATAGACTTTAGGAAAATGATATATACAGTACGATACAATGATTTTCTTAATAATCTACATAGAGGAGCCACTTTTGCTATTTTCATTATTTACCTATGTAAAAAGTCAGTTTTTTAATATAATTTTCATAACTGACTTTAAAATTTAATGTTTAACATCACAAATATACTACCATATAATCTTTTAGTACAATATTTTCGTTAAATCTTTTTATTAATCTATTTTTGTAACGCTTTAGTTTTCCATTTACCATTTCTATAACATATAAAAGTAAGGATAGCTCCAATAACCCAACTTAACAATAAAGATATAAATATACTTTCACTTCTACCAGTTGGAAACTCTGGAGTTTTTGTTAAATATACCAGACCATAAGCAACAGGAACACGTATAATAATAGATGTAAAAATTGAAATCCACATAGGAGTCATTGTATCACCTGCTCCTCTTATAATTCCTGATAAAGATTGTGAGATAGCCATAGCAATATAACCTGGAGCTAAAATCATCATCATTCTCATACTAAGATCTACTAATTCTTCAGTTTCAGTAAAAATAGCCATTAAATATTGTCCAAATACCAATATTAAAATTGTAAGTGTAGTAGAAAATCCTATAGCAAATATAGCTCCTTGCTTTCCACCCTTTATTACTCTATCCATTTGTTTGGCTCCAATATTTTGAGCAGCATAAGTGCTCATAGCGTTACCAATAGAAAAGTTTGGCATCATAGCAAATCCATCAATACGCATAACAATAATAGTAGCAGCAATAAACATCTCACCAAAACTATTTGTTAAAGATTGTACAATTATCATAGCAACAGATAGTATTGCTTGAGTAAGTCCAGCTGGCAAACCCAGCTTAAATATAGTTTGAATATGTATCTTTTTCATACTTAGCTTTTTAAAATTGAGCGTAAATAAATCTTGCATTTGAATTAATTTTTTAAAACATAATATTGCTGATACAAATTGTGCAATTGCAGTAGCTAATGCAACGCCCGCAGCTCCCATATTAAAGTAAGCTACAAATATCAAATCGAGAACAATATTTATAACTGTTGAAATCAATAAATATTTTAGAGCAGATATTGAATCTCCTAATCCTCTTAGAACACCAGACAAAATATTAAAAAATATAAGGCCTACATTTCCTACTAATAAAATCAGCAGATAATAATAGCTCTGATCTATAATAGTTTCTGGGGTAGAAATCCACTCTAAAAGTGGTCTAATTATAAATGGACTAACAACCATAATTAATATAGAACAAAATACAGAAAGAACTAAACAACATTCTATAGAAGCAGTTAAATTTTCTTTGTCTCTTGCTCCAAAATACTGTGAAACCATAATACTAGAACCAATAGATATCCCAACAAAAAATACAATAAATAAATTTAGAATAGAACCAGCACTACCAACAGCAGCTAATGCATTATCTCCGCTAAAACGTCCAACAATAATACTATCTACTGTATTATAAAGTTGCTGAGCAATATTGCCAATTAACATAGGTATCATAAATAATATAATTTTTTGTAATGGATTTCCTGTTATTAAATCAATAGGCTTACTAAGTAATTTAAACATATATAATTTGCTGCTCAAAATATGGATAAAATATTCATATCGAGATTTTTCCGATAGCATTCAATAAGTGACCTGTTTGAATACTTTATCGAGCAGCTTCTCCTTTTTTATTTTATTTTTAGCACTTAATATTTCCTTTAAGTTACTTTTTTTATGTGTTGAACCTTATTTATAATATGCAATATGTAGTTAATATAATACTTTTTGTTAATAGGATTTTATAACAAGTTAAAGTATTACTTTAACTTAAGATAATAATTTAAAATAGCTCTCCTTAGCCTTAAAGGGAGCTATTAATTAGAACTATTAACCTAATATATCTAAAATTTGTGAAATATTTTTTCTACCAAAATATATATCTTTATCATCAATAACCATACAAGGTACGCTCATTACATTATATTTCTCTTTTAAATCATTAAAGTGAGCAATATCTATAATTTCAGTTGTGATATTTTTATTTAATGTTGAGATTTTTCCACATGACATAACAACTTCTGGACACATTGTGCAATGAAGAGAAATTAACACTTTAATATTAGCTTTAGAATTAAGATTTTTGACTTTATTCATCTCATCTTCTGAGATAGCTTTTCCAGGACCTGCCACATTATATAAGCTGATAATAAATGAATTAAATTCATGTCCACCAGGCATAGCAAAGAATTTTATACCACTTTCAGTCTCATCTTCATATAAAAGTTGAAGATATGGTGCGAGCTCATCTTTGCTTGCTTGGCTTTTCTTAGTAATTATTTTGTCAGAAATTGCACCAATTTCATCAACAAATCCAGACATTTCTTCTGCTAATAAACTTTCATTTAAAACCGCATTTATGATAACTTTATTTTCAAATTTATCAAAAACTGGTAATAATTGTTCTATCATATCTTGGCTTAAAAACTTATCATTATCGTCAGATTGTGTAGTAGCTGGTTTAAGAATTTTTTTAGATCTAGAAGTGTTAAGTTTAAAAGCTGGTATATCAAGTTTAGTATGCATATTAGAAATATATTTTTCAGCACTAACGGCTGCAGTTGCACCATTTGAAACAGCAGTTACAACTTGACGTAAATCTTTTACACAAACATCACCTGCACCATATACTCCAGGAACATTTGTTTCCTGATTTGCATTAGTAACAAGATATCCTCTATCTTTTTTAATAGAGCTATCTAACCATTCTGTATTTGGAGCATAACCTACAAAAACAAATACACCAATACCTTCATTATTTGTTTCGATGATTTCCTCTCCAGTTTTATTATTTACAAGTGTAATTGATTTTAAAGTATTATCTCCTGAAACCTCTTTAACTTCTGTATTAAAATGTACTTTAATAAATTCATTTTTAAAAAGAGCATCACTAACTACTTCTGGCACATTAAATTTTTCGTCCCTAACAATTATTTGTACATTTTTTGAATATTTAGTAAGAAATGTTCCTTCTTGAACAGCTGAAAGTCCTCCACCAATAACATAAATTGGCATATCGGTAAAAAATTCTCCGTCACATGTTGCACAATAAGCAACTCCTCGACCTTTATATTCGTTTTCACCTTTAAAACCAATTTGTCGTGGATATGCTCCAAGAGCTAAAATTACACCAAAAGTTTTGTATTCTCGAATGTTAGTTTTAATAATCTTTATATCTCCAGATAAATCCATATCCAAAACTTCTTCTAGTTTAAATTCTGCTCCAAAAGCTGCTGCTTGTTTTTGCATATCTTGTGTAAGTTTGGTACCACTTGTTGAAATAACCCCTGGATAGTTTACGATTTCTGAAGTAATGGTAATTTGACCACCAAACTTTTCTTTTTCTAAAACAAGAGTTTTATATTTAGCTCTCGACATATATATAGCGGCACTAAGACCCGCTGGACCACCGCCTACAATAATCAGGTCATACATATCATTATAATTTTTTATCATTTTCTACACTATCCTTTCTAAAAAATAACGGACACGGTAATCCGTGTCCATACGATATAAATTATAAATATATTATTGTGAACTACCCCCACTTACAGAAGTGTTGGCTTCTTGCGTAAGCCAAACCAATGTTCAGTAATTTAGCAAGCTCTACGGGTCGTCCCAACCCTGAACTTTAAATATATTATTTTAAGTCTAGGTTAATCTATAATTATTATAGTAGACCAACTAAGTCAAGACTAGGTTTTAAAGTTTTTGCTCCAACTGTCCACTTTGCAGGACAAACTTCATCGCCATGTTTATCCACATATTGAAGAGCTTGAACACGTCTTAAAAGTTCATCAGCATTTCTTCCTATATTGCCAGCTAAAACTTCGTAAGCTACAATTTTTCCTTGTGGATTGACAATAAATGTTCCTCTTTCTGCCATTCCATCTTTTTCTATCATAACATCGAAACTTCTAGCTAGATGACCAGTTGGGTCTGCAAGCATAGGATATTGAATTTTTTTAATAGTTTCTGAAGCTGAGTGCCATGCTTTATGCACAAAATGCGTATCACAAGAAACTGAATATATTTCACACCCTGCTGCTTTAAAAGCTGAATATTTATTTTGAAGATCTTCAAGCTCTGTAGGACAAACAAACGTAAAGTCTGCAGGATAGAAGAAAAATACGCTCCATTTTCCTAAAACATCTAACTTTTCTACTTCCTTAAATTTATCCTCATGATAAGCTTGTAGAGCAAATTCAGCAATTTCTTTTCCTATTAATGACATAAAATCCTCCTTAAAAAATAAAAAAATATATAGTCATTTTTGACAAATTCAGTATATCAATGGCCATTTTGTTTGTCAAGGGAGATGAATGCAAGTGCTCTGAAACACATGTCCCTAAAGGATTTAGGTTCTTAGATAATAACTAATTTTCTGATATATCCTCTAATTGGACTTTACGCCATTTGATGTAAATCAGTTATTATACATGGCATTTTTGGGTATAATAATATTAGGGGTTTCTTGTTTTTCAATTAATCCGATATGAGAAAGAAACTTGAGAGCATTCGTTATGAATAAAACATACCACCTACATTAACGCTTAAAGGTGGGAGAATTTTTGCTAATTTTATTAAAAAGTAAAAGTAAGATCGTATTAAAGAAAATTAATAATAGCTTGATGGATGATTTAATAAAATTTAGCCTATCATAAATGCTATAAGTATGTTAAAATAAAAACACATTTTTTTAGTTTGAAAGGAAATTCATGTATCTAACACTATATAGAAAATACCGCCCACAAATATTTTCAGATATGATTGGGCAGGAACATATAACAAAAACTTTAATAAATCAAATAACATTAAATCGTGTGGCACATGCATATCTATTTACAGGAGGGCGCGGTACAGGAAAAACTACAGCTGCAAAAATTTTTGCAAGAGCAATAAATTGTGATAACCCTAATGATGGTAAGCCATGTGGTGAATGTACAGTATGTAAGCAAACAGAAGATGGAGCTTCAATTAATATTATTGAGCTAGATGCTGCATCTCATAATGGGGTAGAGGATATTCGGCAAATAAATGATGAAGTTCGATACACTCCAACAGTTGGCAAATATAAGGTTTATATAATAGATGAGGTTCATATGTTATCTACTGCAGCATTTAATGCAATGTTAAAAACACTTGAAGAACCTCCCGCATATGTTGTATTTATTCTTGCTACTACTGATCCACAAAAAATTCCTGCTACAATTCTTTCAAGGTGTCAACGATTTGATTTTAGACGTATTTCAACTAATAATATAAAAGACTGCTTATTTAAATATATGAAGCAAGAGAATATTCATATAGAAGAAGATGCGTTAGAATTTATTGCTCGTTTAGCAGATGGTGGTATGAGAGATGCTCTTAGTATATTAGAACAGTGTATTTCCTTTTATATTGAAGAAAAAGAAAAAATTACTTTAGATAAAGTTTTATATCTTGTAGGAGCAGTAGATAATTCGTTATTATTTGAATTAGTTGATTCAATAGTCGCATTAAATGTCACACAAGCCCTTAAAATATGTGATGAAGTAAATCAACAAGGGAGAAATATAAAACAATTTACAAAAGATTTATTATTACATGCTAGGAATCTTTTGATAGCAAAAATTGCTACTAATACACAAGGTATATTAGACTATACAAAAGAGCATATAGAACAATTAAAACATCAGGCAAATTTATTGGAGACTGAATCTATATTTAGATATATTAAAAGCTTTACTGAATTAGATTTAGAAATGAAATATTCCACTAATCCAAGAATTACTTTAGAAATTGCAATTATAAAACTATGTACTCCTGAAACTGACTTGTCAGAAAATGCAATTTATGATAGAGTTCGTTCTCTTGAGATACAATTGGAAGAATTAAAAAAAAACAAAATTCAAATAGTAGATAAAGCTCCTAAAGAATCTCATCCTACTAATTTGCCTATAATAAAAGCTGACTCGAAAGAATATCAAGAATTTCTGCCTATTTGGGAAAGAGATATCTTACCAAAGTTAGGTGAATTCACTCAAGCGTTATTTAAGGAAAAGGTTTTTCAAATGTATATAGAAAATAATACTATTTATATAATACAGAGTGATGGGAGCACGGAAAATATTGCGAAAGAACGAGTTGAAAAAATTAAAGAAGTAATAATAAATGTAACTGGAAAAGAATATAATGTGCAACCTAGAACTCATAAAATTAATATCAGTAGTAATATAAGTCAAGAATGTCCATCTCAAATAGGTGGGATTATTGTTAAGCAAATAACTAAGGAGGATCAATAACATGGCTAAACAAAATTTTGGTATGCCTAATATGGGGCAACTGATGAAACAAGCACAAAAAATGCAAAAACAAATGGAAGAGGCACAAGCAAAACTTGCAGATCTCACTGTATCTGCTACAGTAGGTGGCGGTATGGTTGAGGTTATTGCAACAGCTGCTAAAGAAATCAAAGAAATTAATATTAAAGAGGATGTTGTAGATCCAGATGATATAGAAACTCTGGAAGACCTTATTTTAACAGCAGTTAATGAAGCTATACGACAAGCAGAAGAATTATCTCAAAATGAAATGAGCAAAATTACAGGTGGTAATCTTCCTATGGGAGGCTTATTTTAGTGAATAATTATTATGGAAGTAAGATGCTTACCTTAATTGAAGAGCTATCAAGACTTCCAGGAATTGGACAAAAATCAGCAGGTAGACTTGCTTTTCATATTATTGCTATGTCAAAAGAAAGAGTAAAAGACCTTGCTAATGCCATTGTAGAGGCAAAAGAGAATATTTGTTATTGTGAAAAGTGTTGTACAGTGACTGATGATATATTTTGTCCAATTTGTAAAGATGGCAAACGAGAACAAAATATGATAATGGTAGTTGAAGACTCAAGAGATATGGCGGCATATGAGCGAATTGGTGAATTTAAAGGATTATATCATATTTTACATGGTGCTATCTCACCACTTATGGGTGTTGGCCCAAATGATATAAAAGTTAAAGAATTATTGACTAGAATCCAAAAAGAAAATATAGATGAGATAATTTTAGCCACTAATCCAAATATTGAAGGCGAAGCTACTGCTATGTATATAAGTAAACTTACTAAGCCACTTGGAGTTAAGACAACAAGAATAGCTCATGGTGTTCCTGTAGGTGGTGATCTTGAATATGTAGACGAAGTTACATTATCTCGTGCTTTGCAAGGCAGATTAGAACTTTAGGAAGCGTCCACTCATAGGGCGTTTTTTTATTTACCTTGCTTTATTTGCCAAAAAAAAGTATACTAAGAAAAAATTTATTTAAAGAGGTAAATAATTATGTTAAAATTTTTATCACAAATTAAAAAAGTAAGTGACATCAAAAAATTCAGTATAAACCAACTTAAATATCTTTCACAAGAAATAAGAAGATTTTTAATTAAATCTATTTCAAAAACAGGAGGTCATCTTTCGTCTAATTTAGGGGTAGTGGAGCTAACTATTGCTCTGCACTATGTTTTTAATTCTCCAAAAGATAAAATTATTTGGGATGTGGGGCATCAGGCTTATACTCATAAAATTTTGACAAGTAGAAAAACCAAATTTAATAAATTAAGGCAATTTGGGGGCCTCAGTGGTTTTTTAAAACGTCAAGAAAGTCCACATGATATTTTTGAGACAGGTCATAGCTCAACATCAATTTCTGCTGCTTTAGGAATTGCTACTGCAAGAGATTTAAAAAATGAAGACTTCAATGTAATAGCTGTAATAGGTGATGGAGCATTAACTGGAGGAATGGCATTTGAAGGCTTAAATCATGCTGGGCGTTCAAATACTAATTTAATAGTAATATTAAATGATAATGAAATGAGCATTTCAAAAAATGTTGGTGGTATGAGTAAACATCTTACTTCTATTAGAACTAATAAAAAATATCAAAAGGCTAAAGTTGGTACAGCTAGAATATTAAATAAAATTCCCAAACTAGGTCATACTTTAATAGAAACGCTTAAACATACCAAAGAAGGACTAAAAAGTTTTGTTATTGAGAATACCATATTTGAACAAATGGGTTTTAAATATTTAGGACCTATTGATGGACATAATGTAGAAGATTTAATTAAAGTATTAGCAAGCACAAAAGAACTTAATGGACCAATTTTAATACATGTAAAAACCATCAAAGGTAAAGGGCATTCTCAAGCTGAAAAAGAACCTAGTAAATATCATGGAATTTCTTCAGTAGTTTCGCAATCTACTTATACTTTTACAAATGGCTTTAGTAATGCAATTGTACATCTTGCAAAAAAAAATACAAAAATAGTTGCTATAACTGCTGCTATGACAGATGGTGTAGGTCTTACTAAGTTTAGCCAGGAATTTAGTGAACGTTTTTTTGATACGGCAATTGCAGAACAACATGCGGTAACTTTTGCAGCGGGCCTTGCAATTAGTGGATTAAGCCCTATTGTTGCAATATATTCATCTTTTTTACAACGTGCCTATGACCAAATTTTACATGATTGTGCTTTACAAAACTTGCCTGTTATTTTTGCAATAGATAGAGCAGGTCTTGTTGGAGAAGATGGACAGACACATCAAGGTATATTTGATATCTCCTATCTAGCACATATCCCAAATATGACTATTTTATCACCAAAATATCCAAGCGAAATAGAAAGTGCACTGAAATATGCATTATTAAAAAAATCACCAACTGCAATAAGATATCCACGAGGTAATATTAAAACAGTTGATTTAAAAAGCATAGAATATGATAAAAATGCTGATCCAATTGCTCATATAAAAAATAAAGGTGTTTTACTTTTAACTACAGGTAAAACAGTAATATGGGGATTTGATGTATGTCAATGTTTACTAAATGACTATAATATAAAAGCAGGACTTGTTGAAGTTCCAATTATAAGTCCGCTAGATGTTGATAGTTTGGTTGAATTAACAAAAGGATATAGCACTATTGTTACAATAGAAGATCATGTTTTAACAGGAGGATTTGGTAGTTTAGTGATGAGCACACTAACTAATAAAGAAATTTCAAAAAAATATATTCATTTTGGATATGAAAATGGAATAATAGAGCATGGTAAAATAGATGAACTATTGGAAAAATATAATTTATTGCCTTATCAAATGGCAAAAACTATAAATGATAAAATTCAAATAAGGAAAGTAAAAAAATGAGTGAAGAAAAAGAGAGACTAGATGTGCTAATTACCCAACGAGCATTAGCAACTTCTCGCGAAAAAGCTAGAGCATATATTATGGCTGGGGTTGTTTTTGTTGATGGTCAAAAGGAAGATAAAGCAGGATTAAAAGTCAAAATTAATTCAAATATTGAAATAAAACAGAAGATGAAATATGTAAGTCGTGGTGGATTTAAGTTAGAGAAGGCCATACAAAGTTTCAAATTAGATTTAAATGATAAAATATGTATGGATGTTGGTGCATCCACTGGTGGCTTTACAGATTGCATGTTACAAGAAGGAGCAAAAAAAGTATATGCTATAGATGTGGGATATGGTCAATTGGCTTGGTCTCTTCGTCAAAATGAAAAAGTAGTTTCGCTTGAAAAAACTAATATGAGATATGTCACTGATGAGCAGATATCAGAAAAAATAGATTTTAGCTCTGTTGATGTTTCTTTTATTTCTTTAAAAAAAATATTAGAACCTATTAAAGCTTTACTTGTTGAAAATGGGCATGTTGTAGCTCTAATAAAACCACAATTTGAAGCGGGTAGAGAAGAAGTAAAAAAACATGGTGTAGTTAAAGACCCTCTTGTACACCAAAAAGTTATATCAAATATATGGGACTATGCAATACAGATAGGTTTTTCAGTTTGTGGGCTAGATTTTTCTCCTATAAAAGGACCAGAAGGCAATCGTGAATATTTAATATATTTATCAAATTTTAATACTGATTTAGTGTTAAATAAAGAAAATATAATTGCTGATATTGTACAGTTATCGCATAAGGAGCTGTAATTTTGAAAATCGGAATAATTACGAATTTAGATAAAGACAAAGGTTTAAAAGTTACCTCACAAGTAATAGACGTTTTAACTAAAGAAAATATAGAAGTTATATTAGAAAGTGAATGTGAAAATATTTATAAATTTTCTGATATACTTATTACTATAGGCGGAGATGGGACAATTTTGCGAGTAGCTCAAGAAGCTATAATATATAATATACCTATCTTAGGTATTAATCTTGGCAGACTTGGATTTCTAGCAGATATTGAGGCTTTAGAAATAGATAAATTAATTACAAAGAAAAATATATTACAGGCTAAAATAGAAGAAAGAATGATGCTCAATACAATTGTATCTAATAAATATAGATATTTATCTCTTAATGAAACAAGTCTTATACGTTCATTTAGCAGTAGAATAACAGAATTTGAAATAAGTATAAATAATAAAATTTTTGATATTTATCCTGCTGATGGAATTTTAATATCTACTCCCACAGGTTCTACAGCATATAATATGTCTGCTGGTGGACCTATTGTTATTCCAACTTCAACTAATATTATATTAACTCCAATTTGTCCGCATACAATTTATTCTAGGAGCATTGTACTTACAGAAGAAGATGTTATTTCTATTAAATTATTAGGTCAAGAAGAATTAAGCTTATGTATTGATGGAGTTGTTAGAATGCCTATTAATAAAAATAATACAATACAAATAAGTAAATCTCACCAAAAAATAAAACTTTTAAAACTTTCTAATAGAGATTTTTTTGAAATATTTAGTAAGAAAATATTTAAAAAGGGTGATAGCTATGGGAATGAAAAAGCAAAGACAATCTAAAATTTTAACTATTATAGACGAATATAATATAGAAACTCAAGAAGAATTAGTAGATAGTCTTGAAAAAGCTGGCTTTAAAGTTACACAAGCTACCATTTCTCGTGATATACGAGAACTCAGTCTTACAAAAGTTTCCTTTAGTGGAGATAAACAAAAATATGCCGTCTTAAAAAATAATGAAAATAGCATATCTGAAAAAGTTATAAAAGTATTTAAAGCGGGGTTTTTAAGTGTAGACATTGCTCAAAATATTTTAGTTGTAAAAACGCTTCCTGGAATGGGTCAGGCAGTAGCTTCAGCAATAGACGCTTTTAATTATAGCAATATAGTAGGAACAATTGCTGGCGATGATACAATATTTTGTGCTATTAAAAATACTAATGAAGCTAATTTTATAATAAAAAAATTCAATAAAATTTTACAAATGATCTAAAAAGTAAATGTAAGTAGTTAATAAAAGAATTGACAAATTAGTTTAAATATGATTAAATACGCTCAAAATAGTTGATAATCACATGAAGCATATTATAAATTATAAACCTAAAGATTTTGCATTTATAAATAATAAAATAACCAAGCAGAATATTAATAAGAGTACAAGAGTTAAGAAAACAGAAAAGAAGTTAAAGCGTGAACAAAGAAGACTTTCAAGGAAATATGAATGTCTAAAAAAACAAAATTAAACTAAAAAAGGAGAAGCTACTAGACAAAATATCCGTAAACAAATAGTTAAAGTACAAAGACTTTGTTAAAGATTGATTAATATTCGTACCGATGGCTAGTCGAGAATTCACGCCCTCGGAGTGTTATATAAAATGAGAGTAGTGTATTGTTTGTAATCACGAAATTCAGACACATTGAACAGGGAACAATCTCGATATGGGTATTTTGATCCATATTTTTAGTAGCAGTTTATTAAATGAATCATTTAGGAACAGAAACAATTGAAACAAATAGATTAATATTAAGAAGATTTGTTAAAAGTGATATAGCTCTAGCCTTTAAAAATTGGGTAACTGACGAAAGAGTAACAGAATTTTTAACATGGGAAGCACATAAAAATATTGATATTACTGACACTGTCATTTCAAGTTGGATACAAGATTATGAAAAAAATAACTTTTATCAATGGGCAATTATCTTAAAAGAGATAAATGAGCCTATTGGTTCAATAGGTGCTGTATCTCAAAAAGAAAATTTAGATATGGTACACATTGGATATTGTATTGGTTATAATTGGTGGAATAAAGGAATTGTTTCAGAAGCATTTTCAGCTATAATTAAATTTTTCTTTGAGCAAATAAAAGTAAATCGTATCGAATCACTACATGACTCAAATAATCCAGCCTCTGGAAAGGTTATGCTTAAATGTGGTTTAAAATATGAAGGAACACTTAGACAAGCTGGTATAAATAACAAAGGAATAGTAGATACATCAATGTATAGTATTTTGGCTGATGAATATAGGACAAACGTCTGAATAAAAAATATGTTTAAAACTCCTCAATTAGTGAATATTATTAGTTGAGGAGAATGTTGATTAAAGTACAAAGTTATATATTTCAACAGAACAAGGAGAACCTATCAATATGAATATAATAAGAAAATGGGCATTGAGCATAAATAGTGCATAGAGGTGTACAGTACGCCATTATTAAGAAATTTTTAATATAAATAAGATTTTGCATTTTTCTCAAAATCTTGAACTGTAGTTAAAACTATATTAATTATGATTATATATAATAATCGTATTTTCAGAAACATCCATATCTAAATTATACCATTGTTCTTTACTACCACTATAATAAATTTTTTCTATATTATCAAATACTCCTACACCAATAGAAATAACGCTGGTTGGTATGATTATCTCTTTTAAGCTATTACAGTCAGAAAATGCCATTTCACCAATAGATGTAATGCTATTTGGTATATTTATCTATTTTAAACTAGAGCAATTATAAAATGCTCGTCTACCTAGAGCTTTTACTGTTATACCATTTATTTGTATTGGAATATTTACAATAGTTACATCTTTAAGGCAACCAATAATAGTTCCTGTTTTCTTATCAAATTTAAATTTAATTTCATTTAACAACTCATTTGCTCCTTTTATATAAATATATGTATAAATATGTATAAGTACTTTTTGTATATCATAAGAGCTATAACAAAGTATAGCCCTTGGTTTAATTTATTTAATTTCCGTGAATTGCGGAATATTTAAAGTTGCTCCAGCAGATAAAACCCAATCACTACCCTCTAAAGCTCCGAGATCTGGTGTATCAGATGAAGTTATGCCTTCAATCGGAGTACCAGATTTTTTTGCTATTGAAGTATTGATTAATCTGAAATCACCATTTTCAGCATCTAAATAGTTTAATGCTCCATTTTCTTTATCAAACATTAAATTAGTTTTAGGATTAAAGAAATAACCAACTTTTGCAGCATGCTCAAAATATTCATCCATATCAGAAGTTTGAATGCTCTTCCAAGCATTTTCAGGAGCTTTTGCCCATCCTATTTTCTTACCATCAACAGCATAATTTTGAGCACTATAATTTATACCAAATTCACCTATATTAAGTAAGTTGTTAACAAAGTGTCCATTAGTTATTGTACCAGTTGGAGCTTCATATTTTAATCCTAGAGGTTTTATTTCATCAAAATTTGCAATTTGTATATTCCAAATGTTAATGTTATTAGTATAATCCCAAGCAGTATTATTATAGAAATTCACTTGCTCATGCATAGCTTTGCAACGAGGACCTAAATATAATAATGTGCCTCGTCTATTTAATGGCTCAGGACCATTATAATTATAAGATGTAATATCATATACAAGATTATGATGAGCAGTATAATTATTAACGTCTTCCATATAAAATGCTACAACAAATTGTTTATTATAATGTCCAGCACTCACAGGAATACCATGTAAGTCAAATATTTTATTATACGCAATTTCAGAACCTTTAAGGTCAACTGGACCTATTTGACCTGTGCTTGTAAATTCTAGTGGACCTGCATCTTCGCCCATTTTCATTGCTCGCTCAAATGATGAGTGCAAAATATTAATCTTAATATCTTGGTCTACTCTAATTTGAAATCTGCCATTATCTCTAAAAGAGCAGTCTTCTATGTGAGTGTTATTTGCTGAAGTATAAATACCTGATGTAAATGTTCCAATCCAACCAATATCTTCTATAATACAATTATGAAATGAATTATTTTCTCCATGTGATAGATGTATACCATGCCCCCACGTGTGTCCAACATACGTATTTCTAAATGTAATATGATTACCATTTTCTATATAAATACCAGTTTTCATAGAATCCCCTATGCCATATCCAGAAATAATATAAAATGGTTGAAGATATCTAAAAGAGCAATGTTTAATATTTAGGTTTTCCGAATTTATTATTTCAACGTTGCCAGAGATAAAATTAATATGTTCAAAAGTTACATTTATTGCATTTTCCATTATTAATACTTTTTCTCTAACTTGCATTTCTACTTGTAAGTCATTAATATTACTTTCAGGCATGTAATATAGTTTGTTGTCTTGTATAAACCATTCTTTAGGTGTACTAATAAGATTTTTGTGAGTTATAAAACCAAATCCATAATCATGAAAATCTGATTTTATCTCATTTGTGCTACCCCAATCATTATTAGTTAGACCATTAAATGAAATAGTATTCTCATTAGATGATATAACTTTACCAAAAGCATAATGTCTATTTTTACCTATTAATCCTCTAAATATTGCTCCTGTCAAATCTACATTAGGTAATGTTCTCTTATCAAAACTAACAAATCCTTTAGTTGTTCCTGCTTCTTTATATATATCAACCAGTTTTCCATATCCACTACCTTCTACAAGAGGTGACATCATATCATCAATAGTCAATTTTGGAAATCTCGCCATAGTTTGATATTTTCCGTTTGCAAAAACTTGACTATAAGACAAATTATAATTTTGTGGGATATCCGCAACATATACACCAGACATTGTTGAGTCTTGAGCAAAATTTGTAACTACTTCATTACCTGTTACTAGTACATAATCATCTTGGTAAGCTTGAATTGTAAGATTGCTTTTGGCAATATTTAAAGTCTCTCTATAAATTCCTTCATGAATTATAATAACATCGCCCTCTGTTGCATTGTTTATTGCTTCTGTTATAGTAGTATACTGCTCATTTTTCAAAGATACATGAATTTCCATAATTTCCCACCTCTCTAATATCTAATTTCTTTAAATTCTGGAAGTATTAATGTTGAACCAGCAGATAATACATAATCGCTACCTTCTAATGCACCAAGGTCTGGTGTATCAGATGAAGTTATACCATCAATAGGAGTACCGGCACCTTTTGCTGGTGAAGTATCTACTAATCTAAAGTCACCATTTTCTGCATCTACATAATTGGATGCTCCTGTTTCTATATCAAATACCATATTTGTTTGAGGATTGAAGAAATAGTCCACTTTTGCTGCATGCTCAAAAAATTCATTCATATCATTAGTACTAATGCTCTTCCAATCATTTTCAGGTATTTTTGCCCAACCTTTACTTCCACCAGACATAGTAAGATTTTGAGCAGAATAATTAATACTAAAATCTCCTTCATCAAACAAATTATTTACAAAATGACCATCTGTCATAACGCCAGTATGCTCTTCTTGCTTTAATCCTTGAGCTTTAAGCTCTTCATGATTTGCAATTTGAATATTCCAAATACCAATACTACTACCATAATCCCAAGCAGTATTATTATAGAAATTTACAGGATCATTCATAGCATTATAACGTGGTCCAATATATAGAAGTCTACTATCTCTTAACACTTTTTCAGGACCTTCATAACTATCTGCTGTAATATCATATGCAAGATTATGATGAGCAGTATAATTATTAACATCTTCCATATAGAACGCTACAACAAATTGTTTATTATAATTTCCAGAGCTTACAGGAACGCCATGTAAGTCAAACACTTTGTTATATGCAAATTCACTTCCTTTAAGATTAAGTGGAGCAATCTTGCCTGTACTTGTAAATTCAAATGGACCTGCATCTTCACCCATTTCCATTGCTCGCTCAAATGATGAGTGTAAAATATCTATTTTAATATCTTTATCTACCCTAACTTGAAATCTTCCATGATCTTTAAATGAGCAATTCTCTATATGAGTATTATCTGCAGAGCTATAAATACCTGCTGTAAATGTGCCAATCCAACCCATATCTTCAAAAATACAGTTATAGAATGAATTTCCTTCTCCTCCAACAGCATGTATACCAGTGCCCCAAGTATGCCCAACATATGTATCTCTAAAAGTATTATTTTTACCATATTCAATATAAATTCCAGTTTGAGCTGAATCACCCATGCCATAACCAGTAATCACATAAAATGGTTGTAAGTATCTAAATGTACAATTATCAATAATTGCTCCACTAGTGCCTTTAATTTGAGCGTTCCCTGCTACAAAGTTAATATTTTCTAATTTCACATTTTCAGTATTATTTAGTTGTAATGTTTGCTGTCTTACTTGCAATTCAATTTTTATATCAGCAATATCTCCTTCTGGCATTATATAGAGCTTTCTGTCTTCTACAAACCATTCACCCGGTATATCAATGAGATTTTTATGTGTTACAAAACCAAATCCATAATCATGATAACCTAGTTTAATTTCTGCATCTGCTTTGCTCCAATCATTTTTAGTTGTACCATTAAACGAGATAGTGTTACCTTCTGTTGATACAACTTCACCAAAAACATATTCTCTATTTTTTCCTGTTAATCCACGGAATATTGCTCCTGTTAAGTCTACATCTGGTAAAGTACCACTTTCAAAAGTTACACTGCCTTCTGTAGTTCCTTTATTTTTATAAATATTAACGAGCTTAGAATATCCACCGCCTTCTTCAAGTGGAGCCATATAGTCATCAATTTCTAAATTTGGAAATCTTGCCATATCTTGATAATGTCCGTTTGCAAAAACTTGAGTATATGGTAGCGTTGTCTCTTTATAATTAGATGGCACATCTGCAACATAGACTCCTGGCATTGTTGATTCTGGTACAAAATTTTGAACTATTTCACTACCAGATACTAAAACATAATCTCCTTCATTTGCTTTTATGGTAATATTATCTTTAGTAATTTTTAATACTTCTCGATAAATTCCCTCATGAACTATAATAGTGTCACCTTCTATAGCATTTTTTACTGCATCGCTTATAGTTGTATGCTCACTATCTACAACCTCAGCACTTTCATTCCAAGGTATTTCGGATGAATATACATGTATTTCCATAGGAGCTGTTCTTTCTTCTTTGACTTCTTCTTTTTCTACTTCTTTAACTTCTTCTATTTTTTCTTCAACTACTTCCTTTACTATTTCTACTGCTTCCTCAATAATTTTTTCTTCAATTACTTCTACTGTGTCAGATATTGTTTCGTCTTTTACAGTTATTGTAGGTTCTGTATTATTGCTACAGCCTGTCATTAAAAATAATAAAGCTAATATAAAATTTAATTTTTTCATAATGTGCTCCTTTATTGAGATAAATTGATATATGTATTACACTTAATTAATTATACCATAAAATGTATAAAAAATCTACTTAAAAATAAAAAAAACAAATATATTTGTAATATTTAATACATAAATTTTTGATTGAAAAACAGGTTATTATTAATTCGTGTTGCTCTTTTGACAAAATTTTCTTACAAAATAATTTTGTCCTTGACTATATAACAAAAAGCTGTAAATATAATAGCAGGAATTATACTAGATACTAAAAATACAAATGGAGAAACATAATGGAAAAATTATTAATTAAAAATATTGAGCTAGAAGTACCAAATATAGCACTAGGTTGTATGAGAATTAACAATTTATCTAAATCAGATGCAAAGGCTTTAATAGAAACTGCATTAGAAGAAGAGATGAACTTTTTTGACCATGCTGACATATATGGTAAAGGAACAGCAGAAAGCTTTTTTGCTGATGCCATTGAAATGAATAGTACTATTAGATCTAAAATGATTTTGCAAAGCAAATGTTCTATCAGAAATGGTATGTATGATGCGTCAAAAGAATATATAATAAGTTCAGTTGATGGAATTTTAAAAAGATTAAAAACTGAATATTTAGATATATTGCTCTTGCATAGACCAGATGCATTAATAGAGCCAGAAGAAGTTGCACAAACATTTGATGAGCTCAAAAAATCTGGAAAAGTAAAGTATTTTGGCGTGAGCAATTGTAATGCATATCAGATAGAGCTATTAAACAAGTATTGTGCTCAAAAAATGGCAATAAATCAACTACAACTTAGTATTACTGAAAGTTCAATGATTGACGCTGGATTAAATGTAAATACTCAATTTGATGGTGGCATTAATAGAGATGGAAGTATATTAGATTATTGTCGAATAAATGATATAACCATTCAAGCATGGTCTCCATTTCAAAAAGGTTTTATAGGAGGGACATTTTTAGACAATCCTGAATATAAGGAGCTAAATGATGTTATAGACGAATTAGCTCAAAAATATAATGTAACAAATAGTGCTATAGCAGTTGCGTGGATATTACGACATCCTGCAAAAATACAAACTGTTGTAGGTACTACAAATGTAGAAAGATTGAAAAATATTTGTAGAGCATCTGATATAATGCTCACAAGAGAAGAATGGTATAAATTATATAGAGCAGTTGGTAAACGATTACCTTAAAAAAGGGCTTAATGCCCTTTTTAGTTTTTTTATCTTTTACTTCTTGACTTTGTCAAAAAATATCGCTCCATTTTTGGCACATTCATATGAGCTTGGTTTTGGAAGAGCTTCAAGACATAAATATCCGTTATATTGTAGTTGTTTAATCAACATATATATTGCTTTCATATCTAAATGACCCATACTTGGAGCTAATCTATTAGAGTCCAAAAAATGAATGTGTTTCGTAAGTTTTATTGCATCCTCGATACTTTTATAAATATTTATGTCTTCTATATTCATATGAAATGTGTCTATCATAAGATATAGTGGAAGATTATATTTTTCAATAAATTCTATTCCCTCATGAACTGAATTAATTGTATTAATTTCATATCTATTAATTGGTTCAATGAGCAATGGTATATCGCTCTTATTAATTAATTTTTCGCATGAATTTACAAATTTTTGATTAAAGTGTTCTATAGTTTCATTTGGTTTTTTACTTCCTCTCACTAATCCTAGTGATACCATTCCACCAATTTCACTCGTAAAATCAATAATTTCGCTAATTTTTTTTATACACTCTTCACGTACAGCTTTATCTTCATCTCCTAAAAATAATCCCTGTCCTGCAAGAGCTGCTGGCATAACGACGCCTATTCCTAAATCATATTTTTTTAAAAGCTCTACAGCTTTTTTTGCTTTATCACTAAATGGATCATCTACAAATAAATCAATCCCGTCATATCCTAGCTCTTTAATAGTCTGAAAATTATCTTCAGTAACTCCTGAAAATAAAATCGGAGCTCCTTTTGGGGCATCAAATATAGATAATGATACAGATGTTTTCATATTATCTCCTTATTTTGACTGATAAAAGTATGAATTTGCTCCATGTTTTCTTAAAAAATGTTTATCCAGAGCATAATCTTCTAATTTTGGTGAGTTACAATCTATTTGTCTTGTCATCACTGCCATTTTAGATAATTCTTCTAATATTACACTATTTTCTACTGCTAGAGCTGCACTTGCTCCCCAAGTAAATGGTCCATGACCTGCTACATTTACTCCAAACATTTGCATTGGATTAATATTTCTATCTAAGAAAGTTTGAACTATAACATTGCCAATTTCTAGCTCATAATTTCCTGAAACTTCTTCTGGTGTAAGTTGTCGTGTACAAGGAATATCTCCATAAAAATGATCAGCATGAGTTGTGCCTAAACAAGGTATATCTTTTCTTGCTTGTGCAAATGCTGTTGCATATGTTGAATGTGTATGAGCAATCGCCTTAATTTCTGGAAATTGTTTATAAAGTGCAAGATGAATGTCTAAATCAACAGATGGCAAAAGTTTACCTTCTACCATATTGCCATCAAAATCTACCACAGACATATCATCTGCAACTAAATCATGATATTCTATCCCACGTGGCTTTATAATAACAACATTATTTTCTCTATCTATTACACTAACATTGCCCCAAGTATAGATTACTAATTTTCTCTTTACTAATTCTAGATTAGCTTCAAATACTTCTTCTTTTAACTTCTGATATTTGCTCATTTTTTTACTCCTTGTAAATTAGATTGTAAAACTTATATGGACATGTTTAAACTCCCACACCTAAAGGAGTGGACTTTATGCCCTTTAATATAAAGTTAACTCAAGTATTTTTGTACATTTATAGCAAAAATTCATTTTTATGATGTGTAAAAATAGACAATTTTATACATATTTATTTATTATAATATTTTATATTAAACCATTATAAATTTAAATGTTTTATACAATATGTTAGTTAAATTTATCTATAATACAACATCGATTATTTTAGTTAGTACAGTAGAAAATTATAGTATTTTACCTTGAGATATTAGTAAAATAATGCTAATATTATATAAAATTATTTGTGCTGTTATAAACACAGTATAATGGAGGAAATTATGAAAATTTATTTAGAAGACGGTACTAATGTAGAATTTGAAGATAATAAGCCAGCATTTTGGCATACTGCATCACATATTTTAGCTCAGGCTGTAAAAAACTTATATCCAAATATTTCGCTTGCAATAGGGCCAGCAATTGATGGTGGGTTTTATTATGATTTTGATGCAGAAAAACATTTTAGTGAAGAAGAACTTGCTAATATTGAAACAGAAATGAAAAAAATTGTTAAGGCAAAATATAAAATTGAAAAGTTCTCTCTACCAAAAGAAGAAGCTCTGGAGCTTATGAAAAATGAGCCATATAAAATTGAGCTCATTAACGATTTACCAGATGGTGAAACAATTACTTTTTATAAGCAAGGTGATTTTGTTGACCTATGTGCAGGTCCGCATCTTTCAAATACTAAGCAAGTAGAAGCATTTAAATTACTTTCTTGTGCTGGTGCATATTGGAAAGGAAGCGAAAAAAATAAGATGCTCTATAGAATTTATGGAACAGCATTTCCTAAAAAAGCTCAACTTACAGAGCATTTAACTGCTCTTGAAGAAGCTAAAAAGCGTGACCATAACAAACTTGGTCGTGAGCTAAAATTATTTACAACAGATGAGAGTGTTGGACAAGGGTTACCTTTAATTATGCCAAAAGGAGCTAGAGTTATTCAAACTTTACAAAGATGGATTGAAGATCTTGAGGAAGAGAATGGTTATTTATTAACTAAAACTCCAAATATGGCAAAAAATGATTTATATAAAATTTCAGGGCATTGGAGCCATTACAAAGATGGTATGTTTATTATGGGTGATGAAGAAAAAGATGATGAAATAATTGCTCTTCGTCCTATGACTTGTCCTTTCCAATTTTCAATTTATAAACAAGAGCAACATAGTTATCGTGATCTCCCAATTAGATATGCTGAAACAGCAACTCTTTCAAGAAATGAATCTTCTGGTGAGATGCATGGTCTTATTCGTGTTAGACAATTTACTTTAGCTGATGGACATATTGTTTGTACTCCTGAGCAATTAGAGGAAGAATTTAAAGATGTTGTTGATTTAATTAAACAAATTATGAAAACTCTTGGTATTGATAAAGATATTTCTTATAGATTTTCTAAATGGAGTCCAGATTCTAAAGGAAAATATATTGATAATCCAGAAGCTTGGGAGCATACCCAATCAATTATGAAAAATATTCTTGACCATCTTCAAATTGATTATAAAGAAGCAGAAGATGAAGCAGCATTTTATGGACCTAAACTTGATGTTCAGTTTAAAAATGTTCATGGCAAAGAGGATACCATTATTACTGTACAAATTGACTTTGCATTAGCTCAAAGATTTAATATGACTTATATTGATGCAAATGGAGAAAAGAAAATACCATATATTATTCATCGCTCATCTATTGGATGCTATGAAAGAACTCTTGCTATGTTAATTGAAAAATATGCAGGAGCATTTCCAACGTGGCTTGCACCTGTTGCGGTAAAAATTCTTCCACTTTCTGATAAATATGCAGACTATGCTATAGAGGTTGAAAAAGCATTTCATAAGAAACATATTCGTGTAGAAGTAGACCACAGAGCTGAAAAACTTGGTTATAAAATTAGAGAAGCTCGCAATGAACGAATTCCTTATATTGTAGTTGTTGGAGCAGAAGAAATGCAAAATAAAACTATTTCTGTTAGAAGCAGACAAAAAGGCGAAGAAGGTGCTTTTGACTTAGAGCAATTTATAAATCGTGTGGCAGATGAAATAGCAACAAAATATAATTATCACGATAATATTACAAATACGTTTGCAGGTAAATAAATGGATACACTTATATTTGCAATAAGTAAACATTGTGCATTTGTCTGTGATTATTATAAAAATGAATTTAAAACACTACAATTTAATAAAAATGACTTATATGAATTATATTGCTCTTATGATGTTGGAGAATTAATAGATTATTTAAACTATCCACTAAATTATAAAAATTTTAAGGATACTGATATAATTATGATGTATGATGAACCTATTATATATGAATATTTATATAAAAATAGATTGAGATTTAGCCAAGCTAATAAGATATCTCTGATACCTTTAAAATCTGTAATTTGGGCATATATTTTAAATAAAAATCCAAATGAAATATATTCTTTTGAAGGAACATTTTTTCAGATTGATGAAAAGAATAATTTACAAGAAATTGAAGAGCAAGAAGAAATTATAGCAACAGCTATTACTTTAATACACCTATCTAAAATGCTCTTAGGAGAAATAAATACCACAGTTTTAAATGAGAGCGTTTTAAATGATATTGTTCATTTACAAGAAAACAATCATATTAATACAGAATTTTCAAAATGCTTGGTTCTTTCACCTGCAACTATAAGAATTATAAAAAAAGATAATTCTCAATTTTTAAATGTAAATGATATTTTAATTGAGGAAAGTCTTATTAAAGATAAAACGATGGTAAAAGTTGGAGATTTAATATTTTCTTATGAACATGAAGTTACTAAAATGTGGAAGCGCAAGCAAATTTCTATTATAGAAAAAAAGGCAGAGACCAACGGAATATTCTATTGGCAAAATAATCCTCAAGACGATATTTGGGCAAAAAAAGACGCCATTGTTGGCGTAATATTAGCTCCATAAATTAACAGGATAAACTCCTTGTTGTTGTAAAATCTTTATTGCCTCAACAAGTTCTGGTTTATCCTCTTTATATGTCATTCCAAACCACTTATCTTTAGATTTTATTACTTTAACAGCATTTTTATTATTTCTGATAACATGACCAACTACAAAAGTTAAAATAAATTCACAATTAAGAGGATTTTCATCTAAATTGAGCTCTAAAAATTCCATAAATCCTGTTTCTATTAAAGAAAATATGCTTGGTGTAAACCCCCATACATTCATAGAAACAGTAGCATTCTTTTTTAATCTAATATATCGTCTATCTCCTTTACATATGATAGTATTATCAATTTCTTTAATTTGTGTTTTCTCATCTATACCAACCAAAAACCCATCTTTAACTTCACAAACTCCACGAGTTACAGTTCCATTACTGCTTAGTGTATTTTCTAAAACATATCCTATCATAGCATAATGCTCGCCTTCAGATACTTGCTTTAAAAAATTATAAATATTTATAAAAGCATCTCTGCCATAAAAATCATCTGCATTTATTACGGCAAAAGGCGTAGTGATTATGTTCTTACAACAAAGTATCGCATGAGCAGTCCCCCAAGGCTTTACTCTGCCTTTAGGTAAACTAAACCCCATTGGTAAATCTGTAATATCCTGAAAAATATAACTTACTTCAACATGTTTCTTAATTCTCATTCCTACTTGATTTCTAAAGATTTCTTCATCTTCTCTTTTAATGATAAAAGCAACTTTTTTAAATCCTGCTTTTATTGCATCATAAATTGAAAAATCAATAATAAATTCGCCATTATTTGTAATTGGCTCAACTTGTTTTAAAGAACCAAATCGACTTGCCATACCTGCTGCCATAATTATTAAAGTAGGTTCTTGCATATTTATGTCTCCTTAAATGTCGTCTTACTCGATAATAAACTTCTCCATTTGAGATTTTAACATATTTGCTTGAGAAGCTAATTCCTGACTTATTGCTACATTCTCTTGTGAAATTGCTGCATTTTTAGATATATCCCTAGATAACATATCTGTATCAGATATAATTTGTTGTAATGCATCACGTTGTTGTAATGCGTGATCTCTTATACCTTTTGAAGTTGCTGCAGATTCAGTACTTGAGATAATGATATCATCTAGCACCTCTGTAGTCAAGGCTACCATTTTTTCACCTTTTTCAATGCTTGCTAAATTTGTATTAATAATCTCATAAATAGTTTGCACAATTTCTGCAGTGTCACTAGATAAAGTTCTAATTTCGCCTGCTACAATTGTAAATCCTCGTCCTGCTTCTCCTGCTCTTGCAGCCTCAATACTTGCATTTAAAGCCAACAAATTAGTTTGACTTGCAATATCTTCAATTTGTTTAATAATGTGTAATATTTCTTTTGTAGAATTACTAATTAATTGCATTGCTTCTACCATATCATTTGAAACAGCTTTACTATCATTAGCTTTTGTGGACATTTTTAAAATATTATTATAACTATGATCAATTTCTTCTAAATTACTTATGATATCTGTTGCAATATGATTTGTATTTTCTTTAAACTTTGAAACTAGTTCTGTTTGCGAAAAAGTAATATCAGCAAGTTGTGTAGCTGATTGTGATATATTATCGGCTGCATCACTTACTTCATTAGCAGATAAGGTTGTACCAGATAATACAGTTTTTAAACTATTTGCAATATCAATAAGGGAATTCTTTATTGTATTATAGTCTCCAATATAATGCTGTTGTGGTTGAACTCTAAAATCGCCTTTTGCATAGCTTGAAAGTACATCTGATATTTCTCTTATATATCCACTTAAACTAGTGGAAACAGCAGTTAATGAATTGGTTAAAGACTCTAGTTCTGTGCTATTTTTCACAATTTCAGAGGAATTTGTAGAAAGATTTCCCTGACTGAGTTGAGTTAACGCATTTACAACTTGATCAATCGGATTAATATATTTTTTTACAAATTTCAAAATAAAAAGTAAACTAATAATAAGAGAACCTATAGTTGTAATAAGCGCAATAATAATCTCTGTTATAATAATATTGGTTGTATACTTAGTTGGATAGTTTGTGATTACTTTCCAATCTGTATATGGAAGAATTGAATATGAACTATATACCTTCTCACCAGAAGTTGTTACAGCTTTTACAATAGTATTAGCTTGTGATGAAAAAAGCTCTTTATAATCACTTTTCGAATTATTACTTAAACTAGTTGTTGTTCCATCTTTTTGTGGTAACAGGTCATCATCAATATGGACTAATATTTCGTAATTATTATTTACTATAAGAGAATATAATCCATCTTCATTAGATATATTTTTTATTATATCATGTAATGTTGTTAAATAAATATCCATGCCAAGAACTCCAACAACCTGATTATTCTCATCCCTAATAGCATCTGAAAAACTTACTACAAGTTCTCCTGTTGTGGCATCTACATATGGTTCAGTCATATAAAATGTATCAGTCGTAAGTGCTTTTATATACCACTCACGACTAGTAGGATCATAATCTGGTGGAGCTTCCCAATAATCTGAATGTATTATTTTTTTATCTGGAGTTGCAAAATATACTGCTTCTAAATCTACTAATACTTCTTCTAAATTAGCAAGTTCATGTTGTAGCTCATCATGATTTATGTA
Source organism: Candidatus Epulonipiscioides gigas (assembly GCA_001983555.1). Classification (GTDB taxonomy): domain Bacteria; phylum Bacillota; class Clostridia; order Lachnospirales; family Cellulosilyticaceae; genus Epulonipiscioides; species Epulonipiscioides gigas. Next base: position 35,033 of record LJHE01000062.1, read on the forward strand.
GCTTTTAGTAACTTCTAATGTTGTGGATAATGTTTGGATAAAAATTAATTTATTTTCAATCCAACCATTAAAATCACTTATTGATCGTGATAAAAGTTGATTAACATTATTATGAGCATTATCAATCGCTACATTTGATAGTTCTGAAACTTTTATGATAGAATTAATGGTAATCAATCCTAACATTAAATAATTAACCATTTTACGTATTCGAGTCGCAAGTGGTTTTTGCGTTTTCACTGGTAATCACTTCCTTTTTTGGTTTAATTTAGTATTACAATATCATGAAATGTAAAAAATTGCAACAAAAAATATTAAATTTATGGCTTTACATTTTTAAATTGTCGGTTATAATATTACTGTAAGTAAATTCTTTAATAATTGAAGGGAGTTACATGATGAAAGGTTTTTTAGAGATTTCAGATGTATTTGCAAGAGAGGTAATAGATTCTAGAGCAAATCCAACTATTGAAGTTGAAGTTATAGTTGAAGGTACTCATATTGGTCGTGCGATTGTTCCATCTGGAGCATCAACTGGTGAGCGAGAAGCTCTTGAACTTCGTGATGGAGATTCTTCTCGTTATCTTGGTAAGGGTGTTCAAAAAGCTGTTGATAATGTAAATAATACTATTGCAAAAGAAATTGTTGGTATGAATGCATTAGATCAAATAGCTATTGACAAGAAAATGATTGAGCTTGATGGAACAGAAGACAAATCTAATCTTGGTGCAAATGCTATATTAGGAGTTTCTATGGCTGTTGCAAGAGCTGCTGCAAAAGCACTTAGTATGCCATTATATCAATATCTTGGAGGTTTTAACGCTAAAGTACTTCCTGTTCCTATGATGAATATTTTAAATGGTGGAGAACATGCGGATAATACTGTTGACTTACAAGAATTTATGATTATGCCTGTTGGAGCATGTTGCTTTAAAGAAGCACTTAGAATGTGTGCTGAAGTTTATCATACTCTTAAAAAAGTTCTTAACTCAAGAGGTCTTGCTACTGGCGTAGGCGACGAAGGCGGTTTTGCTCCTGACCTTGCAAGTTCTGAAGAAGTATTAGAACTTATTGTAGAAGCAATTAAACAAGCTGGATATAAGCCAGGCGAACAAATGAGAATTGCTCTTGATTCTGCTGCATCTGAACTATATAATGATGCAGATGGTAAATACTACTTTAAAGGCGAAAGCAAAATGAAGGGCTCAGAAGTTGTTAGAACATCTGATGAACTTGTTGATTACTACGAAAACCTTGTTAATAAATTCCCAATTATCTCAATTGATGATGGTGTAGGAGAAAAAGACTGGGATGGCTGGAAAAAGCTTACTGACAGACTTGGCGACCGTGTGCAACTTGTAGGTGATGACTTGTTTGTTACAAATACAAGTATACTTCAAGAAGGAATTAGAAAAGGTATTGCTAACTCTATCCTTGTTAAAGTAAACCAAATTGGTACTCTAACAGAAACTTTTGAAGCTATGGAAATGGCAAACAGAGCTGGTTATACAGCTGTTGTTTCTCACAGATCAGGAGAATCGGAAGATACTACAATTGCTGATATAGTTGTGGCTGTTAATGCAGGTCAAATTAAAACAGGTGCTCCTTGTCGTTCTGACAGAACAGCTAAATATAACCAACTTCTTAGAATTGAAGAAGAACTTGGCGATGTAGCTAAATTTGACGGTCTAAGCTCATTCTTTAATATTATGAAATAAGAACTAAAGAACTAGTTTACTTCAATGGGCGAAACTCCCACTCCTTTAGGGGTGGGAGTTTCAGGCTAAAATAGTCACATATTATTTGTGGCTTTTTTTTTGAAAGAAAGGATGATATTGTGAAAACTAGACTTTTAGAACTATTAGAAGAAAACTGTAAGTATACTTCTCAAGACTTGGCAGTTATGTTAGATACTTCTATAGAAACTGTTGAAGCTCTAATTAAAGAATTAGAAGCAGAGCAAGTTATTTGTGGTTATAAAACTTTAATTAATTGGGATAAAATGGAAGAAACTGAGCATGTGACAGCTCTTATTGAAGTGAAAGTTACACCACAAAGAGGTGATGGCTTTGATAAAGTGGCCAAAAGAATTTATATGTTTAAAGAAGTTGAAGCAGTTTATTTAATGTCTGGTGGATTTGATTTAACTGTAATTGTAAAAGGAAAAAATATAAAAGAAGTTGCTATGTTCGTAGGTCAAAAATTAGCTCCTCTTGAATCTGTTCTTAGTACAGGAACGCATTTTGTATTAAAACGATATAAAGATCATGGCGTAATTTTTGAACAACCTAAAAAAGATGAACGAATGGTGGTGTCTCCATGAGTGCAGATAGAGAAGATAAAATAAAAGATAAAATTGCAACTAAAGTTGCTACTATGCCACCATCAGGCATACGTAAATTTTTTGATATTGTATCTGAAATGGGCGATGCTATTTCACTTGGAGTTGGTGAGCCAGATTTTGATACACCATGGCATGTACGTGAAGAAGCTATTTATTCTCTTGAGCAAGGTAAAACAGTCTATTCTGCTAATGCTGGGATGTTGCCTCTTAGACAAGAAATAAGTAGATATATGAAACGTCGATTTGATTTATTGTATAATCCTACTAATCAAATTCTAGTAACAGTTGGTGGCAGTGAAGGTATTGATATTTCTCTTAGAAGTTTGTTAAATGGTGGAGAAGAAGTGCTCATTCCTGAGCCATCATTTGTTGCTTATATGCCTTGTACTGTTTTTGCAGGTGGAATACCTGTTCCCATTGCTACAAAAAGTGAAAATGAATTTAAGCTTACTGCAAAAGAACTTGAAGAGGCTATAACTGATAAGTCTAAAATTTTAATCTTTCCATATCCCAATAATCCTACTGGAGCTATAATGGAAGAAAAAGAGCTAAAAGAAATTGCAGAAGTAATAAAAAAGCATGACTTAATTGTATTATCAGATGAAATTTATGCTGAGCTTACTTATGGTGTACGTCATGTTTCTATTGCAAGTATAAAAGGAATGTATGAAAGAACGGTAATACTTAGCGGATTGTCTAAGGCATATGCCATGACAGGTTGGCGAATTGGATATGCTCTAGGTCCAGCGTCTATTATTGGAGCTATGACAAAAATGCATCAATATGTTTTAATGTGCGCACCAACAACTAGTCAATATGGTGCTATTGCAGCCTTAAAAAATGGAGATGATGATATAAAACATATGCGAGAAGCATATGATACAAGAAGAAAACTTATGATAAATGGTTTTAGGAATATGGGACTTTCTTGTTTTGAACCTAAAGGTGCATTTTATGTATTTCCATCTATTAAAGAAACTGGTTTGAATAGTCTTGAATTTTGTGAAAAACTTTTACAAGAAGAAAAAGTTGCAGTTGTTCCAGGAGATGCATTTGGAAAATCAGGAGATGGCTATATAAGATGTTCTTATGCATATTCTATTGACGAGCTCAAAGAAGCTCTAATAAGAATTGAAAAATTTGTAAAAAAACTTCTTTAATATTTATGAGGAGTAGCAGTTAGGAACTAAGACTACATTGTTTCTAGTTCCTAGTTAATTATATTTTTTTCACGCTATAATTGACATTTTCTACAAAATGCGCTAAAATATATTAGATATTAAATAAGGGGGATTTTTTATGGCAGATAAATCAGAACCAGTAGCAAAAGCTACTAAACCAACAAAAGAAGCATTACAATATTGTAAAGAATTAATTAGTTTTGACACAGACCGAATAGGAATAGTCAAATATGATAAAAAAATGTTATATGATCCAAATAGAGGACATTGGGAGAATTTAAATAGTGCTTTTTTAGAAAGTACTCAAACTTGCTATCGTGACCCTGTTGTTGATATAAAAGAAGGATGTATAGGCATAAATTTTGGAGCAAAAAATGTTACAGTAGCTCTACTAGATGAAAATTCTTTAATAATACCAATGAGAATAGGAGCAAAAGACATTCAAAAACCAATAGCTCAAACAGATTTTCAAATACCATCTATTCTTTATTTTAAGAATATGCAAAAGTTTATACAAGATTATCAAACAGCTAATGGTAGACCTACTACAAAATGGAACGATCTAAGTACTTCTCACAGTGTAATCAATGATTATTTAAATTCATCTAGCAAAAATTTTTCTAATTTTATGTATAATTTAAAACCATGGACAGCTCAAAAAACTGCTAAAATTAGTATAAAAGATAAAGCTGGAGCATCTTATCAATTAGCTCCATTTTTAGAAATTGATGATAGTGAATTTAATCCAATAGAACTTTATGCTTACTATTTAGGTTCATTTATCAATAATATGCATAACGGAATATATCTTAAATATATTTTGGCCTGTCCTAGTGCTTATGAAAAAAATGTTGTAGATAAAATTCTTGAATCTTTTACAAATGGAATTAAAAAATCTTTGCCAAATTCAATTTTAGAAAATTCATCTGTAATGGATAATTTTAGGTTGGAACTTGGAATAGATGAAACTGTATCTTATGCTTTATCAGCACTTACTGGATATGAATTTAATCCTAAAGAAGGCGAAGCAATATTTTTCTCAGTGTTTGATATGGGAGCAACCACTACAAATTTTAATTATGGGATTTACAAACGTTCAGAAGAAGATACTAGATTTACATATACCGTTGATGAATTAGGTGTTCAAGGCAATAATTATTTAGGTGGTGAGATTTTATTAGAAGAATTAGCATATGAGGTATTTGTATATAATCAAAAATTGCTTCAAAAACGAAAAATGAACTTTACAAGACCTAAAGGTGTCAAACGATTTATAGGTGATGGTGCTTTTATTAGCAACTCAGAAGAAGCAAAAAAAAATACTGCTTCACTAATGGAAGCTCTTAGACCATTTTACGAAAATACAGGGCGTCTTAAACCTAAAATGAAAGTGTATTTATATGATAGAGAAGGTTTTAAGATTAAAACTAAACTTAAAATTAAAAAACGAGATTTAATTAATATCATTGAAGAACGTATTACAAATGCAATTTGGGACTTTTTTGAATTTATAAAAATTACTTGCACTAAATTTAATGTTTACCCTGAAAAAATAAATGTATTTTTATCTGGAAATGCTTCAAAATCGGAAATTATTGAAATTCTATTCGATAAAATTTCTAAAAAAGCAGTTGCTCAATGGCATACAGAAATTAATGAAACGATAGAGGCACAAAATCAAAAAAGAAAGTTAGAAGCTCAATCAGAAAAAGAATTATTAAATCTTAATATCACTGAGGAAGAACCATTAAATCTTGAGAATACAAACTCAACAGAAAGTGAAAATGAAAATAAAGACGAGGCAGATGCTCTTGCAGAAATGATTAATTTGGATAATACAGATAATATAGTAGAAGAAATAAAACCAATTACATTCAATGCAAATATGTTTGAAGTTTTTCCATACATTGGTACAGAGGCTAGTATTGAAAAAATGAAATCAAAAAAAATTAGGCTAACAGAAAATAATTATTTTGCCACAATGGGTTCAATGGGTGTAGCTTTTGGAGTTTTAAGAGGTAGAAAGGGTAGTAAGATTTTAGTAACAGATCATAGCAAATCTCAAGAAAATAATATTAAATTTCAGTATTATATAGGAGATTGTGATTTAAATAATAATCTTAAGGTCTTAATTACACCACATACTCCGTATGATGAATGGATTTTATATACGCCTGCAAGTTGTATTGAAACAGAAATTTATTATACAATCTTCCCAATTAGAAAAGATAATCCTATGCCTATAAATAAAGCTAGAAAAGCTATAATTAAAATAGACGAAGTATATGATAATCAAAGTGCATATATATATATTAAACTTACTAGTCCATCTAAAATAGAATATATGATAGGTTCAATTTATGATGGAGAGATAAATGTAATTGCTAACGGAGAAGAAATTGAACTAAATTATTAAAAGATAAATAAAAGGGCATCGCCTAGGAATAAGGTGACAGCCCTTTCTTTAACACTATATTAGTGCATCATACCATCCATCAATTCGCCAACCATACCATTTGTAACTTTATATTTATAAAGCATTTCAGCATGATTTTGTTCTTCAACTTGTATATCAGCAAATAATCTACGAACATCTGTATTACCAAATACAAAAACATCATCATTGTATTCACCAGAAATCAGTTTTTCTGATGCTATTGAATCTGTTGCAAGATAAGAGTCGTCAATTTTATTTTGAGTCATTTCTTCTTGAGTATAAGTTGCAGTTGGATTGTAATCTCTTCCTTGTGTATCATTACAATCTACTTGTGGAATATCTCCACCATCTAATACTTGTTTAATTGAATTTAGATGATGTTGCTCATGTTCAATAATATTGTTAAATAATCCTTGTAGCTGTGGGTCATGTGCTTGTTGAGCATATCTTTGATATTTATCAATACTTAACATTTCTTGTTCTTTTAAATTAGTAAGAGCTTGTCTTTCTTTTTCGATAAGTTGCATTTAAGTCACCTCATTAATAGAATATTTTACTTTACTTTACAAATAATTAATGGCAAAATGCATGAGCTTATTAATTGGTTATAAAGCAAGGTTCATTATTATTATGTGCGAGTTTAAAATTTTTATACAAAAAAAACAAGTATTTTTATGATAATTTTCAATATGATTTGATCTCTACTGTTCTTGTTTCAAATTTTAAAAAAAATACATATTAAAAAATTATTTTATATGGAGGTTTATGAATTATAAAAAAGGTCAATAATATATGTATAATGAAATATCAACTACTACACATCCTAAAAATATTTAATGTTTCAGAGGAATAGTTTATTTTTTTTCCTTTTCCCTTGTTTATATATCTAAATTAAAATATAATTATTAAGTAATAAAATTTTAATTAGAAGGGGGCATTTTAAATTGAGCTCATCTAGACTGAAATTGCATGGTTTCAATAATTTAACAAAGACTTTAAGTTTTAATATGTATGATATTTGTTACACTAAAAATGAGGCTGATAGGATGGCTTATATAGAATATATTGATGAACAATATAATGCAGATAGACTTACTAATATTCTTACTACTGTTACGAAAATTATTGGAGCAAATATTTTAAACATTGCAAAACAAGACTATGAACCACAAGGGGCAAGCGTGACAATTTTGATTTCTGAAGGACCTGTAAATGGAAGACAACAAGAAATTCAAGTTCATTCGGCATCTCCAGGGCCGCTTCCAAGTGCAACTATTGCACATCTTGACAAAAGTCATATTACAGTGCATACGTATCCTGAATATCATCCACATGAAGGAATAAGTACTTTTAGAACAGATATTGATGTCTCTACTTGTGGTGAAATTTCTCCTCTAAAAGCATTAAATTATTTAATTCATTGTTTTGATGCTGATATTATGACTATTGATTATCGTATCCGTGGATTTACAAGAGATATAACTGGAAAAAAAATGTTTATTGACCATAAAATTAATTCTATACAAAATTACATTCCAGATGATGTAAAAAATATGTATAACATGATAGATGTTAATATATATCAAGATAAAATTTTTCACACTAAATGTAAATTAAAAGAATTTGATTTAGATAATTATTTATTTGGGTATACAAAAGATGAGCTACATCCTGGCACACGTCGTGAAATTGCTAAAAAAGTTAAAAGGGAAATGGATGAAATTTTTTACGGTACCAATGTAAAAGATGCCATGTTTAAAATAGATGAATAAACATAAGAAAACTCCCCTGCTTTCGGGGGTTATAAAATATACATCGAATAATCCAACTTGTTTTGATGTTCCAGGACATAAAATGGGAAAAGGTCTCCCTGTTCTTTCTAATTTATGGGGAGAAACAACTTTAAAAATGGATATAAATTCTTCACCTGAAGTAGATAATTTATCTAACCCAAAAGGTATAATCAAAGAAGCAGAAGTACTTCTTGCTGATGCATATAAAGCAGAGTTTGCTTATATGCTTGTAAATGGCTCAACTAGTGGTGTTATTTCTATGATAATGAGCGCAATATCTTTTGGTGATAAAATTATTTTACCAAGAAATGTTCATAAATCTGCAATAAATGCATTAATTCTTTCTGGTGGAATTCCTATATTTATCGATGCACAAATAGATACTGAGCTTGGAATTTCAAACGGAGTTACAATCGATAAAATATCTCATGCATTTGATTTAAATCCAGATGTAAAAGCAGTTTTTGTTTTGCATCCAACATATTTTGGTGTAACTTCTGATTTAAAAAGTATAATAGAATTTTGTCACCAAAGAAAAATTGCCGTTTTAGTAGACATGGCGCATGGAGCTCACTTTGGATTTTGCGATAAAGCTCCAATAAATCCATGTAGTCTAGGAGCAGACCTTGTAACTACAAGTATGCATAAAACTGGTGGTGCACTCACTCAAACTTCTGTTTTATTTTTAAATACAGGTTTAATTTCTAAAGAAAAAGTTAGATGTGCAATCAATTTATTACAAACAACTTCTGCTTCTTATTTGCTTATGTGTTCAATTGATGAAGCAAGAAGAATGTTAGTAATAGAAGGAAATGTCAGACTTAATATTCTTTATAATCTTGTTAAAAAAGCAAAAAGTGCGATTAACAAAATGCCAGGGCTTGAATGTATAACAAAAAATAATTATATTAATCAACGAGGCGTATTTGATTATGATGATTTAAAGATGGTTATTTCTGTAAAAAAACTTTCGGTTTCAGGATTTTTTGTATACACTTTATTAAAAGAAAAATATAATATTCAAATAGAACTTGCAGAACCATTTGTAATATTAGCAATTGTTTCATTCGGAGATACAAAAGAAAGCATAAATAGACTTTTAATTGCTCTAAATGATATCAGTAAGACATATTACAAAAAAGATAGTATTAATAAAAATATCATTCCTTTTAATTCTTTTCCAAAAACAATTTTAAGTCCTAGAGATGCATATTGTTATCAAAAAAAGGAAATAGATATACATCAGGCATCTGGTCATATCTGTGGAGAAGTAGTAATGATATATCCCCCTGGTATTCCAATAATTATTCCAGGGGAGCAAATCAATAAAAAGTTTATAGATTATTTTTTATATTTACAACAAGAAAATGTTTTAATTTTAAAAGATAGTGAAGATAATAATAATATACTAATCATAGACAAAGATTTGGAGGAAAATGTTATGGATTTGTGGTATACAGAAAATCATCAAGATGACACTAAATTTTCTATTAAAGTAAGTGAGCATATTCATTCTGAAAAAAGTGAATTTCAAGAAATAGATTTCTTTAAAAGTAAGACTTTTGGAACATTTTTTACGCTTGATGGACTTATGATGGTAACCGAAAAAGACGAATTTATTTATCATGACATGATAGTGCATGTACCAATGGCAGTAAATCCGGATGTAAAAAAAGTTTTAATAATTGGTGGAGGCGATGGAGGAACAGCTCGTGAAATCTTAAGATATAAAACTATTGAACATGTGGACATGGTTGAAATTGATGAGAAAGTTGTGCGTCTTTGTCAAAAGTATTTGCCTCAAACAGCTCATAAATTAGATAATGATTCAAGACTTAAAATGTATTTTGTTGATGGATTAAAATTTGTACAAGAATGTGAAGATAATAGTTATGACTTAATTTTAGTAGATTCTACCGATCCAATAGGTCCAGGAGAAGGACTATTTACCTACGCTTTTTATAATAATTGTAAAAGAATTCTTACAGAAAACGGAATATTAATTAATCAACATGAAAGTCCATATTACGAAAGCTATGCTCATGAGATGCGTCGTTCGTCTAAAAAAATTCGTGAAACTTTTCCAATTGCTAAAGTATATCAATTCCATATGCCAACATATCCATCTGGACATTGGTTATTTGGGTTTGCTTCTAAAAAATTTGATCCTATTTCAGATTTAAAAGCTGATCATTGGAATACTTTGGACATAAAAACTAAATATTATAATACGAATTTGCACTTGGGAGCATTTATGTTGCCAACTTATGTAATAGAAATGTTAGAGGATACTTCAAATGTTTGATATTATAAAAGGTCCTAAATTTATTACATGTGAAGCTGAGTTTGAAGAAAGTAGTATTGTTATATTTGGAGCTCCGTTTGATGGCACAACCTCTTTTAGACCTGGCACAAGATTTGCGCCTATGACTATTAGAGCAGATTCTATGGGAATTGAAACGTACTCTCCATATCAAGAAGCAGATTTAGAAGACAAAAAAATATGTGATCTCGGAGATCTTAATTTTCCATTTGGAAATACTAAAAGAGTATTAAAAAAAATTAGTAAAATGACGAATAATATTTTAGAAAATGGTAAAAAACCTTTTTTACTAGGTGGTGAACATCTTGTAAGTCTAGGAGTAATCGAAGCTTTAGCAGAGAAATATTCTGATTTGTGTGTTATTCATTTTGATGCTCACACTGATTTACGTGAAGATTATTTAGGTGAAAAACTTTCACATGCCAGTGTAATTAAAAGAATTTGGGATATTTTAGGAGATGGGCGAATTTTTCAATTTGGTATTCGTTCTGGTACAAAAGAAGAGTTTATGTTTGCAAAAGAACATACTCATTTAAATAAGTTTAATGCATCCACACTTAAGGAAATTTTACCTATGTTAGAGGGAAAGAAAATTTATCTTACAATAGATTTAGATGTTTTAGATCCATCTATTTTTCCAGGTACAGGCACTCCAGAACCTGGCGGTATGAGCTTTAATAAATTTTTAAAAAGCCTATTGAGCTTAAAAGAATTAGAATTTGTTGGAGCAGACATTGTAGAGCTATCACCACATTATGATCAAAGTGGCGTTTCTACAGCAGTAGCCTGCAAAGTTGTAAGAGAAGTTTTGCTTATGTTATGAAAATATCAAAATATTTAAAAGTCCATAGAAAAGTTAAATTTTCTATGGCAACTAAAAATGATATATTGCAAGGAAATTATCCTAAAAAGTTATATTTTTTGTGTACTGGTAAAAATAATATTAAAACTTTTGAAATAATAAAAGGAAATTTTTTAAATGAAAGTTATAAAGAATGCTACCTTTTAGGTCTTGCAAAAACTAGAGAAGATTTATTAGAATATTTAATAGATATCGTTGATAATATATATGTTAAAAAAACGTTATCTTTTGAGCAATTAGAAAAAAAGGAAAAAATTTCATGATAATTTTACAAGTAATAGGAAGTATTCTTCTTATTTTACTTGCTATATTAAGTTTAATTTTATTTTTGCCCAATAGATATGATATTTATATTGAAAAATGGGAAAAATTTTTTTTAAAAGTACATTTTTTATTGTTAAATTTTATTAAAATAAACTTTGAAATTGTGGATAAAGAAACTTTGTTAGAAGTTTTTATTTTTACTAAAAAGGTATATCCTTTTAAAAGAAAAGTAAAAATAAATAATAAAACTTCTCAAAAGACTAAAACGGAAACTTCTTCTAAACGTACACAAAATAAAGCACTAAAAAATACTAAGCAAAAACCTGATTTATCTTCGGTAATAAAGCCAATAAAAGCAACATATGAATTTGATAAACTGGAAGAGAAAGAGGGAGAGGAATTTGTTTTTGATGAAGAATTTGAAAAAAATATAGATTTTTCATTACTAGAAGAATTTCAAGTTATTTTTAACTATGATTTGACTAAAGAATTTGAAGAAGAGTTTGATGCTAATTTTAAAATAGTTTTTGATGAAAAAATTGAGCAAGAGCAACAAAAATTTGATTTTAAACAAATAGTATCTATTATAAAAAATAGCGAATATAGAAATAAAGCAGTTAATAAGCTTTTTTATACTATCAAACGAATGATTAAAACAATTGCTCCTAAAAAATTTCAATTTGATTTAGAAATAGGGACAAACTCACCTGCAACAACAGGACAAATCATTGGCTTATGTTCAATTTTTTATCCATATTATATTCAGTATGGTACTATTAATGGCAATTTTGAAAGTAATGCTATTTTAGGTGAAATTTTTATAGCAGGAAAATTTAATATAGCAACTATTCTTAAAATACTAATTGATCTTTTACTATATAAGCCCTGTAGGATATTTGTAAAAGAAATTTTAGACAGTAAAAACTAAGAAAGAGGAAATGAAAAATGACAGAAAATAATATTGGAAGTTTAATAAAAGATTTAGAAAATTTTATAACTACTAAAACTGTAGTAGGTGAGCCAATTCATATAGGAGAAACTATTTTGGTTCCTCTTGTTGACGTAAGCTTTGGATTAGGAATTGGTGGAAAAAGTTCTTCAAAATTAAAGGAAAAAAACAAAGAGAAAGAACGATATATTGATGGACCTATGGGTACAAATGGCGGAGGTGTAGGTGCTCATATTTCACCAACTGCAGTACTTGTAATTCAAAATGGTACAACTCAACTTATAAATATTAAAAATCAAGATAGTTTAAGCAAACTGCTTGATATGGCTCCTGGTATTATGTCAAATATTCCAGATGTATTGAATAAATTTAAAAATAATAATCCGAAAAAAGAAAAGTCTGAATATGCTGATGAAGATAATTATGAAGATGAATTAAATTTTTAACTAAAAAAGACCTAAAGTATAATCTCTAGGTCTTTAATATTTTAATTGAAATATCTATTTAATAAACCTTGAAAAGCTTTTCCGTGTCTTGCTTCATCTTTTGCCATTTCATGTACAGTGTCATGAATTGCATCTAAATTAAGTTGTTTTGCAAGTGTTGCAAGTTCTTTTTTACCAGCAGTTGCTCCATGTTCTGCAGCAACTCGCAGTTCAAGATTTGTTTTTGTAGAATCAGTTACCACTTCACCTAATAATTCTGCAAATTTTGCAGCATGTTCTGCTTCTTCATAAGCTGCTTTTTCCCAATATAATCCAATTTCGGGATAACCTTCTCTAAAAGCAACTCTTGCCATTGCAAGATACATACCAACTTCACTACATTCGCCTTCAAAATTTGCACGAAGACCATCAATAATTCTTTGGTCAACTCCTTTTGCAACGCCTACTACATGCTCATCTGCAAAAACAAGATTGCCTGTTGATTCTTGTTTTTTAAACTTAGTTGCTAAAGCTTTACAAATCGGACAACGCTCAGGAGCATTCAATCCTTCATGAACATGCCCACATATTGTACAAATAAATTTTTCCATCGCTAAAAACCTCCATATATATATAAATATTAATAATATTTAGTGTAGCACTGCAAAAGTATGTTAGTCAACCATAACTATTTAATTTAGTGAATTATACAAGCTCTAAAGCTGTTATAATAAATTTAATTTTCATAATTTATAAGAGCTACAGTTGAAACCTTTCCACCATTTTGATTTATGGATACAGTAATTTCATTTTGCTCTTGTAGAATATCAACAGGTACTATAAAGTCTACATATCCAAAATATCTATCAGCTTTATTTGTAAAAGACATATCATAAGATTCAAATTTGTAATTATTAATAGTTACATTAAGAGGAGCACTAAACCCACCATGACGACCTACAGATACTCTTAATATGCTAGAATTTACATTAGTATTAGGTATTTGAATTACAAAATTTGAAGGAGCTCCAGTATCTTGTAACATCTTATCTCCATAGTAAGTCATTTTTGTATGTGTAGTATCAATAGTTGGAGCTTCATTTAAAGTAATCTTAAATATGCTCGTTTCTTCTACATGCATAAATATATCATTAAGACTTTCCATCGGCTCATTGTCCATAAAATGTAACTCACCCATATCAAGATATGTTGTTGTGCGCTCAATTTTTTGTATTTGCTCATCTTCAAGTATTACATTAAGGTCAATATTAGCCTGCTGAGCATTCATATTTGTCACAGCAATATAAATTACATTACCGTCTTGTGCACTATGAACATAAATATTATCATTAACATCATTTGTTGATACTGGTAATAAATCCCCATTGTATTCATCCCACATTTCAATAAAGTATTTCATATCTGTAAGTCCAGTTTCTGGAGTTGGATAGAGCTTTCCACGCTCGTCATATGTCCACAAAATATTATCAGAATCTGGCGACCACCATGTAGCAGGAATTACAAATGGTACCACAATATCAAACTCATTTGCTCTATTCATATATCTAACCATATAAGCATTATGATTTTTGAGCTTAATCCAATAGTCTGGTTCATCTGGACCGTTATGCAATGTGCCTGTTTCAGATATTACAAGTGGTTTAACATTATTTGTATTAACCATGTGATTTCTAAGTAAGTCTAAATTTGCTTCCAATCTACCAGTTAAATAACCCAAATAGTTTGTATCAGTATCATTTAAAACTAAATCTTTACTCTCGTAGAAATGGTATGAATAAAAATCTAAGTGCTCTGCTGTTTCATCTATAAATTTTGTATGGCGAGATGCTTCTTTAAAATTACCATTGTCAAGCGCCATCCATGCAGCAGTTGGACCACCAACAAGTGTGTCTGGGCTCTCTGTTTTAATAGCATCTGCAGTTATATTGTGAAAATCAGCCAAAACATCCCATCCGTATTCAGGAATCGGATTTCCATGGTGAGACCATTCACTTGAAATAGTTGATTCATTTTTAACTTCAACCCAAGTTGGACCTCTTCCTTCTAATTCAGTATCATGAGCTTTAATATATTTTGCTGCCAAATCTGCCGCTGCATCAAAGTGCTCAACAGCAGGAGTGCCTTTTCCAATATCTTTGCCCTCAACCATCCAATTAGGCCAATTATCAAAACATAATACATACTCAAGAGATGTTGGATATAATCTGTCAAAAACTGAAATATCAGGAGCTCCGTTTGAGAACAGAGTAGGAAAAATACTATAATCTGCATATCCTGGGTTAGCAGTGTCTTCTTTTAACTTTGGTGTATATGAGTCATATCCTGTTACAAGACTTGGACCAAATTTATATATTTGTCTTCCTGGCATAAAGTCTTTTTGTGTATAATATTCAGCAACAGTATAGCCATCAGGATGTCCTATTGGATATGCATAAAGCGTTTTAAATTTTCTATTTTCAAATTCTGTAACACCTTCAATACTAAGTCTATTTGTAGCATCTACATTAACAGTAATTCCGTCTAAAACTTCTTTGTCGCCTCCAAGAACTTCCCAAGCTCTAGTATCCATTGTCATAGATGCACCATTT
>LJHE01000063.1 GCA_001983555.1 Candidatus Epulonipiscioides gigas
GAACTATTTATTATTATATTTAGTTTATAAAGTCAAGAGATTTTAGAAATTCATCTCTCCACCTATAGAGGTGAGAGAATTCTTGCTAGTTTTAGTTAAAATTCAGTTGAATAATCTTATTTAATAAAGGAGCTTTTAATGAAAAACCAAGTTTTTATGTTGTTTATCACTTATATTGCTTTTGCTGGACAAACAACTTTTGCCGCTGAGCAATCTTTCGACTATCAAGTTAATCCAAGCACATTTGAAGTAGTTATTAATGATATTATGGTTTCACAACCTTATAATAATGAATTTGTAGTAAAAGAGTTTCAAGAAATAGATAATAAATCATCATGGACATATCCAGATAATAATATTGCAGTTGATGTTGAAAAAATGAACGATTATTTAGCAGTAACCATTAGTTCAACAACTGTTACTGATAATTCTATTACGTGGCCTATTATTTCAGGCGAAGAGTATTATATGCCTCTTGGCTCAGGAAAACAATTTAAAAATAATGACTCTGTATGGGCATCCTATTTATCAGGAAAGGAGTTCTATGTTCTTGAAGAATGGTCCATGCCTTTTTTTGCAACAATTCAAGATGATAAAGCAATTGTATATATTATAGAAGATCCATATCGTAATACCATTTATCATGATGTATCTGATACAATAGGTTTTAATATTTCTCAAGAGTTTGTAGCTATTGATGATGATAGAGAAAAAACTATAAGAATTTATGTAACAGATGCAGAACCTGCTAGTGTAGCTAAAATATATCGTGATTTTGTAATAGAAAATGATAACTTTGTATCTCTGGAAGAAAAAGCTCAACTCAATCCTAATATTGAAAAACTATATGGAGCTCCACATATTTATTTGGCTGGTAGCTATATTGTTTCTCCTAATGATATAAATTGGAATGAATTTAAAGCAAAAGTACACTCACCAGTCATGCAATATATACTTTCTTTCAGTAATGGAATGGAAATTGAAGTTGGTAAAGAAGTTTCAACTGTTATAAAAGAAATATTTACACAAGACTATATAAGTATGTATCAAAAAAATCTTATTTGTAGATATTTAACCGATATATTATTGCTCAAAGATTTTTATAATCCAGAAATTTTTGAAATAGCTACTGAAACCTTAAAATATTTAGCAACTAAAAAAGATGAAGCTGCTTATATCGATTTTAACAAAGAAGCATTGGCAACTAATTTGCCTTCTGTATTTGCTCCTGCTAATGAATGGATGAATGCTCAGATGATAGATGTATTAACGGATTTAAATTCAAGTGGAATAAATACGGCCTGGATTGGGCTTCATTCTTGGGAGCAAGCATATAATAAACCACAACTTGCATTAACAGCAACCAAACTAGGATATTTAATAGGTCCATATGATTCGTATCACTCAATACATGAGCCTAACAAAGAGCAATGGATAACTGCAAAATTTGACGATACTTTATTATATGAAAATGCTACAATAACAAATAAAGAGGGTAATAAAATCTCTGGCTTTAAACAGGTTGGTCGTAAATTAAATCCAACTTTAACAATGGATGTAGTTGATGGTAGAGTTTCTAATATTGTTGATGCAGAACCAAACTTTAATTCTTGGTTTATTGATTGTGATGCAACTGGAGAAATATATGATGATTATTCTATTGGAAATATTACAACACAGAGAGAAGACTTACAAGCTCGACTAGATAGGATGTCACTTATCCGTGATGATTATAATATGGTAATTGGTTCAGAAGGTGGTAATGATTTTGCAGCTTCTACAATAGCATTTGCTCATGGAATAGAGCTACGTGCATTTAGTTGGATGGATAATGATATGCGTTCTAATAAAAATAGCGAATATTATCAAGGTAGTTATTATAACGCAAGTGGAGGTGTAACTCCTAACTTTTCAAAACGTATTCCATTAAAAGACCATTTTTATGAGCTATTTGTGAATCCTGCATATGATATCCCATTATTTAAACTTGTATATAATGATTCAGTAATCTCAACATATCATTGGGGATGGTCCACGTTTAAAATTCAAGATGCCACAGTAGATAGAATGCTTAGAGAAGTTTTATATAATATTCCACCACTTTATCATTTAGATGATGTTGAATGGAAAAAGTATAAAGATGACATTATTTTACATAATAATGTATGGTCAGAGTTTAGTAAACAAGTTATAAATAAAGAAATGACTGATTTTCAAAATTTAACAGATGATGGAATGGTACAATTAACTAAATATGGAGCTGACATTAGAGTCATTACCAATTTTAGTGACAATATATTTACTTTTGAACAAATAAATATTCCAGCAAATTCTTTAATTATTGATAATAATATAGAAATCAAGCATTATAGCCCAAGTGTTAGCTCTGAACATCAATAAAAAAATAAAATCATTAAAATTAATGAAGAGCTTATTAACTCCCAATACATCTCGCCACCTATAGAGGTGGGAGAATTCTTGCTAAGTGTAGTTAAATCGATTAAGTTTCAAAGTACAGTTGCTAATAATACATTTTTAAAATGGTCTAAGGCATAATTGTGCCCCTTTTCATTAAAACTTGCCACAGCATCTTTGTAAATTACTGTTTTATAGCCTAAATTATATGCCTCAATAGCAGTGTGTAATATGCAGATATCTGTACAAACACCAACTAAATGTATCTCATCTACATTACGCTCTTTAAGTTTTAAGTCTAATGCTGTAGCACAAAATGCAGAATACCTATTTTTATTTATTTCTAAATAATTCGTATTTTTATCAATTACCTTTTCAACATTTCCATATAATGCTCTTCCTTTATTATCTATACAATGCTCTGGAAACATATTTTTTTCTCTATTATAAATATCGTTTAATTCATGATTATCTGTAGCTACTACAATAAAATCTTCATTTTTATTAAATTGTGTAATTAATTCAATAATTTTTTTCTCTATATTTTGTCCTGCTTTACCACATGTCAATTTACCATCATCTGCAACAAAATCATATACATAATCAATTATTATTAATGCTTTTTTCATAAAAATCTCCTTAAAACATTTATGGTCTTGTTAAGTTAAAAATAAATAGAGCTTTGTTTCCTATTGAGATATAATAGAATTATCACAAACCATTAATCTA
>LJHE01000064.1 GCA_001983555.1 Candidatus Epulonipiscioides gigas
GGGAGGTGTTATAACATCAATAGCAGCAGCGTAAGAGCTACCATAATATTCAACTAAAAAATTTATAAGATTTAACTGTTCTTTATTTAATATTGGTTCTTGATCTATAACTTCTAATACAGATTTTACTTTAAAGTCTAGCTCTTTTTCTTTAAAGATTTCAATTAAGTAACCAATTTTTGTGTTTTTACCTTTTCCAAATGATACTTTGACTCTGCTACCGACTTTAGCTTTTAACTCATCGGGTAAATGATAAGTAAAAGGTTTGTCAATAGCTTTGTTAGTAGCAAAGTTTATTATTACATTACAAAACATCTTTTTCTTTAATTTTAATATCTCCTTTATATAATTCAGCGACAGCAATGCTTGTGGATTTAGTAGTCTTAAGTTTGTGTCTAAATTCTATAGCTTCTTCTATTTGCCTTTTATCTCTAAGATCGCCCGCAGCTTCTTGGTTTATAAGGTCAATAATTTGTCTTGCTCTTTTTGCAGTGGCAATAATTATAGAATATCGACTTGTAATAAGCTGTTCTCCAGCATCGTGATTAATTTTTTCCATAAGTTGTGAATATGAAGGCTCTAACATACAATCTCCTTAATTATTTAACATTTTTTCAATAACTTCTTTTTGGCGAAAACTTCGTAATTTTTCGGATTCAACTATAGTATTAATTTGTTTTATAGCTTGATCTAAATCATCATTTACAATAATATAATCATATTCTTTAAATAATTTTAATTCTTCTTTAGCTCGTGTTAACCGATAATTTATAACTTCAGTAGTTTCAGTATTTCTTTGTATTAAACGGTCTTTTAACTTAGTAAAAGTTGGTGGAATGATAAATATAAGTATTGCGTCATGATATTTTTCTTTAATATTTAATGCACCATTAACTTCAATTTCAAGTAATATATCAAATCCATCTTGTATAGTTTTATCTACAAAACTTTTTGGAGTACCATAAAAATTTCCACAAAATTCAGTATATTCAAGAAGTTCATCTTGTTCTATCATTTGTTTAAATTCATCTATAGTTTTGAAAAAATAATGTACACCATCTTCTTCAGTTTTTCGTTTAGCTCGGGTAGTAGCAGAGATAGAAAGTTTATAATTTTTATACTTAATAAGTTCCTGAACAATTGTACCTTTTCCAGAGCCAGAAGGACCAGAAATAACTACTCTTAGCATATACATTTCCTTTCTGTAAAAAATAATAAAACTATTATAACACACATTATATTAATATTCAAAAAATTTGTTAAAATAACTTGTACTATTTTTAGCTAATGAATCATAAGATAAACTAAAAGCGAAAGGAGAATGGAAATGAGTTCTAAAGATTATAATTATACATATTACACTATTTTATGCATTAAGACTAAAATGAGTGATAATATAAAGCAGCACGTTGACTTTTATGAAGGAGCGTATTACCCTTTTACTTGCGTTTCATTTGAAAATAATGGAACAATTGACACTACTCGTGTGGTACAAATTATCTCCGAATCAGGGTATAAAAAATCTCTAAAAGACAATGAACTGCTTGAACACTTTGATACTAACAATATAGTAACTAATAAATTTATGCTAAAAACTGATAGATAATAGATAAAATTAAACTCTACCTATAAGTTTAAAATCTATAGAATGGGCTATTTTATCAACTTTAATTAGTTTAACACGAACTTTTTGTCCTATTTGATATACTTGGCCAGTATGTTCTCCTACATATCTAAAGTTTACCTCGTCGAAAATATAGTAATCTCTGTTCATATTGTTTAAGTGTACTAATCCTTCAACAGTATTTGGGAGAATTACATATATTCCCCATGAGGTAACCCCATTTATTATACCGTCAAAAGTTTCTCCAAGTTTATCTTCCATAAACTCAGCTTTTTTTAGTTTAATGGTTTCTCGTTCAGCTAATTCTGCACGTCGTTCCATAAGAGAACTTTGTTTTGAAACTTCTGACACTCTTTTATAAAAATCTTTAAGTTTTTTTCCTTTTAATTTTCCTCTTAGGTGACTTTTTATAATACGATGAATTTGTAGATCTGGATAACGTCGTATGGGTGAAGTAAAATGGCAATAATATCTTGCATTAAGTCCAAAATGACCAAGACAATCTTCGTTATATCGAGCTTGCTTTAGCGAGCGTAATATAAGTTTTGAAATTATTTCTTCTTCTGGTTTATCTTTTATCGCTTCTATAAGTTGTTGTAATTCACGAGCATGAACTTTTTTACGACTTTTAATCGTATGGCCAAAACTAGTCACAATTCCTAGCATTTCAGTTATTTTTGCTATATCAGGTTCTTCATGTATACGATATACAAATGGAGCTTCTTTAAAGAAAAAATCCTCGGCCACTGTTTCATTGCAAACTAACATAAATTCTTCAATTAATTTTGTGGCTACATTTCTTTCATATGCTTTAATTTCTATTGGATAACCTGTTTCATCTAATATGACTTTTGTTTCATCAAAATCAAAATCTAATGCTCCTCGTTTTTTTCGTTTATCTCGGAGTATTTGTGCTAATATTTCCATATTTTTAAACATTGGAACAAATTCTATATACTCATTAATTAAATTTTCATCTTTATCTTCTAAAATTTTTTTAACGCAGGTATAAGTCATTCGTCTATCAACATTAATAACACTTTCAGTAATTTCATGATTAAATACATTTCCATTTTTATCTATGTCCATAGTACAACTTAGAGCAAGCCTATCTACACCCGCATTAAGTGAACATATTCCATTACTTAATTTATGTGGAAGCATTGGGATGACTCTATCTACAAGATAAATACTTGTGGCGCGTGCTAGAGCTTCACTATCTAGCTCAGATTTTTCTCTTACATAATGTGTAACGTCTGCAATATGAACGCTAAGTCTGAAATTTCCGTCTTCAAGTAGCTCAAGAGCTACAGCGTCATCAAGGTCTTTTGCATCTTCTCCATCAATTGTAACCATCATTAAATCTCTAAAA
Source organism: Candidatus Epulonipiscioides gigas (assembly GCA_001983555.1). Classification (GTDB taxonomy): domain Bacteria; phylum Bacillota; class Clostridia; order Lachnospirales; family Cellulosilyticaceae; genus Epulonipiscioides; species Epulonipiscioides gigas. The sequence goes on from LJHE01000064.1 coordinate 2,997, forward strand.
TCAATTCTTCCTGCTTTATCTTTAGAAGAAACAGTGTTATTAATTTTTGCAACTTCATTCATTATCTCGTTACTAAACTCAGTAGGTAAATCATATTGATAGCAAATTGATAAGATATCCACTCCAGGATCATTTATATGACCTAGAATTTTTGTAATTTCACCTTCTGGACTTTTGTCTTTTTCTCGTTTTGTAATTTGTACTAAAACTTTATGTCCATGTATTGTAGCATGCCTATTTTTTTTTGGTATAAAAATATCTGTGTCAAATTTGTTGTCATCGGGAACTACAAAACCAAAAGATTTATGTTCAAAATATGTGCCGACAATAGTTGGTAGCTCTGAACCTAAAATTTTTATAATTTCGCCTTCTGTTTTACGTCCTTTTATTACTTTACATAAAACTTTATCATGATGTATTGCCTCATGCACATTTTTTGCCATAATATAAATGTCTTCGCCACCATCATCGGGTGTAACAAATCCAAATCCTTTTTGATTTCCACGAAAAATGCCATAAACCAGATCATATTGAGATGGAACGGCATACTTACCACGTTTAGTACATATAATTTTGTGCTCGTCTATTAGCTCATTAAGCAAACTTTCAAATAAAGTTCTATCTTCTTTTGGAACCTTTAAAATAGTTATTAATTCTTTTATTTTCATTGGAATATATGAGGGATCATTTAACAATTTTAAAATTGTTTTTTTTCTTTTATTATTATCCAAATTATCACCTATTTCTTTTTATTATCATTCATTTTAACATATTTCCCAAAATTTGGATAGGTAAAATAAAAATAGTAATTTAAAAATTGAGATAGAAGCTAAACTGTGTATCTCCTTTCCATTTTTTAATATGGAAGTTTAGTTGATTATTTATAAATTGAATTGGCTAGATTAAAGCCAGTATTATGTGATTTTGTAGCTTTAATTTTTGATTTAGTAATTGCTTTTTCAAAATAATTAAATAATGCAACTATAACTGCACAAGCTAAATAAAATAGTGATAAAATTATAATATAGGGTAAAATATTAACCACTAGAGCTTCTTTAGTAATTAGGGAGTTTATATATTCATACGATGGTATGATTAGTGCGAAAACTCCTCCATAATATCCCCCAGAACTTAATATAAAACCACTTGCCCAAAGTGTACCTACAATTATGCTTAAGTCAACAGAGTTTAAAAGTGATTCTTGAATATTTGTCCATATATTTGATAAATTAGCAATATCAAATGAAATATGAGGATAAATGAACTCTCCAATAAATAATAATGTAGCGATTATAGCTGGAATAAAAAATATTAAATTACATAAAATTTTTAATAATTTCAAAATTTATCTCTCCTCTTAATTATAAATATACATATAATATATGTATATGATGCATGGATATTGAACTAAAAAATATAATTTTTTTAAAAAAATATTTGTGCATATTTATTGCATTTTATTTAGGTTGTTGAACAAAGTTATTTGTAGGAAGTACACAAAAAGTGCCCTCTTTAAATGTTAGCATTAAAGGGAGCAGTTCACCATAAATATTATTTAAATTTGAAATTTACTGAGCAAATTTTGAAGTACAATAGATTGCTCGGAAAGTTCTTCGCTAGTGGTTGCACTTTCTTTTGCAGATGCCGAATTAGAACTAACTACATTAGAAATTTGTTCAATTTCTGTATTTATATATGAGGCATTTAATGACTGGTCTTGTGCAACTTCTGCAATGTGGTCTACCAAAACACTTAGCTCTTGAGCATTGGTTATCACAACTTTAATAGATGATGATGTATTTTCAGCTATTTTATTTCCTACATCAACTACTTCTGTAGTTTGTAAAATTAATGTTGCAGTATCTTTTGCTGATTGAGCAGATTTTTTTGCCAAATTACGAACTTCATCCGCAACAACTGCAAAGCCTTTCCCACTTTCTCCTGCTCTTGCAGCCTCAACAGCGGCATTTAAAGAAAGTATATTTGTTTGAAAAGCAATGTCATCAATATCTTGAATGATTTTTTGAATTTCCTGAGATTTTGCATTTATATCTCCCATGGCTTCTATCATTTCTTTAACTTGTTCATTACTTTGTATTAATGCTTGTTGAGATTTTTGATTGTATGTTTTTACTTCCATTGTGTTCTGAGTAGTTTGAGTTATTTTAGCCGTCATTTCTTGCATATTAGATGATAAATTTTTAATTGATTCAATCTGAGATACAACACCTTCAGCCACTGATTTTGCACTTTCTGAAACTTGTTCACTGCCTAAAGATAATTGTGAAGAAATAGTTTCCATATTGTCGAATGTTTTAGATAAACTTTGTTGAATTTTATCTATATTTACATATAAATTTTTAAAATCTCCAATATAAAAAGACTGCATTTTTCCTATATTTCTAAAGTCTCCCTCTGCTAAATTAGTTAATTTGTTATCCATATCATTAATAATATTTTTAATTAATTGACATAAAGCTCTCATGCTGTTTGCTAAATTGCCAAGTTCATCTGAAGCTGTATATCCAAGATATGTATTTAAATTTCCGCTTAAAATTTGATGAGCAGCATTTTCGATTTCATTAATGGGTTTTGAAATTATACCAATAATATAAAATGCAAAAATCATAGAAAAAATAGTTACAACTAAAATAATTATTGCCATAAAAGTTAATGCATCTAAATATAGAGCATTTCCGTCCAAATTAGCCTTATCAGCACCAGCTTTATTAAATTCTACAAGCTCTAAAAATACCTCTGAAACTTCCTTAAAAACATCTAATGATTGACCTCTTAATAATTCATAAGCAGCATCTGTATTATTTTGCATACTGTAATTAATCATATTGTTATGCAATTCTAGGTATGTTTGCCAAAGAGAATTGGCATCTTCTATTAATTGTTTATCTATTTCATTAGTAATTAAATTTGTCTGATATTCATAAAACATGTCTGCAATTAACTGTTTGTTTTTAGCCAAATTAGTTTCATATTCGCTCATTGTAGCTGTATCTTGAGCAATAACATGACCATTTTCGGCTATACGAAAGTCTGAAGTGGCTGTATTTAATTCTTCAGCAATAATAACAGATGGCAACCAATTTGAAGAAACTACAGTTGTGCCAGAGTTAATTTTTGCCATAAACATTAATGAAATAATACCCATGACTAATAAAGTTAAAATTAATGTGATAGATAAACTTAATAACTTATATTTAATTTTCAAATTCTTCATTTATATATATTCTCATTTATTTAATTATTTTGTGAAAATTGTGCAAGAAGTCCTATTTGCGAAGGTTTAGCAATTATAATTGGTTATTTGCTTTAATAATATCTTGTAAATTAATATGACTATTTCTGTATCTAGCTTTGCTCTTTTCTCCTTCAATATGAATAGCATTTGAAGGACAATTATGGATGCAGGCAAAACAAGAAATACATTTATTGTCTAAAGATATTTTATGATTTTTGTCTTTTATTTCTATATTATTTACAGGACATACTCGCATACAAACTCCACATTTTGTGCAAATATTTTCAACATTGATAAAATTTTTAATTCCCGAACCAATTACAGTCCCATGCAAAGTTTCTTTTGGTGATGATTTTTGTGTTTGTTTAAGTATATGATTAGTTGCCAATTTGTCTAACATAGAGCTTTTTAATATCGCGTGTTTGGAATGTTCAATATCAGATTTGATAGCATCTAAATGTTTTTCTATTTGTTTTTTATGTTCATTTTTTATCTGTTTTTCCATATTAAAACCGGGTAACCAATTATCTACCATTTTAATAGTATTAATATATGAAAAATTTAATCCTGTTTCTTTTGCAATATCTAACAAATGATTAGGTGTGGCACCGTCATATATTCCATAGGTCATAATGGCAAATAAATAATCATAATTAAAAGTTACTTTTTTTAAAAAATCTTGTATATACGGAGAAATAGACATTGCATATATAGGAAATATTATACCAATTTTTTCGTCTGTAAAATTTAATGTTTGATTTTTAAGTATTTGAGGTATAGAATACAAATTTTCGCTAATTGATTTTGCGATGTATAAATTATTACCTGTTGCGGTAAAATAAAATATTTTCATGTTTTTATCCTTTCAAAATTAATATATCATCTATTTTAGATATTCTGTTGTAACTGTATTTTTTTCCATATAATACCATGAGCATTAAAATAATGCAATAAATTTTTTGAAAATATTTAATAAGTAAAAATTATATTAATTTTATAAAGAGCTAATAATATTGCTTGAAAAATTTAAATAGTTATACTATTTTTTTGTCGAGAAAAATTTTTTGAAGGGGATGCCTCCTAGAATTATTTCCTAGTTCCTTATATCTTATAAGGTATAATACTATCAGGAAGGAAGAACTGTATGGCAATGCCAAAATTGAGACATAAGCCTACATGCTCTAAGAAACTTAATGTACTAACATTATCTTTAATGGTTTTTACAATAATATTTTCATTTAGTCGCATGTCAAAGGCATTTTATTATTCAGGATACGGAGCAATATTCTATTTTATAATAGGAGGATTATTTTTCTTTTTGCCATATTCGCTAATGCTCACAGAATATGGTATAACCTTTAATAAAGAAAAAGGAGGAATATATGGATTTTTAAAAAATGTATTAGGAGAAAAAATAGCTTTTATAGCTACTTCAATGTGGTACTTTTCATTCGTCATTTTAATTACAAATTTATCATTTTCAATTTGGATACCTTTATCAAATTTTTTATATGGTCAAGATATTTCTCATAATTTAAATTATTTGGGGTTAGAGGGACTTCCAGTTTTAGGGTTATTATGTATTTTGCTTGTTATTGCTACTACAATTATTGTAAGTTTTGGAATTACTTTAGTGAAGCAAATTGCAGTAATTGGAGGAACATTTGTATTAATTATAAATGTAATTTTAATATTTTGTGGCTTAGTAGTTTTTTTGGCAAATGATGGAGTTGTTGCATCAGGAGCTTCAGCTATAATTTTAAATAAAAGTGGTACAGCAGTTGCTGATATAGAGCTATTTAATTTTGTAATTTGTACTTTTTTTGGAATGGAGCTCATAGTGGGGCTTTGTGACGAAATAAAAAATGCTCCAAAAGCATTATCACTTGGAATAGGAATTTCTTCATTAACTATACTAGGATTTTATTTTTTAGGAATATTAATACTTGGAATATTTTTAAATTGGGAAATTTTTGCAATTCAAAATATCAATTTAGAAAATATAATATATTTGTTGATGAATAATCTTGGATATAGTGTATCTATAAGTCTTGGAGCTTCGGCTAATACGGCTTTGAAAATAGGCATGTATTTTGAAAAATTTATGGGTCTTAGCGTATTTTTTATACAGTTAGCTATGTATTTTATTATATTATATTCTCCTTTAAAACAATTTTTTATGGGTACTCCCAGTAACATGTGGCCTAAAAAGTTTGGCGTTGTTAAAAATGGTGTTCCAATTAATGTATTAATTTTTCAAGCAACTATTTTAATAGTATTTATTGCTATTATTTGTATTGGAGGAGGAGAATATTTTAAATTAATATCACTTATGACACTAATCCCATCTACAATTCCTTGTATTTTATTAGCATTTTCTTTCCCTTTTTTTAAAACAAATGAGGAAATTAAAAAACCTATTGAAATGTTTAAAACTGTCAATTCAATAACTATTTTTAGTATACTTATAACTTTTTTAGTTATTGTAACAGATATAGTTCTTATAGGAGCTCCTTTATATGAAGGACAAATTGCAGAAGGAATTTTAATATTTATTGGACCATTTGTTTTTACAAGCATAAGTTATTTTATATATAGTATGTACGAAATAGGAGCAGTCGAAAGAGTAAGTTCGAAGTGACAAAAATAAGCTTATGAACTAAAATTAGCTCATAAGCATAATGTATTAATCTAATATAACTGCTTCACTTTCTTGTTTTTTTAGTTCTCTTTTTCGTTTTGTCATAAGACCACCGATACGACCAGTTTCTTTCGGAGTTAGACTTTTCCAACCATCTTGTTGAATTTTGTCTAAAAGACCTAACTCCTCAGCGATTTCAAGTTTCATTTTTTGGTCATCAGGTAATGCGTCATATAACTTTTCTTTTGTTGGCATGTGTAGTTGCTCCTTTTTTAATAGTATTTAATATAAGTATGTATCTTTTTATAAGATAATATACACCCTATCCCTAGAAATTTAAAAAATTTTTTTTATTGTATATAATATCCAAATTTTGGATACAATATAAGGAAGTTTTTAAATTTAAAGAGATATTTATATAATGTATGCATAAATTTGAGCTAATATACCACTTTGGATGTTTTGTTAAAATTTGTCATATGAATTTATTGGAGGAATTTAAAATGAGAAAATATAATATTGCAGTTGTAGGTGCTACTGGAATGGTGGGGAGAACTTTTTTAAAAGTTTTAGAAGAGCGAAAATTACCAATTGATAATTTTTATGTTTTTGCATCTGCTCGTTCTGCTGGAAGTACACTGATGTTTCAAGGAAAAGAATATACTGTACTAGAATTAAATGAAAATAGCTTTAAGGATTATCAAGTTGATATTGCTCTTTTTTCAGCTGGTGGCGGAACTAGTTTAAAGTATGCTCCTATTGCGGCTGAAAGTGGTTGTATAGTGATTGATAATAGCTCAGCTTGGAGAATGGATAAAGAAGTGCCACTTGTTGTTCCAGAAGTTAACGCCTCTGATATATTAAAACACAAAGGAATAATTGCAAATCCAAATTGTTCTACAATTCAAGCAGTGGTAGCTCTAAATCCGCTTCATAGAGCTTATAGCATAAAGCGTATTATTTATACCACTTTTCAAGCCGTTTCAGGAGCTGGTATGGGTGGATATAACGACCTTTCAGAAGGCTTAAAAGGAAATCCACCACAAAAATTCCCACATCAAATAGCCGGAAATTGTATTCCTCATATAGATGTTTTTCTTGAAAATGGATATACAAAAGAAGAAATAAAAATGGTAGAAGAAACAAGAAAAATATTAAATGACCAATCATTAAAAATTACTGCAACAACTGTTAGAGTTCCTGTTTTTGATTCTCATAGTGAAAGTATAAATGTAGAATTTAATAAATCTTATGATTTAGAAGATCTTATAGAGACACTAAAAAGTGGAGAGGGTCTTATAGTTCAAGATGATACAGCAAAAGAAATTTATCCACTTGCTCTAAATGCAGCGGGTCAAGATGAAGTTTTTGTTGGGCGTATTAGAAGAGATGAAAGTGTTGATAATGGTGTAAATTTATGGGTTGTTGCTGATAATATCCGAAAAGGTGCTGCAACAAATGCAGTTCAAATTGCACAATGGATTATCGCAAATGATGTAATTCAATAGGAGTGGGAATGAATGACAAAAATTTTGATGCATGGTTGCAATGGTAAAATAGGGCAAGTATTATCTAAACTTACTGATAATAATCCTGATTTTAAAATTGTGGCAGGGGTGGATGTTAATCTATCCCCTTTTAATAATTATCCTGTTTTTTCAAGTTTGAAAGATTGCAATAAAGATAATAAAGATATAGATGTTATAATTGATTTTTCTACTGCTAATGCGGTTCCATTTGTTTTGAACTTTGCAAAAGAAAGAAAAATTCCTGTTGTAATTTGTACTACTGGCTTAGATGAAGATCAGATGGATTTGATTAATGAAACTAGTAAATTTATTCCAATATTTTTCTCTTCTAATATGTCTCTTGGAGTTAATCTTTTAGTTAGTTTAGCAACACGAGCAGCTGAAGTTTTATGCGATTGTGGGTTTGATATTGAAATAGTGGAAAAACATCATAATCAAAAAATAGATGCACCAAGTGGAACTGCTCTTTCTATTGCAAATGCTATACAAGACACTCTAAATAATGAATTTGTATTAGCTTTTGATAGATCTAAAATTAGACAAGCACGAAATAAAAAAGAAATTGGAGTTCATGCCATTCGTGGTGGAACAATTGTTGGTGAGCATGATATTATATTTGCGGGTACGGATGAAGTAATTACTTTATCTCATACTGCAACTTCCAAAGATGTATTTGCCATCGGAGCTTTAAAGGCTGCAAAATTTATTGCGAAAAAATCACCTAGTTTATATAATATGGGTCATCTTTTAGAAAAATAAAGAATAAAGAGCTGTTGCACTAATATAACTTAGTATACAGCTCTTTTAGTTTTTGATGCTAAAATTTTAAAACTATTCCATTATATATATCAGTTGGCGGATAAAATAAAGTTATTATACCATTTTCTTGACATACCTTTACTTCATCTAAGACAGATTCAAATGATTTAATTGCTCGCTCTTTTTTTAATACGACCTGTATATCTGCAATTTTTCCAACCTCAACTGCAACTCTTGGTCCTTCATTATTTAAATTATTTTGTATTACTACTACAGTTCAAGATTTTGCGAAAAATGCAAAATCCTATTTATATTAAAAATTTCTTAATAATGGCGTACTGTACACCTCTATGCAGTCTGAGAATATTTTCTCGTTCCACACTCCTTTTTTAGTTAAATATTTCTTTAATATATTATAACTTGCATTCACATCTGCATTTATTAGAATTTTA
>LJHE01000065.1 GCA_001983555.1 Candidatus Epulonipiscioides gigas
ATAATGAAAGAATTAAAGTTAAGTTAAAAGGACTAACTCCTAATCAATTTAGGAATAAGTCCACATTATATATGAATTAAAACCTATCCAATAAATCGGATTCTGTTCACTATAGAGGTGGGACAATTCTTGCTAGTTTTAGTTAAATTTATTTTTTCTTCAAATAATTATTTTGAAAATTTATGTGTTTATTTTTCCTAAATTATGTTTATACTATATACATATAGAAAAAAGCTCTAGTATTATACTAAGGCAAAAAGAATGTTTTTTGTTGGGACTATGAAAGTTAGAAATCGCTAATCCTTTTTTTATATTTTTAATCAGAAAATATTTCGTGAAATATTCTCTTGGTTAGTAAAAAAAGAAATAAGCTATTTCTTTTTAGGTTTTTTAGAACGATTATGCATAGAATCGTCCTTGTGCTTGGTATTAAGTTTTATTTTGCCAAATTTAAAATCTATATGAATAGAAATATCCGATTTTGCATTGACAGATACAATACCAAGCACTATAACTAAAGCAACAAATTGAATGGCGCTCATCTTCACAGCACCTCCTTTGTCTATGGATTTTCCATAGTCCTAAGAGGAAAACATACAACCTCCGTACAGGTATGTACGTAATATGTAATATATATATTTATTGTACCATAGGTACCTACATAATAATACTGGTAATTTAAGACAACCTATCAAAAATAAGAACATAGCATAATATTATTTTAGTGTAATATAATAAGAGAGATAAGTATATCTTATCTACTGTATTAAGCTATAAATAGTTAAAAGGAGAAAACAATATGAATTTTCAAGCACATATAACAACAAATAGTTTGAAAGATACACAAAAATATATTGCTCTGTGTGAAAAACACAATGTAAAGCCTGTTTTAATTAAATTAGCTCAAGGCGATTATTGCGATCAACCAATGTATACACAAAATATTCAAGCTGATAGTTTAGAATTAGCATTACAAGAAGCTGATGAGCTAAAAAATATTTTTGCTCAAAATGGGTTTGAAACTATGCGCACAAAATTAGAAATTGATTTGAAAGATTTAGTGCAGTTTTATAATATAGATATAGATAAGTGGAAAGACACAGATTCAGATAATTATTTTCAGGAAGTATTAGCTAAAATGGGCACTGCATATTTTGAATGTCATATTAAAGTTATGTATAATGATTTAGAAATACTTAGAAAAATTGCTAACTATGGCCTATTTTATATGTCTAAAAATGACTTTGAACCTAATATTAGATTTCTATCTATGCGAAAAAGTCCATCTGATTTTTTGAGCTACTTTGACTTTGATTCAGGTCGCCGTCGCCGTAAATACCATATTGACATAAATGAATTTAAATATTATGTAATAGAGCTTAATTATGCTTTAGAAGAACATAACATGAAAATAATTAAAGAAAAATATGAAATATGTGTATATGATAGCAAAGAAAATCTTGATAAGAACTGGGGAGAAATTATGGATCAGCAAAGGCTTCGTTTAGAAATTCAAGAAGAGCTCATGATTTATATTGCTAATAACTTACCTTTTGTTGCCAAAGGGAGCTGGCTCTCTTATAAATATCATCCAAATCCTTATGAAAGATTATCATGTGGTGGAGATATTGATTTAATTTATACTAAAACAATAAGTTTGCCTAAATATCACTCTGATGTAGCTACAAATGATTATTATTTTGCTCTATTAAGTAATATTGAAGATACTTTAGAACCCGAGATAACAGCTATTTTATATAAATTAGAAGAGATTGTTATTAAAAAATTAGATTTATGGGAGCAACCAGATTTTATAACTCATCTTGAAATCTTGGGCTATAAAGAGTCTTTAAAGCAGGGTATTATAGACTCATATATAATCAATTATGGAGCTAGTGATGATTTTACAACCATTTCATTGATAATAAATTATAATCCTTACTTTGATAATGAAACTTATTATATATATATCGATATTGCAGTTGACATGCCAATAAATTTTGTGCCTCAAACCATTATTTATCACACACTTAATAATGAGCAAGTAGAGCTTAAAAATACAGCTCCTTTATTATATCAAGGAGCTTGGAAAATACATCAGTTAATAGTACGTCCTAGGTTAAAAGATTTGGATGACCTAATAAGATTTTTGCCTTATATAGATCTAAAAAATGAGCAAAATTTTCAAAACTTTTTTAATGAGATTATAAATGAATGTAAATTGTGTGATGAAATCACTTGTGCAGAGCTCATTAATAATTTAAAAAATTTATTGCAAGGCAAAATAAATGAGCCCAAAAAAAAATCAAACGCTATAGACAATGCTTATCCTCAATATATTAAAGAATATAATTTTAAATACTATGAAAAATTATATGCTGAAACTGAGAAAAGTAAATTGCAACATATAATTTATGATACATTTTTTGAAGTATTAAATCAAAATATTGACTGCCAAAAGGCACTAGAATACATTAATGTTATAGCTCTAGCTCATAAATAACTAGAGCAATAGAAACAATGCTCGCTGTTTCACTTCGTAGAATACGTTGTCCTAAGCTTACAGAAACCACATTAAATTGTTCTGACAGAGCTATTTCATCTTTATCAAAACCACCTTCTGGTCCAATAAAAATACCTATGCCAGAAAAAGTATTATCTCTTAGAGCAGTTTTTATATTTATAGACTGCTCTTTTTCATATGGAATTATATTAATCTCAAAATTTTCTTTTGCAAAACTAAGAGCATTTTTAAAATCCATAGGCATCTCAACAGACACAATAACCCCTCGTCCTGATTGTTTTGAAGCAGATTCGGCAATCTTATTCCAACGCTCTAATTTTGAAGTTGTCTTCTTTTCAGCTTCTAATTTTACCACACAATTTTTAGTGTAGATTGGAATAATTTTTGTTGCTCCAATTTCAATAGCTTTTTGAATTACAAGCTCCATTTTATCACCTTTTATTAGCGGAGCAAATAAGACTACTTCAATAGAAGGTTCTGTATTAGCCATAAAAGTTTCTAATATTTTAGCTTTAATAAAATCTTTACCAATTTCTTCAATAACACATTTGTAATTAATATTTTCTTTATTACCAATTGTGAGCTCATCTTGTAGATTAAATCTCATTACATTTTTTATATGATGGAAATTATCATCTGTGATTAATATAGTATCTTCTTTTATATTAGAGCTATCCACAAAATATTTAGGCATTTAATTTACCTTTTTTCAGAGCAAGTGCCACCCATTCATTTTCTTCTACAATATCAACAATTTGCCAATCATTTTGTTTTAGAGCTTCTAAGACAATATCTTTTTTTGTATTTATAATTCCAGATGCAATCCATATACCATCATTTTTAATCACTTGCTCTATTTGCGGAGCAAGCATAATAATCACATCTGCAATAATATTTGAAACAACTATATCTCCTTTAATATCTACAACTTCAAGCAAATCTCCTTCTTTGACAGACATCACTTGAGCAACATTATTTATTGCTACATTCTCTGTTGCCACTCGCACTGACATAGGATCAATGTCAACTCCAAGAACAGTTGCTCCTAATTTTGCTGCAATAATTCCTAAAATTCCACTACCTGTACCAATATCTAATATAACATCATTTTCTTTTAAATATTTCTCCATCAGAGCAACACACATAGATGTAGTTTCATGTGTGCCAGAACCAAAAGCCATTCCAGGATCCATTTCTATTACAATTTCATTATTTTGTTGCTCATAAGAAAGCCATGAAGGTTTTATAACAATTTTATCTGTAATATTAAATACTTTATAATATTTTTTCCATTCATTTGCCCATTTTTCTTCAGGAATTTCTGAGATGGTAACCTTTCCTGCTCCGATATTTAAAAACTCTTTTATATGTTCAAGCTGATTAATTATTCTTTCTTTATGTTCATCAATATCTATGCCTTTATTAAAATATGCTTTAATAAAAACTGTGTCCATATCACAATTTAACAAACTTTCGTCGATAAAATCATACCAAGTTTGAGTTCTATCTTGATTTAGAGCATCTTTTGGGTCGCAAATTTCTACTCCACCTTCTAGCTCATTAGTTATAAAATAACTTATAGCCTCAACAGCCTCACTAGTTGTTTCGATTTTAAATTCTATACAATCCATTTTATCACCTACAAAGCCACGATAACCGTGGCCTATTTTCTTCATTTTTTAAATAATTTGTCAATCATTTGCCTAAATTTCTTTTGTTCAGGCTGATGACTATCTTTTGTGTTAGAATCAAATTTTTCAAGAAGTTCTTTTTGTGTACTAGTAAGATTTCGTGGCACTTCAACAAATACTTCAACAAATTGGTCACCACGGATTTTAGGATTTCTAAGGCTTGGAATACCTTTTCCTTGCAACCTAAATTTTGAACCTGTTTGAGTTCCTTCTTTAATTTCAAATTTTACGTTACCATCTAGCGTTGGAATAGAAAGTTCTGCTCCAAGAGCTGCTTGTTTAAAGCTTATTGGCATACGCATATTTACACTTGTTCCTTCACGTTTAAATATTTCATGTGGTTTAATATAGATTGTAATAAGCAAATCACCATTTGGAGCTCCAATATCCCCTGCCTCACCTTTTCCAGAAATTCTCAGAGTTTGCCCCGAGTCAATACCAGCAGGCACGCTTACAGTAACTTTTTTACTTAGCCTAATTTTACCAGTACCACGACAAGTAGTACATTTTTCTTTTATAACTTTACCTTCTCCTCTACAAGCATCACAAGTTGATGTAGTTTGCATATTACCTAGTATTGTACGTTGAGTAATTTTAATTTGTCCACTACCACCACACTTTGTACAAGTTTCAGAGTGTGTGCCCACTTTTGCTTTTGTTCCTTTACATGTAGAACAAGTTTCAGAAGTTTGAATAGAAATTTCTTTTTCGATGCCAAAAGCAGCTTCTGAAAAACTAATTTGCATATTTTGCTCAATGTCTGCTCCTGGTCTTGGTCCTCGCCTAGAGCTACGTCTACTGCCCCCACCAAAAATATCACCGAAAATATCTTCAAAATCAAAACCGCCATTACTAAAGCCACCAAAATCTCCACCACCAAAGCCACCGAAACCACCTGCTCCAGCTCCTGCACCACCTGCTCCTTGCTCAAATGCACTATGTCCAAACCTATCATAGGCTGCTTTTTTATCGCTATCACTTAAAACTTCATATGCTTCTGAGGCTTCCTTAAACTTTGCTTCAGCATCAGAGTTATTTGGATTTGTATCTGGATGATATTTTTTTGCTACTTTTCTATAGGCTTTTTTAATTTCTGATTCGGTTGAACTTTTATTTACACCAAGCACATCATAATAATCTTTCTTTGCCATATTTCACCACCATGAATTTATTTATTAAAACGTATTAAAAGCCAAAGAGAGATCCCCTTTGACTTTGTAAAATTGTTATTCTTCTTTAAAGTCAGCGTCGATTACATCATCTTGAGAATTGCCACCCATATCAGCACCAGCGAAATCACCAGCTTCACCTTGTGGAGCTTGCTGTTGATACATTTTTTCTGAAATAGAATAGAATAATTGAGTAAGTTCTTCTTTAGCTGTCTTTAATTGATCTATTTGAGAATCACTAATATTTGCCATATCTACTATTGAGTCATTCATTTTTTTAAGCTCATCTAATTTAACTTCTAAATCTGCCTTATCAGCTGCATCAATCTTATCACCACTATCAGCAATTATCTTTTCTGTTTGGAAAATCATACTATCTGCTTCATTTTTAACATCAATTGCTTCTTTACGTTTTTTATCAGCTGCAGCATTTTGCTCTGCTTCTTGAACTGCTCTATTAATTTCATCATCAGATAAATTTGTACTAGCAGTAATTGTAATACGTTGCTCTTTACCTGTACCAAGGTCTTTTGCAGAAACATTAACAATACCATTTGCGTCAATATCAAAAGTTACTTCGATTTGTGGAGTCCCACGACGAGCTGGCATAATTCCGTCTAATTTAAAGTTACCAAGAGTTTTGTTGTCATTAGCCATTGGACGCTCACCTTGTACTACGTGAATGTCAACTGCTGTTTGATTGTCTGCTGCTGTTGAAAAGACTTGACTTTTCTTAGTTGGAATGGTTGTATTTCTTTGGATTAGAGGAGTTGCTACACCACCAAGAGTTTCTATTCCAAGAGTTAAAGGTGTTACGTCAAGTAATAGTATATCCCCAGCACCTGCATCTCCTGCAAGTTTTCCACCTTGGATAGCTGCACCAATTGCAACACACTCATCTGGATTAATTCCTTTAAATGGGTCTTTTCCAATAATTTTCTTAACTGCATCTTGAACTGCTGGAATACGAGTTGAACCACCAACAAGTAGGACTTTGTCAATATCAGAAGGTTGTAAATCAGCATCTTTTAAAGCATTTTTTACAGGTCCAATAGTTTTATCCACAAGGTCACGAGTTAAATCGTCAAATTTAGCACGTGAAATAGTTACATCTAAGTTTTGACCAGCTGATGTTATAAATGGTATTAAAACTTGAGTAGTAGTTTTTGTAGAAAGCTCTTTTTTAGCTTGTTCTGCAGCTTCTTTAATACGTTGCATAGCCATTTTATCACTTGATAAGTCAGTACCATTTGCTTTTTTAAATTCTGCTACAAGGAAATCTATTACTCGCTTATCAAAGTCATCTCCACCAAGATGATTATCTCCACTTGTTGCAAGAACTTCGATTACACCATCACCAATCTCAATGATAGACACGTCAAAAGTACCACCACCAAGGTCATAAACTACAATTTTTTGTTCTTGTTCATTTTCAAGCCCATATGCAAGAGCAGCAGCCGTTGGCTCATTTATAATTCTTTCTACTTCAAGTCCAGCAATTTTTCCAGCGTCTTTCGTTGCTTGACGTTGTGCATCTGTAAAATATGCAGGAACAGTAATAACTGCTTTAGTAACTTTTTCCCCTAAATGACTTTCTGCATCAGCTTTAAGTTTTTGAAGTGTAATTGCAGAAATTTCTTGAGGAGAATAAGCTTTCCCATCAATATTTACTTTATGATTTGTACCCATATAACGTTTAATGGATGCTATTGTTCTGTCATGATTTGTAATTGCCTGTCTTTTTGCTGTATCTCCAACAAGTCTTTCACCATCTTTTGTAAAAGCTACAACAGATGGAGTAGTTCTTCCACCATCAGCATTTACAATAACAACTGGCTTTCCACCTTCCATAACAGATACACATGAATTTGTTGTTCCTAAGTCAATTCCTATTATTTTACTCATTATTTTTTCCTCCAATTTTTATAATTAATTTAATTAGCTACTTTAACAAGACTATGTCTTAAAACTTTGTCTTTATAAATATACCCCTTTTGTAACTCTTCTATAACATAGTTTTTAGGAAAATTTTCATCTTCAACATGAGAAATTGCATTGTGAAGTTTTGGGTTGAATTCTGTATCAACAGTTTTAATAACTTCCACACCAACTTTTTCTATTGTACTTATGAGCTGTTTATATATCATTGAAACTCCATCATAAAATGCTTTATCAGTACTTTCTTGTTTTAATGCACGCTCAAAATTATCTATTGTTCCAAGTAAATCTGTTACAATAGAACTTACAGCCATATCATATACTATTGTCTTTTCTTTTTCAGTTCTTTTTCTATAATTATCAAATTCCGCCATAAGACGTTGTAATCTTTCCAAATTTTGATCTTTGTTATCTTCTACAACTTTTGGCTCTTCAACTATTACTTCAGTTTCTTCTATTATTTCAGGAGCTTCATCTGTATTTTCAGTCTCTTCTGTAGATAGCTCTTCATTTTCTTTTTTTTCTTCTTTATCTTTCTTTTTCATAAAAAAATCCTTCCTAATCATTTATACTAAGTCCTCTCCGAACATAAGTGTAAGTTGATATGAAATTTGCTCGAGCAAGCTTACAACCTGCCCATAATTCATACGTTTTGGACCAATTATTCCTATTGAACCTAGTGTACATTCTCCTATTTTATAAGTTGTTGTAATAAGACTACATTCTTTCATAGGCTCAAGTTTATTTTCTTCTCCAATACTAATATTAACAGTATTTGTAGAGCTTTTAGAAAGTAAACTAGTAAGATATGGTTTTTTTTCCAGAAGTTCCAAAAGCTCACGTGCCTTATGCATATCATTAAACTCTTGAAAATCAAGGATATTTGTTGTGCCTCTTGTAAAAACTTGGGCACTATCTTCTTCAGATAAAATCTGAATAACTGTATTTATAATTTTTATAACAAGAGGCTTATACTTTTCATCTATAATATTTAAATTACATTGTTGCAAGTTTACCACTGTCATACCAATAATTGTTTTATTTAAAAGTGTAGTTAATTGAGTTGCTATAGTTTCAGTAATTTCAATGTCTGTTGAAATTATTTGATGTCGAACTAAATTACCATCTGTTACAACAATGCAGGCAATATTTTTAGGCTCAACTATCATAATCTGAATTCTTTTAACAATAGGCTCATTAAGCGGAAGAGTGCTCGCAATTGTAGCATAATTTGTCATCATAGCAACAAGTTTTGCTGTTTCTTCTATTAAAGAGTCAATATTATTAATTTTATCATGCAACATTTTTATTATAACATTATTTAATTCTGGACCTAAATCTTCTCTGTTCATAAGATTATCAACATAAAGCCTATATCCCTTATCAGACGGTATCCGTCCCGCTGAGGCATGAGGTTGAGTAATTAAGCCAAGCTCTTCTAAATCGGACATCTCATTTCTAATGGTTGCTGAACTAAGATTAAGATCATATTTCCTTGAAAGTGTCCTAGAACCTACTGGAGCTCCTGTTTGTATATAATCTTGTATGATAGCCTCAAGTATACGGACTTTTCTTTCGTTCATAATACACCCATCTCCCGTCTGATTTTTTGTTAGCACTCATTAAAGTCGAGTGCTAACTACATTTGATACTTTAACATATAAAAAAGTATCTGTCAATAGTTTTTTAAGAAAAAATAAAAAATATTCATGCCAAATTCTGGGAAATATTTATTTTCTTTTAAAATAAAAGAATTTAGCTTTCAAATAATTTTTATGTGACACTTTGTACTTCTATGAATATTATAATATTACATCAATTAAAAATAAAGGAGGATATATTATGTTAATAGTCTTAGACGCAGGACATGGAGGTTCTGACTCAGGAGCAATTGGCTTTAGTAACTTACTAGAAAAAGATGTGGTATTAAAAGTTACGCTGATATTAGCTGAACTTTTAGAAAAATTAAAAATAGATGTGTTACTCACAAGAAATAATGATAGTTTTATTCCTTTAACTGATAGAAGTGAATTTGCTAACACTAATGGTGCTGATTATTTTATAAGTATACATGCAAATGCTGCAACAACTATATCTGTTAGTGGCGTTGAAACATATGCTTATTCTACTAGTGGCAAAAGTTATTTGCTGGCACAAGATGTGCAAAAACATTTAGTATCTGCCACTGGATTTAATAATAGAGGAGTAAAAACTGCAAATTTTTATGTTTTACGTGAAACAAAAATGCCAGCTATTTTGATAGAAATAGGATTTATCTCCAATCCTATTGAAGAACAACATTTAAAAGATGATAATTTTATACACAAAATTGCTTTTGGTATATATGAGGGAATAGCAGAATATTTAAATCTCAAAATATCTACAGAACATTTAGGACAATCAGCTATTTATAAATTGAAAGAGCTAGGTATTATAAGTGAGTTACATGATGCAGATAATTTTGTAACCTGGGGTGAATTTGCAACGATTATATTACAAATTATGAATTAACAAATAATTAAAGTAGATTTTTAATTAATTATTTGTTATAATATAAACGAAAGAAGAGGTGTGTTTATGGCTGTAATGGACGAATTTAAAGAAGAACGCGAAAAAATTAAACAAGCTCCTTTAAAAGAAAAATTAGATTATTATTGGTATTATTATAAGTTTCACTTAATAGGTACAATTATAACAGTTTTCTTTTTATCGAGTATGATTTATGGATTTATTACAAGATTACCAGTTGCTCTTAATGTAACCATGGTAAATACTTTTGAAAGTGAAATTGAGACACAATTATTTAAAGAGGAATTTGCAAATACTTTAGGATTATCTTTTGACGAATATGATTATGATTTTGATTCTAATACTATTCTTGACCATCAAAATCAAGATATGAATTATTTAGCAAGTCAACAAAAACTTATAGGACTAATTTCTGCACGAGCTATAGATGTGTTTGTCGCAGATACGTTTACTTATTTGAGTATGATAGGAACAGGCATGTATATTGATCTCAGAAATGTATTTACACAAGAAGAATTAGAAAAATATAGCAATTATCTTTTTTATGTCGATAGTTATTTATTAGAAAATCCCAACGAAACTGCTAATATGAACGATGAAGAATTAGCAAATTCTAGTGATCCTAGAAAACCTGAAGATATGATAAAGCCAACTCCAATAGGAATTTATATTCCACAAGAAAGTATTTATAGAAATAGTTATAATTTTATAAATGATGAAATGGTTATGGGAGTTGTTGCAAATAGCGAAAAAATACAACAAGCAAAAGCATTTATAGAGTTTGTTATGCAAAATTAAAAATTATATTTTTAGCCGTAAAATTTTCTTATAATAAGATTTACGGCTAATAAAGTTTTATTTAAATTTAATAGGTTTTTTCAAAAATTCTATAGCTTGATTTTCAGGTATAGGCTTACTTACTATATATCCTTGTAAAATATCACAATTGTAATAAGATAAATAATCTAACTGTGCTTTATCTTCTACCCCTTCAGCAACAACTTTAAGTTCTAAATCATGTCCTAAATTTATAATCGATCTAACAAGATTTTTTTTTCCACTTCCAATCTCATCAACAAAGCTTTTATCCATTTTCAATATATTAATTGGCAATTGTTTTAAATATGTTAAAGAAGAATAACCTGTACCAAAATCATCAAGAGCAATAATCATCCCCATATTTTGAAGTTCTCGTATTTTAGCTGTATTAACCTCTATATCTTTCATAAGAACAGTTTCTGTTATTTCCAGATGTAATTGTTTAGTATTAACTTTTGTTCTTTCAATTATTTCTATAAATTCTGAAACAAAATTTTTTTGAGCTATTTGTACAGCAGAAATATTTACGGCAATATAAATATCATGATACCCTATATTATTTAATTTATTAATAAACTTGCAAGCTTCTTCAATTACCCAAGCACCCATAGGAATCATAAGTCCTGTCTCTTCCGCACTTGTAATAAATTTGAAAGGAGGAATAATTCTACCATCGGGTTTTAGCCATCTAATAAGTGCCTCAAATCCACAAACTTCATTTGTTAACATATCTACTTGTGGTTGATAATATAATGAAAATTCATTATTTGTTATACCCTTTCTAAGATCACTTTCCATATATATTTTTTCCAAGATGGTTTGCCTAAACTGAGGTTCATAAAAGATAAAGTTTCGCTTACCTTCCGCTTTAGCTCTATGCATTGCTAAATCAGCGTTATTTAAAAGATCCTCAAAATCTTTCCCATCCCTTGGATATAAAGAAATTCCCGCACTATACGACACTCCAAAACTTATTCCATTATTAGTAAAAGGAATATCAAATATATTGGATAGTAACTCCATAAAATCATTTATTTTTTCCATTGTATCAAAGTCTTCTATTAAAATTAAAAATTCATCTGCATAAAAACGACCTATAATATAATTTATATCTTTGATATTATTCACTCTTTTAATTATTTCTTTTAATACTGCATCTCCAAAAGATCTTCCAAATGAATCATTAATAGACTTAAAATTATCTGCGTCTAAATAAATAAACACAAGATTATTTCCTTTGTATTCTTCAAAATATTTAATAAAATAGTTTTTATTTGGACTTCCTGTTACAGTGTCATAGAGAAAGCTTAAATGTTGTTGTTCTAACAGATACTTATCAGATAATAAGTGTACTGTATCTAGTAAATGGTAATATAATTTATTTTTTCTTGATATTAAGTCATATTTTGTGACATCTACAGCAGATAAATCAATTTCTTTATTGTTTTTATTTTTTTCAATTGTACATACTGTAGTAATAAGTTCACCTGTATTATCTTTAAAAGTTATATTACAGTTAGTTTTATTGTCTATTTTTATAAATTGTCTCAAAAATTGTTCTGGAGTACCATAATTGTTAGAAAAAATTATATTTTGAAGCGTTTGCAACCTATTTTTGTCAAGTCCTAATTTTTTTTGTGCATAATCATTAGAATAAATTATAATTCCTTCATAATTTATTTTAAGTATTATTACTCCTTCTAAAACTGCATCATATGGAATACGCATTAAGTTTCTCCTTTTTCACATTTTTTAGCAAGAAAAATCCCAACTTATGTGGGGGGATGAATTGCTATTAATATTTATTTATATTTTATCTATATACTGCTATAAATGTGCAAAATTTTTGAGATAAAATTTTGCAGTAATATTAGACTTTACTCTTCAAATATTAACAGGTTAAACATTTTCAGCAACTGGTAATTAGTTTATAATAACAATTCATTTATATATTTCTAAAATTATAGTTTTCATATGTTTTTATTTTTAGCTTTAAGTATATATAAGGATAATTAACTACCTAATTTTATTTTTTTGTTTTGATTAGTATACTATAAATACGTTATTGTGTAAACTTGTTTTATTTATTGTATTTTTAAAAATAAAAAATTCAGAGAAATATTTTTAAATATTATTTTAATTAAAACGATCAAGAATTATCTCTCCTCTAAGTATGAACATATGTAGTGAGATAAATTGCTTTCTAATATGGGATAGCCCAGACCTAAAAATTGTAGGAAGTACGCAAAAAGCTCCTTTTCTAAGCATTAGCATAGGGGACGTTATAAGATATGTACATTAAAAATAATAAGCGCTAAATATGAGAACTTAGTTGTAAATTATATGAATTTTTTCAAAAATTAAGTATTTTAGAAAATTTGGAGATAAAAAACTGAGCTCCCCTTAATATTATGAGATTATACACTCTTTAGAGCTTACTTAAACACATAGAAAGGTGCGGGAAGTACGATAATACATCCCGCACTTTAGGAAAGTACTACTGCTTTATTTGTTTTTTTCTGTTTTTAGCTTCCTCTCGTCTAGCATCCGCATTTTGTTTTAGAAGAACACGTTGATATGATAATATATCATGGAAAAGTTTTTCTTGCATATTATTATCTATATCAATAAAGGCAACTCTATATATATGACCTTCTCCCTTCGTTTTTTCTTCAAAATGCGTTAAAATTTTTCCTTTTAGTTTGTAATCATTATTCTGTAAGTTAAAATTAATTTTAACTATTGTATCATTTTCTATAATTTCTTTAGAAAGAAATCTAACACCTCCTGCCGAAATATCTAATGTATTAACATTTATAACAGTATCTTTTTCCGTTAGTTCTTCTAAAGGAATTGGTAAAATAATATTTAAGGCAATTTTAGTCTCCAGTCTAAAGTAATTTCTATGTTGTTTCTTATGTACTGGAGAAATAAGCTCAAGAACATAAAATATATTAGCTCCTTTAGGAATGCTTTTTATTGGGATAACATTGGCTAACAATATATCATTACTAGTACTAAAATTTATAGTATAAATATGATTTGTATATAGTGGCTTTGATAAAGGCATTTCTATAATAATTTGCAGACCTTCCCAAACTGAAATTTTTGTAATATAATTCACTTCTTTATCTACTATCTCTATTTTTAACTTACCCTCTGTTTGAATTATATTTTTCCATTCAAGAATACTTTTTTGTATTTCTTCTAATTGACGTTTTTTTGTTTTAATTTGATAAGCTTTTTCAAGCATCCTTAATTTTTCTATTTTAGCTTTTCTAAGTTCTGCAAGAGATTGTTTGTTTTGCATATGATCAGTTCCTTTCTTAGAAATTAATATGATGTAATAATATCATATTTGTCAAAATACGTCTATATTTTTTACATATTTCCATAATCTCACAATATTTATCAAAATATAGAACGCAAAATTCTGCTCTTTATATATTATATTATTAGCTTTACGATATTGACATTAAATTTGCAATTTCATTTTTTAATTTATAATACATTTCATTAAAAGAAAAGTTGAACTTTAGCGAAAGTTTTCTTACATCTTCATATTCTGGATAGTAATATATTTCATTTTTATAATTAATAATTTTACATTTACATTTTCCAAAACTTGTCTTAATCTTTTTAATTTTTCTATCTAAAATAGTTCTTTCAACTTCATATCTTCTAATGCCA
Source organism: Candidatus Epulonipiscioides gigas (assembly GCA_001983555.1). Classification (GTDB taxonomy): domain Bacteria; phylum Bacillota; class Clostridia; order Lachnospirales; family Cellulosilyticaceae; genus Epulonipiscioides; species Epulonipiscioides gigas. The sequence continues at coordinate 14,361 of LJHE01000065.1, forward strand.
ATTGTAGATAGATGTTTAAAAATAATTTCTTCTACCATTTCAATTTTTTTCAATTTACAAATCACGCTCAATTTAGTTGCAGGACGATTTTTTTTCATTTGTATAGAAGTAAAATAAGCATCATTTACACCTATTTCAAAGAGCTGTTCAAGCACAAAACCAAGATTTTCACCAGTTGTATCATCTATATTTGTTTCTAAAACCCAAACTTTATCTATATCAGTTTTTTTTTTGGTTCTTCAATTATCATAGTTCTAAGGATATTAGCATTCTTGAAATTCTTTTTTCCAACTCCTATTCCAGATTTGATAATTTTAAATTCTTCTGGTAATTGCTCAACATTTTTAAGAGCTGCTAAAATTGCTGCACCTGTTGGTGTGACCATTTCATTTTTATTATTTGTAATTTTAAGATTTAAGTTACTTTCATTAAAAATATTTACAACTGCAGGAACAGGTACAGGCATTATTCCATGTGCACATTTTACATGACCCTGCCCTTCATAAACAGTTGAAACTATAACATCTTTAATACCTAAATTATCTATACAAACAGCTACACCAACTATATCAATGATAGAATCAATTGCTCCAACTTCATGGAAATGAACCTCATTTTCAGGCTTATTATGAGCTTTTGCTTCTGCTCTTAATATAATATTAAATATTTTTCTCGCTAAATTTTTTGCATTATCTGTTAAATTACTTTCATCAATAATTTTCTCTATATCCTCTATGTTTCTATGTTTGTGCTGCTCTTGATGTTGTGTATGTTCTTCAGATTCAAAATTATGATCTTCTTGTTCAGGTTCATTTGTATGTTGGTGTTCCAATATTACATCAAAGCTTGTTCCAAATATACCACATTTATCTTTTGCACTAATTTCTATTGTATATCCGTCTATATTTAGACTGCTAAGAGCATCCATCAAAATCTGCTTATCTGCTCCTAAATCTAATAAACTTGCCACACTCATATCTCCACTTATACCACTAAAACACTCAAAATATAAAATCATTTTTTTCCTCCATTAATTACTAATCTGTTTATTTGTGTACTTAAATATCCTGCACCAAATCCATTATCAATGTTTACAACACTAATTCCTTCTGCGCAAGAATTTAACATAGTTAAAAGAGCTGATACCCCTTTAAAATTTGCTCCATATCCAATTGAAGTGGGTACCGCAATTACGGGCTTATCCACCATACCAGCTAAAATACCTGGTAAAGCTCCTTCCATTCCAGCAACTGCAACAATACAATTTGCAGTATTTATTTCTTCTATTTTAGAAAATAACCGATGAATTCCAGCAATACCAATATCATATACACGAAGTACACAACTACCAAAATATTCTGCCACTTGAGCAGCTTCTTCTGCTATTGGTATATCACTTGTTCCACCAGTACATACTGCAACTAGTCCTTGTAATAACTTATTTTCATTTTCCAATTTTAAAATTCTAGAAACAGGGTCATATTTTATATTAGATACCTCTTTTAATACCACTTCATATTGTTTAGATGTAGCTCTAGTTCCTAAAACATCAATATTTTCAGTTGCAAAATGCTTATAAATTTGAATAAGATGCTCATCACTTTTTCCTTCACAAAAAATGACTTCACCAAATCCACTACGCAATTTTCTATGATGGTCTATTCTCGCAAATCCCATATCCTTATAAGGTAATTGCTTCAAAATTTTTTCAGCTTCTTCAGGTGACAAAATCCCATTTTTAACTTGCTCTAAAATTTTATTTATATCCATTTTTATCTCCATTTAGTAAATGTATATCCATACTTCCGCTTCTAAAGCCTTCAAGATCAAGAGTAATATATAAAAATCCAAGTCCTTTAAAATATTTAATTATTTTATCAGAGCACTCCATAATTGCGTATATATCTTTCCTATCAACTTCAATCCTAATTATATTTTTATGAAGTCTTACCCTATTTTTAACAAATCCTAATTCTTTTAGAAAAGTTTCTGCTTTGTCTATATTCTTTAAAATTTCCATATCTAATTTTATATTATAAGGTATTCTTGTTGCAAGACAAGGAGCACTTGGACGATTATGAACATTTAAACCTAATTTTTTTGCATATTTTCTCACAGTTGCTTTATCTATTTTAAGTTGAGCCAGAGGGCTTATAATGCCTAATTCATTTAGTGCTTTAATTCCTGGTCGATATTGTGACAAGTCATCTACATTTGTTCCATCTATAATATATTTTAAATTATGTTGCTTAGCATATTTTATGAGCTCTTCAAATAAAAATCTTTTACAATGATAACATCTATCAATTGGATTTTTTAATATTTCTGTTTTTGTAAGTTCATCAATAAAAATTATGTCATGAATTACTTCTGTGTTTTTTGCAATTTGTTTAGCTATTTCTAGGTCAGCTTGAGGATGTAACTTTGTCTCAAATGTAACTGCATAGACATCAGCTCCTATTTTTTTACCTTCTATAGAAGCAACTTTAAGTAAAAGCGAACTGTCAACGCCACCAGAAAATGCTATGACAACACCTTTAGGAATAAGTCTGCGTATAAAGTTTTCTAATTGTTCCATAAAATTACCATTTTACCATCTCTAAAGATTTTATTTATGAATATATAATAAAACATTTAATTTATACTGTCAATAGATCAATCTAAAAAAGGGCTTAATATAATTTTTGCTTGAAAAGATTTCAGAGCTTTATGTTTAAATTTGAGTTATTTTGTTAAAACTTTTAAAAAAGATTTTTGGAGGATTAATGAGAAAATTTATTAAAAAATATTCAATATTTTTTTCAAGTATATGTACAATTTTTGTTGTATATATTACGTGTATATATTTTTATAAGTTTAGTGATGTGCTCACATTCAATAGACCAAAAGTTATATCTTCAGATGCAAAAGTATTACAAACTTTTTCTACTGATAATGCTATATCTTATGAATCAAAAGATTTTTATTCTTCTACTTATATAAAGGCTACTATACCTCGTACAGATTATAATCCTATTGTATATATTTTATCAGATAAACTTGATGTATCTTATTTAACAAATTATTTAGCCAGTTTTGGCTATCTATGTTTTAATTTAATACCTTCAGATATATATGATTTAGAAAATGTATTCAAAGAAATTAATAGCTCTTTTGATGCAATAACCGTTGATTTTGGTAACTCTTTAATTAATAAAGGAGATAAAGGTTCTGTTTCAATCATTGGTATAGGAAAAGCGGGAAATTATGTTTTTAATACTGCTCTTTTTCCACCTGACAGTTCTCTTATAAATTTAGTTTCAACATTACTTATAGCTCCGTATATTAATTTTAATAACAATCAGAAAACTATTCCAACCGCTCCTATAGGAGTAGTTTTACCTGAATTTGATGGTATAACAAGAAATTTAGATGGTCAAACAATATATAATAATTATTTATTTTCAGAGGAATTATTAGAACCTATATCTATATTATATCTTTTTGGAGCTAATTATAATTTTTTTTATGAAACGCCTATGGAAGACGATGCTCTAAATATTGAGGTAATTAAAAATCCTCCTGATGATATAGAACAAATTTTTAGATTAAGTAAACAAGAGCAACAAAATTTTCTAAGAAACTACACATTAGAATTTTTGAATTTTTATCAAAATGGAAAAGTGACAACAAATATAGGACTAAATTCTGGTGAAATCAGCCCCAATATAGTGTTTAATCATAAAGTTCTTACATCACTTATTAATGCTGACTCTTTTTCTGTTATTTTACCAGGTAAGACACCTTTTATAAAATATAATAATCTTGGTGGAGATATTATTATGAATAATGCATCTATTTCATATGTAAGAGAAAGTTATATCGCTCCTTATGATAGTGCAGTTTCTTTTTTGCATCCGGGTCTTTTTGTTGATATTGGACTTTTAAATTTAAGTTGGAATGTGGACACTGGAAAATTTACTACACTAATTCCAGATATTCATCAAGATATTTCAGAATATACTTCTTTGTCTATATGGCTTGCTACAAATCCATCTAGCTCACTGAATGCTAAATTTAAAGAACAATCATTTATCATGACCATAAAAGATGATATAGGAAGACAAGAACATATTTTATTAAAATCACAAAATGCTCTTGAAATACCCAATGGTAAAGAACTAGTAAATAAATATCAATCTCAATGGTCAACATTTACGCCTCTTAGTAATATTAGAATTCCTCTTGATATTCTTACTAAAATAAATAAAAAAAATATTGCGTCTATATCTTTAAATTTTAATCAAACGCAAAGTGGCTCTATATATGTAGGAGATATACGATTTTTAAAATAAAAATATTTCAAAATACAAGACCTCCGAAAACCTAATTTATTAAGGCTTTTGAGGTCTTTTTTTTAACATAAATTGATATAGCTCATTAAAGAAGAGAATTATATTTTAACCTGAATGTGTACATCATTTAATTGTTCTTGGGTTACAAATGAAGGTGCATTCATCATAACATCTTGAGCATTCTTATTCATTGGAAATGGAATAATTTCTTTAATTGCATCTTCTCCTAAAATTAACATAACCATTCTATCAACTCCAGGAGCAATACCAGCATGAGGCGGAGCTCCATATAAAAACGCATTATACATAGCTGGAAACTTCTCTTTTACATCTGTTTCACCTAATCCTACTATATTAAATGCTTTAATCATAAGCGCTGGTTCGTGATTTCGTACTGCTCCTGAGCTTAATTCTATTCCATTACAAACAAGGTCATATTGATAAGCTAAAATTGAAAGTGGATCTTGGTTATTTAGTGCGTCCAATCCACCTTGTGGCATTGAAAATGGATTATGACAAAACTCTATTTTATTAGTTTTTTCGTCTAATTCATACATAGGAAAATCTACAATCCAGCAAAATGAGTAGCAATTTTCTTTTACATGGCTTGTTGCATATTGACCGATTACATTCCTAAGCACTCCAGCAGTTTTTTGAGCTTTGAGTTTTGTACCACTTGATAAAAATACATAATCTCCAACTTTTAAATTTAACTTATCTATAACTGCTTTTTCACGACCTGTTAAAAATTTACTTATACCTCCTACAAAATTTCCGTCTTCTCCTAGTCTAAACCAAAACGCCTTATTTTCAATTATTATTTCTGTATCTTTACAAATTTTATCTACTACTTTTCTAGTTGCCTCAAAATTATCAACTATAATTGCTTTTATAATATTGTCTTTAAAAGGCTCAAATCCGCAATCTTGTAATAAATCTGTTGCATCTGTAACTATTAAATCATTTCTTAAATCTGGCTTATCAGAACCATACTTTTCAAGAGCTTCGAGATACGCTATACGAGTAAATGGAGCTTTACTTGCTTGTTGATATACACCATATTTTGCAAAAATTTCTGGTAAAACTTCTTCTACTACAGCAAAAACATCTTCTTGAGTTGCAAACGCCATTTCCATATCTAACTGATAGAATTCACCAGGAGCTCTGTCGGCTCGTGCATCTTCGTCTCTAAAACAAGGAGCAATTTGAAAATACCTATCAAATCCTGATGACATAAGAATTTGTTTAAATTGTTGTGGAGCTTGAGGCAATGCATAAAATTTACCTTCATGAAGCCTACTTGGAACTAGATAGTCTCTTGCTCCTTCTGGTGAAGAGCAAGTTAAAATTGGAGTTGTAATTTCTATAAAACTAAGAGACTCCATTTTTTTTCTAAGTTCTGAAACAACTTTACTCCTTAAAACGATTTTGTTTTTCATAATGGGATTTCTAAGATCTAAGTATCGATATTTAAGTCGTGTATTGTCATCAGCTTCAGTCGAGCGATTTATTTCAAACGGTAATTCATTGTGCTCACAAATTCCAAGAATTTCTAGTTCACTAGGCACAATCTCAATATCACCAGTTGCCAGATTTTGATTTTTACTTTGACGCTCACGAACTATTCCAACAATTTTTATTGTGGATTCTTTATTTATTCTATCAATTTTATTCATAATATCTTCAGTTTCTATTACAATTTGAGTTTTACCATAAAAATCTCGTAGAATAAGAAATCCTAATGTTTTAGAGACTTTTCTTAAATTTTCATAAAAACCAACAAGAGCTACTGTTTCACCCACATTAGTTATTGTTAGCTCATTACACGTATGCGTTCTTGATTGCATTAATTATCCTTCTTTCTAATTCTGTTTTCCTAATTTTTTTTAAATTATTTTTTTCTTTAAAAGTTTTATTGTATCCAAAGAAAATTGTTTCATAGCATGAGCTACCCCGTCTTCATTATTGGATTTAGTCACAAATTGTGAAGCTTGCTTAACTTCATTTGTTGCATTCGCCATTGCTACACCCAATCCTGCATATTCGATCATGTGTATATCATTACCTGCATCTCCAAACGACATGATTTCAATCGGCTTAATATTTAAGTATTCGGCTAATATTTGTAATCCTACGCCTTTATTTACTTTTTTACTTAAAAATTCTAAAAAATAAGGTGTACTACGAACAATAGTATATTTGTCATATAAATCTTTTGGAAGATTAGCAACCGCTTTGTCTATAATTGCAGGTTCATCAATTAACATAACTTTTATTATATCTTCGTTTGCTTCTATGGAATTAAAATCCATCAACTGAATAGGTATGTTATTAATATCCATTTCTACTTGTGTATATTTTGACATTTTAGGAGCTATAAGTCCTTTTGTGCTGGAAAATGCATGAATATTTGTACCTAAAGTTTGAGATAATTTATATAGCTCGTGTAAATGTTCGCCTTTTATTGTAACTTGCCCTATGACTTCTTTTGTTTTTACATTTTCTACTAGAGCACCATTGAAACATAGCACAAAATCTTCTTCTGAGTCTAGCTCTAAAAATTCTAAAGTACTTTTTAAGCCTTCCATAGGTCTGCCTGTGGCCAAAACAATTTTAACCCCATTTTTTCTAGCTTTTAATATTATATCTTTTGTATTTTGTGAAATTGTTTTATCGTCTTTTAATAAAGTACCATCCATATCTATTGCTACTAATTTTATCATGTTAACTACTTACATCTCCTTTATTTTATGATTTGCTACTCATTTTCATATGTCGAACTAGCTGATTGCCATGGCAATATTAATTCTACCCTACTTTCTATCATATTAATAGGCACTTGACCAAAATTTCTACTGTCTAAACTAATTTCTCTATTATCACCTAATACGTATACATTCCCCTTATCAATTTCGATTGGAAATATGGCATCATTTGTATACGTATTTCCTAATATAAAATCTTCAACTATTTCTTTATTATTAACAAAAAGTTTTCCATTTTTTATATCAACTATATCCCCTTCAACAGCTATAATTCTTTTTACATATCTAATTCTTTCATCATTTTTAAGTATCTTTGCAAATAAATCTTCTAAACTTAATCCAAGCCTTGTTTTAGCAAGTCCTTTTGGTGTATCTTTATAAAGAATTATAATGTCATTTACTTGTGGAGCAGAAGTTTTATAAATAAATTTATTTGTTATAAGAATATCGCCATCAAATAAGGTAGGATTCATAGAGCTCTGATTTACTACTATTAGTCCTACAATATAAACTTGCAATCCTAATGTAATCATAGTCAATAATCCTAATGAGCTAACGATTACTTTTATCACTTTAAATTTATATTGCATGTGATCACACCCTTTTAATTTATATGTATATGAAAAACTAGCTTGTCCTGTTATATAAAATATCGACATATTTTTTTAGTAAATTTTTTAAGGAGTAACTTATGAATATCAATGAAACTTACGAATTTTTAGATAATTTTGCCATGTTTAGCAGAAAAAGTGGACACACTGAATTTTTAAAACTGCTCATGCGTCTTAATAATCCCCATCTCAACCTAAAGGTTGTTCATGTTGCGGGAACAAATGGAAAAGGTTCAACTTCTACAATGATTTCAAATATTTTAATAGAATCAGGTTTAAATACCGGTCTTTTTATAAGTCCATTTGTACTTGAATTTAGAGAAAGAATACAATTAAACGGAGAACTGATAAGTGAAGATGACTTATGTATTTGTGCATCTTTAGTAAAAGATAAATTGGAAGGAGGACGATATGGATATTTTGAAATTGTAACTGCCATAGCTTTTTTATATTATAAAATGAAAAAGTGTGATGTTATTGTTTTAGAAGTAGGACTTGGAGGCAGACTTGACTCAACTAATGTAATTAGCACTCCACTTGTTAGTGTAATTACGTCAATTAGCTTAGACCACACAGCCATTTTAGGTGATACAATAGAGCAAATTGCATATGAGAAAGCAGGTATAATTAAAGGTGGATACGCTGTTTTATATCCTCTATTAGATCAACGAGCTCTTTATGTAATAAAACAACAATGCAAAAAAACAAATACAGAAATTTTAATACCTCATTTAGATAAGCTCGAAATTTTTGATGACCAATTTTTCCAAAAATTTTGTTATAAAAATTTAATATTTCATAAAAAATTGCTAGGAAAATTTCAAATTTATAATGCTCTGTGTGCTATCGAAGTTTCACTGCGTCTAAAAAATGATGGCTATAATATTACAGATAAATCTATTATTAATGGAATTAATAATACTTTTTTTCCAGCACGAATGGAAGTATTATCTGAAACACCATTTATACTCTTAGACGGAGCTCATAATTATAGTGGAAGTGTAGTACTATCTGAAGTCATATCATCTTTAAATTGTAAAAAGGTAAATGTTATTATAGGAGTTTTAAAAACTAAAGATGCAAATTCAATTATGGAAACTATATTACCTCTTGCAAATTGCGTAATTGTCGTAAGTCCAAATAATAAAAAATCTCTTGATGTAATGGAACTAGAAGAGCTAGCCCAAAAATATTGTTCTAATGTACACTCATTTTCTAATTGTAAAGATGCCCTTGATTTTGGAAAACAAATAACGAACAATGATGATGCTCTTGTTATATGTGGTTCATTGTATCTTGCTACTGATATGAGAAAGTTGCTCAAATAAAAAAAGACGCATATTTTGCGTCTTAACAATTATTATTCGTCTTCATCTTCAAAGAAAATATCATAAAATTCTTCAGAAACTCTTTCATATTCTTCATCATCTTCGATATCATCTAAACTTATATCTTGACCATTTTCACTTTCATTATAACGATAGATTAAAACTTCATCTTCATCCTCGCCTTGAGGCACAACTGCTATATAGTTTAATTCGTTAACTGGAAAAATTCCAATAACATCACATGCGACTTCTTCTTCAGAATCCTCAAATGTTAAATAAATTACAGGTATTTCCTTTTCATCGTGACAAGAACAGCCCTCACCACAGCCACACTCTTCATGTTCACTTGCGTGAGAATGGCAACCACATTCTTCATTCCCATTTCCATTTGAATGGCAATTACATTCATGTTCCATAATCTTACTCCTTTATAAACATCCATATTAATGGACAAGTATTCATATAAATCTATCATGTTTTTATATAAATTAATAGGGGTAATTTAATATTTATTGTGGAATACGAGAAACACTATATACTGCTTCAATATTTTCAACTGGAACATCTGATTCAAACGCTTGAGAAGCCATTAAAATATATCCGCCCTTTTTTCCAAGCGTATTTATTATATGAGTAGTTTCTTTTGCAACTTCTTCTGGAATGCTCCCTGGAAGAAGCCATTGTGTATCCACTCCTCCATGAAATACAATTTTTCCTTCAAACTCTTGTGCTAATGAATCAACTTCAAGTCCACATACTTTTTGAACTGGTTCAAGAGCATCAACTCCACAATCTATAAGTCGTGAAATAATTGGTCTAACTGCTCCGCAAGAATGTTGCATATAAAATGCTCCATATTTATGAGCTAAATCAGCAAGTTTTTTTGTATTATCTTTAAAAAACTCATCCCACATATCAGTACTAAAGAGCATAGAAATTTGTGTACCATAATCATCATGCGGACGTAATATATCAATTTTGCCTTTACCTGCAATTAAACATTGCTCATAATATTCAAGTTCAAATGCCACCATTTGGTCTAATATATATGAAGCAACTTCTGGATCATCATACATTAGTATAAAAAACTCATCCATTGACATAAGATTAGTAACCATTTGGAACGGACCTGGGTGACCTATAATTATAGCTTTATCAGGATTATTTTCACAAAACTTTGCAACAGGAGCATAATCAAACCATTCTGCTTTTGGAAAAGTATAATTTTCTTGTATTTTTTCGATTGTATCAAGTCCTTCTAAAGGAAATTTAACTGTTACAGGATATGCTCCAACATCTGTTTCATGAACAGTTCTATGAAACCCCCAATATGAAGTAGTGATATTACGTCCTTGCTCATCCACATAAGTTTTAAGCTCAGGACCAATATATTTTGCATCAGTAGCATATATATCTATTTCAAATTTCTCTAATAATTGTTTTAAACTTGTAAAACCATAATGTTGCAACAATTTTTTAGTAACTGGATATACTGCTTCATATGCTGCAGGAACTCTATCTGGCTTTTGTTTACTAAGTGTTAATCTAACTCTTTCTTTAGATGTCATGGTTATATCCTCCAAATTAATTATTTATTGCGGTACACGAGAAACGCTATAAACTGCTTCAATATTAGCTATAGGTACATCAGGTTCAAATGCTTGAGAGGCCATTAAAATATATCCTCCATTTTTTCCAAGTGTATTTATTATATGAGTAGTTTCTTTTGCAACTTCTTCTGGAGTACCATTTGGAAGTAACCATTGTGTATCCACTCCACCATGAAATGTTAATTTGCCATCAAATTCTTTTGCAAGAGAATCTATTTCAAGACCACATACTTTTTGAACTGGGTCAAGAGCATCTACTCCGCATTCTATAAGATTTGGAATAATTGGTCTAATTGCTCCACAAGAATGTTGTTGGAAAAATGCTCCATATTTATGAGCTAAATTAACCAATTTTTGGGTATTTTCTTTAAAAAATTCTTCCCACATCTCACTACTAAATAACATCGAAATTTGTGTACCATAATCATCACAAGTGCGTAAGATATCAATTTTTCCATTGCCTGCAATAAAACATTGCTCATAATGAGCAAGTTCAAATTCTACCATTTTATCTAATATATATTGAGCAGTTTCTGGATCATCATACATTAGTATAAAAAAATCTTCCATTGGCATGAGGTTAGTAACCATTTGGAATGGACCTGGGTGTCCTATTGATATTGCTTTATCTGGATTATCTTCACAAAATTTTGTTATAGTTGAATAATCAAACCACTCTGCTTTTGGAAAAGTATAATTTTCTTTTATCTTTTCGATTGTATCAAGTCCTTTTAAAGGAAACCTAGTTGTTATACCATAAGAATCAATTTCTGTTTCATGTAATGTTTTTTCAAAACCCCAATAAGAGCTAGTAATCTTACGACCCTTATCATCAACATAATTTTTTAGCTCAGGACCGATATATTTTGCTCCTGTATTATATATATCTATTTCAAATTTATCCATTAATTGTGCATTAGTCAATCCATAATGTTTCAACAGCTTTTTTGTCACTGAACCTACTGCATTAAATGCTGCAGGAACTCTATCTGGTTTTTGCTTGCTCAGAGCTAATCTTACTCTTTCTTTAGATGTCATTTTAGATACCTTTCTAATTAATTTTTTTAGAATTATATCATAATTTTAAATACAAAAAAAGGTGTTTTAAAACAAACTTTAAAACACCAAAAAAATTATAAAAAATCCAAATTTTTTTTAACTTTACTTTACATAAAAGGAGCAAATACCATTAAAACTCCATCAATGGCACTACCTATCATACCTGATTTTACATCAGATAGTTGTATTTTTTTACTTTTTGAAAGGGTTTCAATCTTATCTTGCTCAAGCTCATTAATTGCCGGATTATTATACATAAATACACCACATTCAAAATTTAAATATAAGCTTCTATAATCAAGATTTATTGTACCTATCATTGCTATTTCATTATCAACTACAATAGATTTTGCATGTAAAAAACCATCAGTATATTCATAAATATTTGCTCCTGCTTCTAATAGTTGAATATAATTTGTGCGTGTAATTCTAAAAACCATCTTTTTATCAGGAATTCCTGGTGTTAAAATATTTACATTAACACCTCTGCGAGCAGCAAGGATAATGGCATTTTTTGTTATATCATCTAATATGAGATATGGTGTCATTATATAAATGCTTTCTTTTGCTTGATTTATAAGATCAACATAAACATTTTGACCTACTGTTACATCATCAAGAGGATTATCTCCAAATGGTTGAACAAACCCTGAATTTTCATGATAAGATGTTTTAACTTTATAGTCTGCAGGATTTAGATGAATATTTGATGTAGCATTCCACATCTCAATAAAAAGACAAGTTAGTCCCCATACAGCAGGTCCATCAAGTTTGATACCTGTATCTTTCCAGTGACCAAATCTAACTTTTTCGTTTATATATTCATCGGCTAAATTAATACCTCCTGTAAAACCAATTTTGCCGTCTACAACAAGTATTTTTCTATGGTCACGATTATTAGCAACTAGACCTACAATTGGAGATATTCTATTAAATACAACACATTTAATATTTGGGTGAACATTTTCTAAATACTCTCTATATTGCCAAGGAAGAGTTGTAAGACAACCCATATCATCATACATTATATAGATTTTTACACCTTTTTCAGCTTTTTCAAGTAGACTCTTTAATATTGCTCCCCACATATGACCTTCTGTAATAATAAAATATTCCATAAAAATAAATTTTTCAGCTTGCTCTAAAGCTTCTAACATATCTTGAAAATAATTTTCACCTAGTGGAAAATATTTTACATCTGTTCCGTTAAATATAGGATAGTGAGTAGCCTCTTTTAAATATTTTGCTGTACCATATACCCGTTGATTTTCTGAATATAATTGATCATTAATTTCATTATCATCTTTTAGAAAATTTTGTATTTCTCCAACAGATATATTGATTTTATCATTTAGTTTTTTTGCTGGAACTTTTTCACCCCATAATAAAAATAAAATTATACCAAGCGATGGTAATATATGAATTATAAAAATCCAAGTAATTTTATAGGCTGCAGGTTGATTATTTCCTACTAAATATATAGTAAATAGAATTGAAAGCATATATAAAATACTTGTTATAAAAATTGAAATTTCTATAAATTTATAAAATAATGCCAAAAATATAACTAACTGTATAGCAGTTATTAGAGCTGTTAATACCAGTCTATTATATATTATTTTTTTGTAATTAGCTTTTTTTAGTAAATGCATGTTTTCCTCCTTTTAAAAAAATTAAATTGAAAAAATTAAACATAAAAAATCCCCTCTCTAAATACTCTTTCTTAATTAGAAAAAGTTTATAAACTTTGAGAGGGGTGTACTTTATTCTTTATTTGCTAATGTTTTGTAAGTTTCATATCTGTCTTTTGCATCTTGCTCTGTTTTAGTGAATAATGTTTCACTTTCCCCCGGATAAAGCTGTGTTAATGATGAATATCTGATTTGGTTCATAATAAAATCTCTAAAACTTTCTGTAGGCTCTTTTGAATCCAGTGTGAATGGATTTTTGCCTTGTTCTTTAAGTTCTGGATTATATCTAAATAGATGCCAATAACCACATTTAACTGCATCTGCTGTATTTCTAATTGAGCAAGTCAGTCCTTGTTTAATTCCTTGACTTATACAAGGTGAGTAAGCAATTATAATTGAAGGTCCATCATATTGTTCTGCTTCTAGTAGTACTTTAATTAGGTGATTTTTATCTGCGCCTATTGCTACTTGAGCAACATACACATTTCCATAGCTCATCATCATCATTCCGAGATTTTTCTTACCTGTTTTTTTACCTGAAGCAGCAAATTTTGCAATAGCAGCTGCTGGCGTAGCTTTAGATGACTGTCCACCTGTATTTGAATATATCTCTGTGTCAAATACAAGAACATTTACATTTTCACCTGATGCCATAACATGGTCAAGTCCTCCATAACCTATGTCATACGCCCAGCCATCTCCGCCAAGTATCCATTGAGAACGTTTTATAAGATGGTCTTTTCTTTCTATTATAGAATTTACAAGCTCTTTTGCTTCATCGCTAAAATCTATTTTCTCTATTATATTTAATATTACTGAAGTTGCTTTTTTAGAACCTGAAACATCATTTTTATTTGTTATCCAATCAGAAAAAGCATCTTTTGCTTCTTGAGCAATATCCATTTCAATTAGTGATTTCATTGCCGTTTCGATTTTATCACGTAGCTGACGATTTGCCAGCGCCATTCCATATCCATACTCTGCATTGTCTTCAAATAATGAATTTGCCCAAGCTGGTCCTTTTCCTTCATGATTTTTTGTATAAGGTGTAGATGGTGCAGAGCCACCCCAAATTGATGAGCAACCTGTTGCATTTGATATTACCATTCTATCACCGAACAGTTGTGTTACAAGTTTGATATACGGTGTTTCACCACAGCCAGCACATGCTCCTGAAAACTCGATTAATGGAGTTTTAAACTGACTATCTTTAACCGTAGTCCCTTCTACAAGATCACCTTTATATGATACATGCTTAACTACATAGTCCCACTGATGATTTTCGATTTCTACAATCTCACCAATTGGTTTCATAGTTAATGCTTTAGTTTTGGCTGGACAAATATCTACACAGTTTGAGCAACCAGTACAATCTAGCGGACTTACTTGCATTCTATATTCTAATCCCACAAAAGCTTTTCCTATTGCTTTTTTTGTTTCAAATCCTTCTGGAGCTCCCGCTTTTTCTTCTTCATTAACTAAAACAGGACGTATACAAGCATGTGGACAAATAAATGCACATTGGTTGCATTGAATACAATCTTTTGCGCTCCATTCTGGCACATTAATTGCAATTCCTCTTTTTTCATATGCTGAAGTACCACATGGGAAGGTGCCATCCTCATACCCATTAAATGTACTAACTGACAAGTTATCTCCTTCTTGAGCATTCATAGGATAAACAATTTTTTGAATGAATTCTGGTCCTTCAAAATGACTTCTGTGGGTTTCAATTGAATTTTTCCACTCGCTTGGAACATTAACTTTTATAAGAGCATCTCCACTTTTGTCAATTGCTTCAAAGTTCATGTTAACAACAATTTCACCTTTTTTACCATATGCTTTTTCTACAGAATGTCTTAGCTCAGCTCTTGCTTCATCAAATGGAATTATATTAGCTAGTTTAAAGAAAACTGATTGCATAATCATATTAATTCGTTTTCCAAGACCAGTTTCTTCTCCAATTTTTGTGGCATTGATAATATAAAAATTGATATCGTTATTTGCCATATATTGCTTCATTTTTGCCGGTAGGTGATTTTCAACATCTTCAGCATCCCAAACACAATTTAATACAAATATACCACCTTTTTTTAGACCTTTTAATACATCATACTCATCTACATACGATTGATTATGGCAAGCAATATAATCCGCCTCATCTATTAAATATGTTGAGCGAATAGGTCTATCTCCAAATCTAAGATGAGATATTGTTACTCCTCCTGATTTTTTAGAATCATAGGCAAAATATGCCTGCACATATTTATCGGTCGTTTCACCAATAATCTTAATAGCTTGCTTATTTGCTCCTACTGTTCCATCTGAACCAAGTCCCCAAAATTTGCAACGTACTGTACCCGGTTGAGCTATACTAAAATGTTCGCTCATAGGGATAGATAAGTTTGTAACATCATCTTCTATTGCAACAGTAAATCCATTTAGTTGAGCACCCTTTAAATTTTCAAATACTGATTTTATGTGTTTTGGTGTTGTATCTTTTGAGCCTAAACCGTAACGACCACCTATTATTTTGACTTTTCTATCACTGTCAAAGAATGCATTTCTAACATCAAGGTATAGCGGCTCTCCTGCTGCTCCAGGTTCTTTTGTTCTATCTAATACGCAAATGCGCTCAACACTTTGTGGTATAGCATCTAATAAATGTTTTATACTAAATGGACGGAACAAATGAACTTTTATAAGACCAACTTTTTGACCTTGAGAATTTAGTTTATCAACTGTTTCTTCAATTGTTTCTGTAATAGACCCCATTGCAATTAAAACATCTGTTGCATTTGGGTCACCATAATAATTAAATAATTCATATTGTCTACCAACTTTATCACTAATTTTATGGAGATATTCCTCAACATAATCTACCATTTTGATATAATATTTATTTGATGCTTCTTTTGTTTGAAAATAAATATCAGGATTTTGAGCAGTTCCACGCGTTACAGGACGTTCTGGAGAAAGTGATTTTTGTCTAAATTTCATCACAGCTTCTTTATCTAATAATTCTTCATAATCAGAATAATCTAGTACTTCCACTTTTTGAATTTCATGAGATGTTCTAAACCCATCAAAAAAATGAATTACAGGAAGACTTCCTCTTATGGCTGCAAGATGTGCCACAGGAGCAATATCAGCAACTTCTTGTACAGAGCCTGATGCCATTAATACACAACCTGTTTGTCTTGCTGCCATCACAT
>LJHE01000066.1 GCA_001983555.1 Candidatus Epulonipiscioides gigas
CATAAAGAAATCAATCTTTTTGAAAGGAGAAGCAAGCATGAAATTTCGACATGAATATAAACATGTATTAACTTATTCAGAATACATAGCTCTAAGAAGCAGACTTAAAGTAATTTGTAAGAAAGATAATAACGCTAATGAAAATTCTGAATATTTAATAAGGAGCTTATATTTTGATAACTATAACAATAAAGCTCTTATGGAAAAAATTGATGGAGTAAATCGTCGTGAAAAGTTTAGAATTAGATATTATAATGATAATGTAGATTTTATTAGACTAGAAAAAAAATCCAAAATTAATGGATTATGTAACAAACAAAGCTCAAATATCTCAAAAGAGCAAGTACAAAGCATTATAGATAACAAGTACGAATTTTTACAGAACCACTCTAATGAGCTATTTATGGAATTATATTATAAGATGACAGCTCAGCGATTGAAGCCTAAAGTAATAGTAAGCTATAAAAGAGAAGTATTTATATATCCTGCTGGAAATGTGAGATTGACATTGGATACAGATATAAGAACAGGCTTATCATCATTAGATTTTTTAAATCCAAATAGTCCCACAATTAAAGCAGGAAACAACATTCTTTTAGAAGTCAAATATGACGAATTTTTACCTGAATTTATTAGACAAACCATTCAAATTGGTGGACGAAGTCACAGTGCTTTTTCAAAATATGCAGCAAGTAGAATGTATTATTAGATAGGGGGATTTTTAATGAATTTTAATGATATTTTTAAAAGTAGTTTTCTTGATAATGTAACAGCAATATCTTTTATAGATATGACTTTAGCAATCTTATTATCATTTGCAATAGGATTATTTATTATGGCGGTATACAAAAAAACTTATAGAGGTGTAATGTATTCTCAAAGTTTTAGTGTTGCTCTTATGGCAATGTCTATGATTACCACAATTTTAATTTTGGCTGTAACAAGTAATGTTGTTCTTTCTCTTGGTATGGTTGGTGCATTGTCTATTGTACGTTTTAGAACAGCAATTAGAGAACCACTTGATATAGCATTTGTATTTTGGAGCATCGCAACTGGAATTATTTTAGGCGCTGGATTTACTACTCTTGCTGTATTTGGTTCAATTATTATAGGGCTTTTATTATTTGTATTTGTAAATAAAAAAGAGAAAGATACGCCTTATATTTTTATAATTAATTGTGTAGGCAATGATAGTGAAAAAACTGCAATGGATATAATTAAAAAAGAAAGCATTGTAAATATATTAAAGTCAAAAACTGTAAGCGAAGATAATATAGAGCTCACACTAGAACTTAGACTTGGAAATGAAAATACTGATTTTGTAAATAAAATTACTTCTGTTGATGGCGTAAAAAATGCAATTTTAGTTACTTATAACGGAGATTATGCTGGCTAAGGAGGTAGTTTTATGGATGAAAGAAAGATAAATCTACTGACAATTGTTTTTTTAAGTTTATCTATTATAGTTGCTATTGTCTTAATTTTATTTAGTGCTAACCAAAAATCTGTGCCTATATCAATGGAGTATGAAACAGAGCTCTTTAATGGTGAAATATTTTCAGTAGATATTATTGCTGATGATGAAACTTGGCAACATATTATTGATACAGCTCTTGATGAGCAATATACTCCTGTTGATATTGTTGTAAATGGAACTTTATTTAAACATGTAGGCATTAGACCAAAAGGAAATTCTAGCTTAAGATTTGTAGCAATGGATCCTGCAACAAACAGATTTAGTTTTAAAATAAAATTTGATGAGTATATAGAAGGTCAAACTTGTTTTGGATTGGATGTGTTGGCACTAAATAATATTTATGAAGACGATTCTTATATGAGAGAATATCTCAGTTATGATATGATGAATTATGTAAATGCCGATGCTCCTTTGTATGGATATGCTGATGTAACTTTAAATAATGAACCTTGGGGACTATATCTTGGACTTGAAACTTATAATACTAGTTTTCAAAAACGAACTTATGGAGATAGTAATGGTTATCTTTATAGCGCAAAATTTGCTGACATAGTTGGTGGTCATATGTCTAATATGAATAGTACTGGCTTGGATTTAAAATATATTGATAATAATATTGATAGCTATGCATCATTTTTTAGTAATGAAGTAGGTTCAAATGCAGACGGAGAAGACAAAATGCGAGTTATTAAAGCAATCGAAGTCTTAAATAATTATGAAAGTCTTGAAGAACTCGAAAAATATTGGGATATGGAGCAAATTATTCCATATTTAGCAGCTCATACTGTTACAGTGAATGGAGATAGTTTCTCAACTCTTATGTGTCAAAATTATTTCTTATATGAGCAAGATGGAAAAGTAAGTCTCTTACCTTGGGATTACTCTTCAACATTTGGAATATTATTAATGGCAAATAATGCATCAGATATTATAAACTTTCCAATTGATACTCCAGTTTATGGTATTGATATTGCAGAGCGACCAATACTAGATGTTGTTTTATCTAATGAAATTTATGCGGATAAATACCATAAATATTTAGGTGAGCTCAGTATTTATCTTGATAATATTAAAAATAAATTTACAGAACTTGATTTATTAATAAATGAGTATGTAAAAAATGATAGTACAGCTTTTTGCTCATATGAAGAGTTTGAAATTACTCGAGATGAGCTAGAAAAAGCTTTAATTCTACGAGGAGAAAGTATTAAAGGTCAATTAAATGGAAGTATTCCATCAACCACAGAAGAACAAAAACTTTACCCTGAAAAATTAATTAATAGTAATAATATTAATCTTAACATTTTAGCTCCTATGCCAGGTCCTCCAAAAGGTATGAAACCAATGGGGGGAAATGGTCAAATGTCAACGATGCCTCCAAGAGGTAAAGATAGTCAAATGTCAACGATGCGTCCAATGAATGAAGATGGTCAAATGCCAACGATGCCTCCAATGGATAAAGATAGTCAAATGTCAACGATACCTCCAAGAGGTAAAGATAGTCAAATGTCAAAGATGCCTCCAATGGGCGTAGATGGTCAAATGCCAACGATGCCTCAAATGGGCGGAAATGGTCAAATGCCAATGATGCCTCAAATGGGTGAAAATGGCCAAATGCCAGATATGGAAGCAATGATGAAAATGATGGAAGAGCAAGGAATAGATATGTCAGATATGATGAATATGATGATGCCATCTGATTCAAATGAAGATGCTCCATCTTCTATTATATCTACTTCAATAGAAATAATAAAAATGATTGTATTAATAGCAATAACTATATTAACAACAATTTTTATTAAAAAAAGCAGAAAATTAAAGTAAGCTCACAAAAAACTACTTGACAAAAGTAGTTTTTTATTTTAGTATATTTTTAACAACTAAATAATTTTAATACATATATGGTTGAAATTCATAACTATAAGGGTGCAACAATGAGAAAATTAAATATTATTAATATAATTAAAGTAAATTCTAAGGCTACTTTAATTAACTTTAACTAAAATTTTTTATAAAAATATAGTCATCTAAATAATTATTTAATCAAGTTCTTACAAAATAAATGCAAAGAGCTTTTTCCTAATATTAATTAATTTTCAAAGCACAATTATAGTAATAATAGGGAGAATTTAATTATGTACATTAAGAAACTTTTTATTATACCACTTTTAGCGTTTACTTTAAGTGGATGTAGTGAAACAAACGATATAAATGAGCACACCCAAAATCATGGAAGCTCTGATAGTATTTATACTGAAATAGGTACATACCCAATTGTTAAAGAAGGAGAAAGTGATTCTTTTACAGCTTTTGCTCCACTGAGACCTAGTGTTACTTCATATAGCTCAGATGTAAATAAATTTACTGCTTATATGGAAGAATTAACAGGTATGACCATAGATTTCACAGAAGTTAGTAGTGTAGACGCTAAACAAAAATTAAATCTTATGATGACAGGTGGAGATTATACAGATGTAATATTAGGAATGTTTATTACACATTCAGAACTTCTTTTATATGGGCAACAAGGGATATTTGTGCCACTAAACGATTTAATAGAGCAGTATGCTCCTAATATTAAACAAGCTTTAGATGACAATCCATTAGTTAAAGAGATTTGGACATTAGAAGATGGAAATTTATATACTATTCCACGTATTGGAACTGCAACACATACTTTAACTTCTCATAGAATGTGGTTAAATCAAATTTGGCTAGACAATTTAGATCTTGAAATTCCAACAACCACAGAACAATTTTATCAAGTGTTAAAAGCCTTTAAGGAGCAAGATGCAAATGGTAACGGTGACCCTAATGATGAAATTCCTTTATCTGGTTCTTTAAGTGGTTGGAATACTGACCCATCAGTTTTTATTTCAAATGCTTTTATTCCTAATTCAACAGCTAGTAAATATATAAATATTGATGAAAATGGGAAATTATACTATGTCAAAACTACTGATGAGTGGAAAGAATATTTAAAATATATGAATAAACTTTTCTCTGAAGGATTAATTGACGAGCTATTATTTTCTCAGGGAAAAGATCAGCTTTTAAAACTAGGGTCAAATCCAACTGAAACAATATTAGGTGCAACAGCTGGCGGTTCGGCGAGTGTTATTACTAATATTGCTAATACCGAAAGATGGGAACAATATATTGCTCTAGCACCATTAGAAGGTCCAAATGGAGTAAAATCAGCAGCATTCAGTCCTGATTATGGAGCATCAGTATTTTCTATGACTAATAAATGTGACAATCCAGAAGCAGTAATACGATATTTTGATTATATGTATACTCAAGAAGGAAGAGATTTAAATACTCTTGGTGCAGTAGGTGACGGTAGAGTTACATTAGCAAAAGAAGGTCTAAAAAATCTTATAGGCGAACCAGCAAAATATACTAGACTTAGCGAAGGTGAAATTCAAAATGTATCATGGAATAGTATGGGACCTTTATATAATCGTACTGGATATGAACTAGCCTATTCTGTAAAAGAAAATACAGATGAAGATATAGAGCAGGTTTTATATAACTCCGCTGTTAATGACTATATTCCAGTAGCTCAAAATCCTAGTACTATGTTACCCATCTTAGCATATAACAGCGAAGAATCTCGAGTGATAGTTGACCTTTTAACTAACATCAATTTATATATCGACCAAGTTACTACTGAATTTATAACTGGACAAAAAGATATAGATGAATATTGGAATGAATATTTAGAAACGCTTGAGAAAAATGGTTTAAGTAAATATATATCCGTAAATCAATCAGCTTATGACAGGAAACAAGCAAGTTTGAATAAATAAAATTACTGAGCTCAATGCTTATAGAAACTTCTTAACGTATCAACTGTAACACATACTTTAATTTCTAAAAGAAGCATCAAAAAATCTCTCTCCTATAAGTATTCATATAAGAGGGAGTATTTTATTTTATCTAAGCATTTTCCTAAAGTATTTTTGCACTTTTATAAACAAAAATACTTGAAATAATTGGCAATAAAATATATTGATAAGTATTGACTATAAAGTAAAAATATTATACAATATATTGGTAATATGTAACAAAATTTACATTTTTTAAAAGGAGATTGAATTATGAAATTAGGAAAATTTATGACTGTTGCTGCGGCTTTGAGTGCTCTGTGTGTACATATTAATGCATCTGAAATTGAAAACATTAGTACTAAAGAATATTGTGAGATATTACAACGAGAAACTGTAACATCTAAAGATTATGTAGAATGGACTCAATTTGCTCCAGGAAATGCCGGATATTCTGAAAGCATTTTTATACATCCAACAGACCCAAACACAATTTTTAACTTTCCAGACATGCATAATACATACCGCTCACTTGATGGGGGAATAAATTGGCACACAGTATTAAATAGTGATTGGTCTGCAAGACAACAAATGTCTAGGGTTTATGGGGTAGACTTTTCAAGACAAGACGAAAATTTTGGAATGTGTATTAATTGGCAAGGAGTGTATACAACCAAAGACAAAGGAGCAACTTGGGAGTATTACAATCAAACTATTCCTGGTTCATATAGTGCTGTAACAGTTGATCCAAATGATGATAATATATGGTATTTAGGTTCTGGAAATTTCTGGGATACTAAAGGTAACCATAATACGCTCGCAATTCCTCATGGAAAAAAGGCTAAAAATACAGGTGAGTTATATAAAACAACTGATAAAGGAGAAACTTGGACTTTAATACCAAATACAGGCATTCCATCTCAAGCAACTTTTAGTAAAATTTATGTAAGTCCTGATGAGCCTAACTTAATTATTGCTTCAACAAGTTATGGATTATATAAAACAACTAATGGACAAAATTTTACCAAAATAACTTCTATTGAAGAAGAACACGGAGCAGACAGCAACTTAGTTCGTGATTTAGCAGTATATGTAGACAAAGAAACAAATGCTACTACATTATATACAATAAATCAAATTCGTTATGAAGTAGTTGATGGCACAATTATATCAAAAGGTGGGGTTTTAAAAAGTACTGACTTTGGTGAGACTTGGGAAAATATTACTGGAAATTTAGGGATTGATTTTAAATCATTATCTGAGTCTTCTTTAGAAACAGCCAAATTTATAAATGGTTGGTTTCCCAGTTTTTATAAAAAATACTTTGGCACTTCAACAAAATATAATGAAGTAGTTCAAAGCTTACCAACAAATTTTATACACAATCTTGAAAGAATAGTTGTTGACCCAACAGACCCAAATAAAATATATGTACAACATAATGCTAAGCACTCAGCATCAACATTTGTTGGTGATATTTGGAGAACACAAGATGGTGGCAAAACTTGGACTATAGCAACTAGAGTTGGGAAAGGTTGGACAGATGATGCAGCATATTGGAAATCTATTGGACAAGAGCATAATATCAATGTAGCTCTGAACTATGTTGGTTCTAGGTATTACAATGACCAATATGATACACAAGCAGCAAGAGATTTGGACATAGATGCCAATGGAAATGTATATGCTATGTTTAGAAATTTTGTAAAATCAACAGATGGTGGAGATACTTGGAGTCAGCTCGATGCATTTGAAACTCCAGACGGAAATTGGGTTGGAACAGGTGCAAGTAATATGCCCGGTGGATATATTGCAACAGACCCATATTTTAGAGATACCAATTTAATGTTTTTAATCTCTGGTGAAAATGGTTTATTTAAAAGAATGGATGATGCTGATACTGTAAAACCAAATAGCACATCTATAAAACATATTACAGGAGCACCTGAATCACCTGCTCAAGTGGCATTTTCTCCAACAGATATAAATACTATGTATATGACAATTTATCGTCAAGACCATAATGGAGAATTTTTAAAGTCAACTGATGGTGGTATGACGTGGAATGCCATTTCAAGATGGTATGAATTGGATGGAAGTATATATGATGGAATGTACCCGAAATCCTTGATGGTGGAACCAACAGATGACCAAACTATCTATTTTTCAAACTCAACACATATAACATTTGAAGTATCAGGACCTGCTCAAATTGGTGATATGGGCGGAGTATATAAATCTACAGATGGAGGATATACTTGGAGCAGAAATATAACAGGGCTACCTAATACTGCGAGCGTATTTAGCTTAGCTCGTAAATCTCCAACAGAGTTTTTTGCTGGTGTAACTGCTGAAAAAGAAATTGTTGTTCCAAATGATAGCTTTAATACAAATTCATTTAATAATTGGAGTTTAGTCGGCGAACAAAGCGAAGCAAATATTATAACTACAAAACAAATTCAAACTAATACAGGTGATTTTATTAAAACACAAACTGTTGCAGCTCTTAAAGGTAATGGTATAGGTTTTGAGCAACAAATTAATAATTTAGAGCCTAATACAAAATATTATCTCTCTGTTATAACAAAAGCTGAAGAAGGTGAAAGTGCTACAATATATGTTAAAAATACCAACGGTGAGCTTATTGATGAAACTGATTTTGCAAATTATAAGTCATCTGATGTAAAAGGAGTATTTTTTGAAACTGGAGATCATGAAACATCTATTATAATTGGAGCTACAAAAAAATCAGGTATTGGTGAAGTATATTTAGATGAATTTCTTATAAGACCTATTGGTGGTTTGTATAAATCAACAGATGCAACCGAAACTTGGACAGAAGTTTTAACTTTCCCTAAAGTTTCTCAAGTTAATGAAATAAAAATAGTTAATGATAAAATATATATTACAGCTGGAGAGCGCTTAGCAGGTGGTGATGTTGGAGGCTTATGGGTAAGTGAGGATAATGGAGATACTTGGAAAAAGCTTTTTGAAATGCCATATGTCATGAATATAGAAATAGACCCATATAATCCAGAGAGAATGCTGCTGCTCGTAGCTGATGATAACGGAGTATATCAACCAATCAACTCTGGACTTTATTTAAGCCATGATGGCGGAGAAACTTGGGACAAAATTAATAAAGGATTTGGAAATCCTTCTCAATTATATGATATGGCATTTGATCCAGATCCTGAAAAAGGATATAGAATTTGGGCAACCAGTAATGGTGGTGGATTTTATCAAGGAACCATTACAAACAAGCCCTAAACCTCCTATGGGGATATTTTAAAAATATATTTCATTAATTAATTTTTTATTTTCTATAAAACGTTGTAAATTTTGTTCAAAAATTTTAGCCACACCTTCATTAATTCCTGTGTTACCAGTTCCGCCTGCACAATGTGGAGTTATAATAGCAGATTTGATTTTCCATAATCTATGTTCTTTTGGGAGCGGTTCTGGGTCTGTAACATCAAGAGCAGCTCCAGATAACTTTCCGCTTTCAAGAGCATCACATAATGCATCAGTATTTACAATCGCTCCTCTGCCCACATTAATTAGAATTGCTCCATCTTTCATTTTTTCAATAGCAGCTTTATCAATTAATTGTTTTGTATTATCATTAAGCGGAGCTGCAACTGCTACAACATCTGCTCGAGGGAGCAATTCATCTAATTTATTTGCCAAATACAATTCATCTACATATTCAGGTTTATGAGCATTAGAATGTCTAACACCAATCACATATGCACCCATTGCTTTAACAAGCTTTGCATAAGCTCCACCAATTTCTCCAAGACCTATTATTAATATAGTTGAGCCTTTTATAAGACGTACACGCTCAACCATACCCCATTTTTGCCAAATATTTTGATTTTGAAAATCACGATGAATTTGAAAATTTCTAAATAAAACTAAATTCATGGTTAACATATGTTCAGAGGTTGAAGAATTATAAGCTCCACTTGCACTGGCAAATCTAATATGATTTAAATGCTTTTTATTAGCCAAAAAATCAAATCCTGCTGATTGTAATTGCACATATTTTATATTAGGTAATGTTAATAATTTTTCAAAATTTATCATCCCGAGCATTATATCAGCTTGCTCAATATTTTTTTCACCATATATAAATTCAATCTCTGGATATTTAGGCTTAATTTGCTCAATTATTTTTACAAAATTTTTGGGTATTATATTCGCTTGAAATTTCATTTGAATTTTATTTCCTTTCTAAAATAAACTAATAGAAATTGTTCTTGTTGATTTTATCTTAAATATTAAAATTTATCAAGAGGTTAAATAATGGCTGTTGATTTAATTTCAAAAAATAATATAGCTCATTGCCTACTCAATAGTCTTCTCCTTCCAGAGGGATATAGGTGGGGCTTAGTGGATTGTGGGGTGTTTTAAGAATATGAGCTGCTGAGAGATTAAACACAATGAACTTCAAATAATAATAGTAGAATTTATTATAAAAAAAATTTTTAAATTTATGATTAGAATGTTTAGAATATGTCAATAATTTACATGGAAAGCAATTCCAATATGATAGTGTTTTTGTAGAGATAATGTTATAATTACAATAATATTAAATGTTATATTTTTTTAACATTATGATTAGAATATTTAGAATATGGCAATAATTTAAATATAAAATCAAATTCAAGATGATTATATCTTTATAGGGAGAATATAATCAATCGTATTAAAAATTATAAGAAAAGGAGAGTATCAATTATGATTATAGATGTTTTAATGAGCATGGCATATGATATTTTGAATATTATACCAATGATTTTGGTAGCAGGTATAATTTCATTTGTTTGTTTATGCTTTATATATAAGAAATTTAAACTTAATAAGTATAGTAAATTTAAGATTTTGGTTACATACGTATTCATAGGTTGGATTATTATGTTTATTTGTGTAACGCAGTTAGCCTTACCTCCTAGTGGAAAATTCTTTACAATGAATTTAGAACCATTTAGTGAATTTTTTAGATGGAGAGATTATGGATTAAAAAATGGAAATTTTGTTGGTCAATATTTTCTTAATATAGTTATGTTTATACCATTAGGAATTATTTTGCCTATATTATTTTCTAATTTCAAAAGTTATAAAAAGATTTTTTTATTTTCTTTTGGGTTGAGTCTATCAACAGAATTTATACAAATGATTACCGCTCGAAGTGCGGATATAGATGATTTATTGGCAAATACAACGGGTGGATTAGTAGGATATGGGATATATTTAATATTTATTGGTCTTATTGCGTTAATACCAAAATTCAAATATATGAAGGTTCAAATAGTTAAATATAATACACAATTAATTTTAGGTATTATATTTATAATGTTAAGTGTTACGCCTTATTTATATGTATTAATAGTCCCCACAAATCATATTTATGGGGAAACTTATTATGGCAATCATTCTGTAGCCAAAGCAACATTTGCAGAAAATAGTATTATGCCATATCAAACCACACAAAACATATATAAATTGGAACAACCAACAACAGATACTATAAAAAACATTATGGATATGTTATCTAATGTTGCAAATAAAAATTTAAACTATCTATTAGACGGAATGTTTTATAGAGCTGACGAAAATGACAAAACCATCAGCTCGATAGATATTGCTGATGGTTCATATTATATTTATTTAGATGCTCAGATTGAGTCTAATTTAACAGAAGACGAAGCTATTGAAATAGGAAAACAATATTTATCTAAACTAAATATTGACTCAAATGATATAGAGAATGTAAATGTTATAGTCCAAGATAATGAGATAGATGTATATTTTAGAGGATTAAAACAAAAAGAAGAGCTACTTTTCTATGACTATAATATTAAAATAACATTTAATATTGATAGTAATAAAATTATTGTATCTAATAAAACTATTGTACAAACATTGGTAGATACAGTAGAGATAGTAACACCATATGAAGCTTTTGATATTGCTCAAGACTTAAATGATGATAATTATATGAAATGGGATGTTATTATAGATAATGTCTTTTTAGAGTATGAATATATACTTGATACAGGATATATAATTCCAGTTTGGAATTTTGAATTTTCTGAAGGAATAAATTTGCGTTTGAATGAGCCAATTCCTAACTATGATCCTTCTTCTGATATAATTTGGCATTCAAAAGCTACAGCTATAGATTATAATATTATGTGATATTATTTCTGAATGCAATTCACTTCACCGCCTATAGAGCAGGATTATTCTTATGTTGCCAATATTTTGCCAACTTTTAACCCCTTACTTTTTAAATTATTTATAGTATAATGTCGAAATAAGGAGGACGCCTATAGCTCTCCGCAAATATATTATTAGAAAGGTCGTTATTATATGAACAAATTTTTGGCAATAGCATTAGTTGGAGCAATGTCATTTGGTATTTCTGGCATAACTCTTGCTAATGAAGAGAACACCAGTAACAGGGGATGCACATCTTGTAAAGAGCGTCAAACTCCAATGACTGCAGATGAAAGAAAAGAGTTTATGCTTAAAAAACGTGAAGAAAAAATAATTTCTAGACTAAGTGATGAAGAAAAGAAAACATATGAAGCTTTAAATGATGACGAAAAAAAAATATTTGTCGAAAAAAAACGTGAAGAAAAATTCGTATCTAAACTAACAGAAGATGAAAAAAAGAAATATGAAGCTCTTAACGATGATGAAAAAAAAGCATTTAGACAAGAAAAGAAAAATGAAAAACAAAAAGAGCAGCAGTAATAATTAGCCCTTTCAAGTGCCTTTTATTTTGCCTACATTTTGCCAACTTTTAACCACTGATTTTCCTACTTAGTTTATTATATACTATAAGAAAATACATAAATTAAAGGGGAGATTGCAATGAATAAATTATTGGTAATAGTAGCAATAATAGGTGGAGCAGCGCTGGGTGTTGCAATTGCAACATTAACAAATGAAGAGGCAAATGCATCAGTAATAGGATTTATCGAAAATACCAGTACATCATTAGAAGAATTTATAGTAAACACACCATTATCTGCGCTTATTAGTAATGACGGAGATATAACTACAGCTGAAAATGATGAGCAAACTTCAGTAGCTCCTGAAACTATTGTTACACAAAGACAACAAGGGCAAGTACCAGCTATTGCTAGTGATTCTGCTGTGCCAACTATGGCTTCTGGTGCTTTAGCGCAGAGACAGAAAGGTCCAATTCCTCCTGCTGGTGATGCTTCCGTTACTTCACCTGTTACTCCTGGAGCAAATGTTTCTGGTGCTTTAGCTCACAGACAGAAAAGTCAAGTTCCTCCTGCTGGTGATGCTTTGGCTACTTCACCTACTACACCTGGAGCAAATGTTTCTGGTGCTTTATCTCAAAGACAGAAAGATCAAGTTCCTCCTGTTGGTGATACTTCCGCTGTACTTACTAGAGAATAAGAGCTATATGCAATTATATTCCACGCCTAATGGCGTGGTTGGTGAGCTCAGACTATCTTCTTTTAAGCTCATTAAAAACTTCATTATAAAACAGAGCATTTTCTATTGGAGTATTAGATAGGATATGGTTTCCATCTGCCATAAAAAATCCTGGGCAATTTTTACCAATATCAATACATCTTTTAACTTCTGCATATATCTCATCTTTTGTTCCATTTAATAATACTCGTGTATCTGCATTTCCAATAAAAGAATGAGTTTTTCCATACTTCTCAGCAATATATTTCATATCTGTGGTTGGCTCCATTACAAAACCATCCACCTCGCCATATACTGCAATATAGTCAAAATCCATGCCATCAGAAGCAAATTGAACCAACCTCGTAATGTTATTTTGCCTTTTGTAGATAAGTTTCCTCCAGAAGCTGAGCTTTATAAGATAATGACGACAAAATTGGTTGATATAGAGTAGTATTTAAATGTAACTCAACATATGATATACTGAGATATAGATTATTTATATAATGAATGGAGAAAATATAATGAATGGACATAGTATTTATACTTTTAAGTTTAGTGAAATGTACAAGTTATATCTTGCAAAGGTCGAAAGAAAAGGCAGAAATGCAGATGAATTGAACGAGGTTATTTGTTGGCTTACAGGATTACAAATGAAGAAGTTTTAAATATTAGTGATGATATTGATATGACAGCTTTCTTTAAGTCTGCACCGAGTTTAAATCCTAACAGAGGTTTAATTAAAGGCTCTATTTGTGGTGTTAAACTTGTCGAAATCGAAGATCCTATGATGAAAGAAATCCGTTTGCTTGACAAACTTGTAGATGAACTTGCTAAAGGCAAAGCAATCAAAAAAATACTTAGAAAATAATTTAGGAGGAAATTATGACACCAACAGAAACACTAAAGTTATGGATAGACACTTTTAATAAAGCAGATGCAAAGTCACTTTCTGAAATGTATCACTAAGATGCAATAAATCATCAAGTAGTAACCGAGCCAGTAGTGGGCAAGCAAGCTATTTACGAGATGTTTTTACGTGAATTTGCTTTGTCAGAAATGATTTGTATTCCCGAAAATATTTTTGAAAATGGCGAGTGGGCAATAATGGAATGGAAAGACCCTAAAGGATTTAGAGGGTCTGGTTTTTTCTATATCATAGACGGAAAAATCAAATTTCAACGAGGATATATGGATAAACTTAGTTTCTTGAAAATGAATGGACTGCCTATTGAGTAAAATTTTTAATTCCAAAGTATAGACCATACTAGTATGAAAATTTAGAAAGGCAAGATACTTTAGACAGGGAGCAGGACAAACGCATGTATGTATTTTTTACCAAAATTTTATAATGGCGATCTAACAAAATGTATATTAAATAACAGTGAAGCATAAAATTTTTTGAATTAGTATTTATTTGCTCTAAATTGTGAGTATATCAAATGGGCATTTGGTCTTTTTGTATACTCATGCGTTTGTCCTTTTAATAGTTAAAAAAATATTCCATTTTTTCAATTCCTATGATATAATCTATTAAAGTAGTAGAGAGTATGGGATTGGAGCGGATAAAGAAAAATGTCAAATGATAAAATAGAAAAAACATTTATAAATGAGGAAAGTGTTAAGTTAGATGAAGTTGTAAAATCTCTATTAGATTTATCGGATGAATGTATATTAGGAACAATAAATGAATGCTTTAATCAAAATTATCAAATTGGACAAATCAAAATTAAACATATTAAAAGTAAATTTGCAAGACCAGAATTTGATTTTGAAGAGATTGAAGGAGATTTATTAATCGAAATAGATGAAACCCAATATCATCTTGAGATACAAACTTTAAATGATGCTCAAATGCAAATTAGATTAGTAGAATATGCAATATCTATGGGTAAGAGAAAAGCTAAGTTAGATAAAGATGGAGTTATGGTTATTCGTATGCCACGACAGGCTGTAGTATTTATTGAGAAAAATAGTGGAGTAATAAACCAAAAAATAAAATTAATAGCTCAAGACGGACAAAATATGACTTACTCTATACCAACTATAAGATTATGGGAATATGAAATTGATGAATTGATAACCAAAAAAATGTATTGTTTTTTGCCATTAGTAGTTTTTAAATATCGAAAAGGTTTACAGTCAATAGTGAGAAGTACAAGCAAAACTAAAAATAAACCAGCTGAAATAAAAAAAGAAAGTCAAGCATTAGTGGATACGATTAAACAGTTAAATTCAGAAATAAAAAAATTGATTGAAGGAAAACTAATTAAGCTTACTGACTTGCACACAATGTTATTAGCCATAACAAATTTGACCCATTATCTAAATCATAAATTTATAAAAGATACAAATTTAACAGGTGAGGTGATAAAGATGACAAAAACATTATACGACCCAGCGGTTGAACAAAGAGGTATTGAACAAGGCATTGAGCAAGGACGTGTTGAAGTAGCAAAATCTTTGTTAGATATATTAGATAACGAAACAATTGCGTTAAAAACAAAACTTTCTATTGAGCAAGTTGAACAATTAAGATTTGAAAACAAGTAAGATGGCTAAAGACTTGATAAGCTATAAAACAAATAAATTTATTAAGTAGCACTTCCATTTGGAGGTGCACAGTTTGTAGACAAATAACCTAGATGCTAAATTATACAACAGTATAAGTATTAACATTTAGGTTATTATTAGTATGTATTATCATAAATTTGTCAAAAAAATATAAATTATAGAGAATATACCTTCCTTTTAAGCCTTGTATATGGTTCCAATTAGTCAGTTTTTTCAAATTCATGCATGCAAATTCACCTTTAATGATATTCTTAAAAAAAATAGACTATAGACAATCGTCTACAGTCTGTTCACGCCTAATGACGTGGTCGGTGAGCTCAGACTATCTTCTTTTAAGTTCATTAAAAACTTCATTATAAAACAGAGCATTTTCTATTGGAGTATTAGATGGAATATGGTTTCCAACTGCCATAAAAAATCCTGGACAATTTTTACCAATATCAATACATCTTTTAACTTCTGCATATATCTCATCTTTTGTTCCATTTAATAATACTCGTGTATCTGCATTTCCAATGAAAGAATGAGTTTTTCCATACTTCTCAGCAATATATTTCATATCTGTGGTTGGCTCCATTACAAAACCATCTACACCACAATCTGCTACATCATCTATAAATTCCGTATAATTTCCGTCGCATAAATATATAACTTTTTTACCAGCTTCTTTTAAAGGAGCAAACATCTTTTTGTAATTTGGAAATACATATTTTCTGTACCATTTCGGATTTACAAATGCTCCTGAAGTCCAAACAATATCATCATGTATTCTAAGTATTGGTGTATCACATTGTGCCATTGCTCTAAAATATGGCATAATCCATTCAGTATAGCGATTTGCTACTTCTCCAAAGCCGTCACCATCAATTGCAAGAGCAAGCAATAACATTTCCCAACCAAAAATTTCAATAAGACCTGTTACCAACGTGATATAAGTTCCTTGAGTATTAACTGAATTTGGGAATAAATCACACTTTTCATAATAGCTCGCATTTAAATCTTTAATAGCTTGTCGTTCATCCACCTCACCATATACTGCAATAGGGTCAAAATCCAGACACTCTTCAGGGTCAGAAAATGGACAAGAAACCTCTGCACTAAAATCCACGCCACCAGAAGCAAATGTAGCATGCCCTTTTTTCGTTCTACATTTATTAAGATGACCAATGTGCACAAAAGCATTTCCAAAAAATGAATAATCCCACGCCTTTACAAAAGCTTGAGTTGCTTTCATTTGTTCTTCTTTAGTACTTTGAGGAGTTGCTTTTACTCCTGTCACTTTTTCAATTAGCTCCCAATACATATGAGCAGAATATTCTGTTCTAGGTATAACATCTGGCATCTCTAAATTAAAAGCTGCCATTCCAAGTTCATAAGACATATATTACTTCCCCTTAAATTATTTTATTTAAATATGATAATAAGCTCCTTTTTCTAAATAATAAAAAAAGGAGCATTTTATATTATTTTTTGTATAATAAATCATTCATAAGTATCATGTTTTCTATAGGCGTGAATTTTGGAATTTCACATCCACCTGCAATAAATGTTTTTGCATCTGCAATTTCTATACAATTTTTTACTTCACGTGTTACTAATTCTTTATTTCCTTGCAAAAATACTTTAACAGGGTCAAGATTGCCACATGCACAAATATGCGTTCCTCTAAATTTATTTACTGCTACTTCAAAATCTACCATCCAATCAATATCAACCATATCTGGATTAACTTCTATAATTAAATCTAAAAGTTGTGAGATGTCTCCACAAATGTGTAGTTTTGATTTTGCTCCTAATCTACGAATATCATCTATAATTCGCTTTTCATACTTAAATACATACTTTTTATAAAGATCAGGACCAATTAACGATGCAGCTGCATTTCCCACTCCGATAATATTTGCACCAGCTTTTACCTGAGCTTCCATAAATTTATATTGTTGCTCATATATGATTTCAAAAATCTCTTCTACATATTCTGGCTCAGTTAATAAATCTACCATAATTTCATTAATATCTCGAAGGTCGGTTGCTTCTGCAATTACACCTTCCACCCAACCAATAATGGGATATTTTCCATTAACTTTTTGCTTGTAAAGCTCTACTGCTCTGATACGATCTAACATACGCTCACTTTTAAATGGATCTACAGATTTTAAATCCTTTAATTGAGCATAGTCTTTAATATACGGTTCTTTACAATATGGAACGTCATCTTCTGGTAAAACTAAAGTAGCACCAAATCCACTTGCTTCTCTCATAGGATCAGAGATACAACTTACTGCATCTATTCCAAATTTTTCACAACAATAAATATTAGCTTCTACAAGCTTTCTATAATCAGTTACAAATTCTTTATACGTTGCTCCTATATGATAAGCTCCAAATGCCATAATAATATTTAAATTCGGTATTTTATCAACATCTTTTCCTTCAAAGCGATTCATAACTCTCTCAAATGAATTCATTTAATTAACCCGCTACTATTTAAATAAAGTAGCTTCTCCTTTTTTTATTTTTAAATTAATTAATGAGACCAAATGTATAGCTCATATAGTTATAGTACGTCAAACTAAAGTTTACTACCAATATATCTAAGTTTCTTTAGTCTTTTTTCATTATTTTTTGTTTTATCAATACTAGTGCAACCTTGTAAAATAATAGTTTTTTTTAGTTTTAGTCCCATCGCTTTTAAAGCTTTTCCTGTTTGTCTCATATATCTTCTAAATAAAAATGGGACTGGTGCTCCATAGGTATAAAGCATTATTAAATCTCTTTTACCAAAACGTGGTTTATGCCATCGATCAGTTAATGGATAAAGTCTATCAAGAAAGGTCTTAGTAAAACCATTAACTTGACATATATAAATAGGCGAAGCGATGACAACTATATCTGCGGATTTAATTTGTTCAAAAACTTCATGCATATCATCTTTTAAAACGCATCTACCACCATTATCTATACATTTTCTACAACCAATACAGTTTTTAATATTCATTTTACAAAGTTCATACTTTATGTATTTTACATTGTTTTGATTTACACCTTCAATTAGTGAATCTACTGCACGGGCAACATTGCCATTAGTGTGTGGACTGCCCATTATTATAATCATATTTTTCAAATTTAAAATTCTCCTATAGTTACAATACTTTAAAATAAAAGCCTTTCCTTAAACCCTCCTGTGCTGGAACCCACTGAAAAACTAAAGTTGTTAGCTTACTAGAAGTTCTCAAGCGTTCCCCAATCATCCTTCCGGTAGCTAATGCTACCTCCCAAACCCAACCGCCTCTTGCGAGGCACCTCCCCTTAAAAAAAAAGGGGGGGGTAGAGGGGAAAAGTGCCAATGGCACAGGTTGGTTTAGGGGGAGGCTATACGGTGGGGATTTCTTGATATCAAAAGACTTTTTCAGCGATCTCTTAAAATAGTGGCACTGAAAATGGTGGCCTGTTAGTAAATTAAGCTTTTTTGCGTTTAGAAACAATATCAAAAATGACAGCTGCAAGAAGAACTAGACCTTTTACAACTTTTTGATAGTTTGAATCAACCCCACTAATTGACATTCCGAGATTAATTATACCCATTAAAAGAGCTCCTATGATAACGCCAGGAACAGTACCGACTCCACCGTAAGCTGATGCTCCGCCAATAAAACAAGCACTTATAGCATCCATCTCATAATTTGTACCATAAGTTGGTTGAGCAGATGTCATTCTAGCAATAGTTAGCATACCTGCTAGTGCAGAAAGTAACCCCATATTTGCGTATGCAATAAAATATACTTTGCTCGTATTAATACCAGATAATCTAGTAGCTTTTTCGTTGCCACCTACAGCGTAAAAATGACGGCCAATTGTAGTTTTTGAAGTTATGTAACCATAAATGGCAACAATTAAAGCAACCCAAATTAGAGCAGTTGGAACACCTTTATATTGACTAAATTGTATTGCAAAAAACATAATAATTGCAGTAGCACCTACAACCTTTAAAATAACTTTTTGCATAAAAACATTTTGTCCTGTTGCTCTTTGTTTTGACATGACTTTTGCTTCATATGCTATATAACATGCGGTAATTATTATTCCTATAATAATAGCAGTGATATTAATTCCTTCAAATCCAAAAATATCTGGAATATAACAGTTTGCTCCACCACCAAACATTTGAACAAATGTTGAATATGATGCAATTGAGACTGCTTTACCTTCAAGCACAACATTTGAAAGCCCTCTAAATACGAGCATTCCAGCAAGGGTTACTATAAAAGGTGGTACGCGCACAAATGCAACCCAATATCCTTGCCAAATCCCTATTAAAAGACCTATTCCTAGCATAAATACAATTACTAAAAGAATATTCATATCACTTGTTATCATCAACGCTCCAACAGCGCCCACAAAACATACAACAGAACCTACAGATAGGTCAATGTTACCTCCTGTTAGAATACATAGTAGCATACCAACTGCTAATACAAATACATATGCATTTTGTGAAATAAGATTTGTAATGTTTTGAGGCAATAAGATTTTGCCATTAGTTTGAATGTTAAAAAATATTATAACCATAACTAAGATTAAAATCATTGTGTACTTTTGCACCCAAGTCATTACTTTTGCTTTATTTTCCATCTTCAGATCCTCCTTTATCAGATTTTAATATAGCTGACATAATACCTTCTTGAGTTGCTTCTTGCTGTGCAAATTCACCAACAATTTTTCCTTCATTCATAACATAAATTCTATCGCTCATGCCTAATACTTCAGGTAATTCAGAAGAAATCATAATAACCGATTTGCCAGATTGAATGAGCTCATTTATAATAGTATAAATTTCATATTTTGCTCCAACATCAATACCTCGTGTCGGCTCATCTAAAATTAATACATTTGGATTTGAAAACATCCATTTAGAAAGCAAAACTTTTTGCTGATTACCTCCTGAGAGATTTCCAACTAATTGCTCTATACTGGTACATTTAGTATGCATTTTCTTTGCATAATTTGTAGCAATTTCATATTCTTTATTGGCAGCAATTATTGTATTTTTAGATATGCCAGCTAAATTTGCAAGAGTTGTATTAGTTCTAATAGGATTTGTAAGTATCAATCCATTCCCTTTACGGTCTTCTGTCACATATGCAAGACCCATATCAATAGCTTGACGAATATTACCCAATTCTTTTTCTTTACCATTTATTTTTAAAGAACCTGAAATTGCAGTTCCATAACTTTTTCCAAAAATACTCATTGCAAGCTCTGTTCTACCTGCTCCCATAAGTCCAGAAAATCCTACAACTTCACCTTTTTTAACATGAAATGAGACATTATCTACAACTTTACGCTCTGTATAAATTGGATGATGTACAGTCCAATTTGCAACTTCCATTGCAATTTCATCAGATATAGTGTGCCCAGTTCTTTTTGGAAAACGGTCAGATAATTCACGTCCAACCATTGCGCTAATTATACGGTCTTCTGTACATTCATCTACACCTTTAGTTAAAGTTTCCACACTTTTTCCGTCACGAATTATTGTAATTTCATCTGCAACATAAGAAACTTCATTGAGCTTATGAGTTATTATAATACAAGTCATTCCTTGAGCTTTAAATTCTAGTAGCAAATCAAGTAATGCTTGAGAATCTTGCTCGTTTAATGATGATGTAGGCTCATCAAGTATTAGTAATTTTGCATTTTTAGCAAGAGCTTTAGCGATTTCCACTAATTGTTGTTTACCTACTCCTATATCACATATACGTGTACGTGATGAATCTAACAAACCAACCGTTTTAAGATACTTATCTGCTTCTGCATATGTTAAGTTCCAATCAATAGCAAATTTTTTACCACGTTCATTACCTAAAAACATATTTTCCCCAATTGTTAGCTCCTGAATAAGAGCTAGTTCTTGATGGATAATTACTATTCCTTTACTCTCACTATCTGGAATTTTAGAAAATTTACAAATTTTTCCGTCATATAGTATATCACCTGTATACGAACCATATGAATATACTCCGCTAAGCACATTCATAAGCGTTGATTTTCCTGCTCCATTTTCACCCACTAATGCATGTATATGTCCTTTTTTAACCTGCAAATTTACATTATCTAATGCTTTTACTCCTGAAAACGATTTTGTAATATTTTTCATTTCTAATATAAATTCAGTCAATAAAACACCTCCTAAACTTTTATGGTTGAACTTCTTCAGCTGTATAATAACCTGTCTCAATTAATAAAGCTTCATAATTATTAAGTGTTGCAACAACAGGCTCACATAAATAAGAAGGTATTATACCTGTACCATTATCATATGTTTTATTATCATTAATCGGTGGTTCACTACCTTTCATAAGAGCATCAACCATTTCTACAGTTTTTGCAGCTAAATCACGAGTATCTTTAAATATAGACATCTCTTGCTTACCTGAAATTATATTTTGTACAGAAACTACATCACAATCTTGACCTGTCAGAAGAGGATATGCTCCATCATAAGAAGATACTAGAGCATTAGTAACACCTTGTGCAGTTGAATCATTTGATGCTAATACTATATCAAGATCTGTATCTGTATAATAAGATGCCAATATATTTTCAAAACGAGCTTGAGCGACATCTGTTGCCCAATTTACTGTAGCCACTTCTGTTTGCTCAGTTTGACCTGATAAACACTCTAGAGTACCTTCATCTAAATAAGGTTGCAAAATACTCATAGCTCCACCAAAAAAGAAATTTATGTTATTGTCACCAGGGTCTCCTGTAATAAATTCAATTGTATAAGTTTCATCTGTACTATCAAGTTTTAGTTTATCTACTATGTATTCTCCTTGTTTTACTCCAACATCCCAGTTGTCAAATGTTGAATAATAGCTAATTGCATCTGTTCCCATTATTAATCTATCATATGCTATTACTTCTATACCGTTTGACTTTGCTTGCTCCATAACTGTACCAAGTGCAGAACCATCAATTGAAGCAACCACTAAAGTTTTAACTCCTCCTGAAATCATATTTTCAATTTGAGATACTTGTGTTGCAATATCGTTTGCGGCATATTGTAAATCTACATCATAACCTGCACTTTCAAGTTGAGCTTTCATATTTTCGCCATCTTGATTCCAACGTTGCAAGTCTTGTGTTGGCATAGATACTCCTACAAGATTACTGGTGTCTGTTGATGTATTTGTTTCTGATGAAGTACATCCTGCAAATGCTATCAACATAGTTGAACTTAAAACTACTGATAAAAATTTTTTCATATATTTCGCTCCTTTTTATTATTAAACTTAAATCTTGTAATAAATAATAAAACGTTTTGTAAAATAAGTCAATATAATTTAAAAAAAAATTATAAAATCGAAA
Organism: Candidatus Epulonipiscioides gigas; assembly: GCA_001983555.1. GTDB lineage: Bacteria > Bacillota > Clostridia > Lachnospirales > Cellulosilyticaceae > Epulonipiscioides > Epulonipiscioides gigas. Next base: position 22,714 of record LJHE01000066.1, read on the forward strand.
ATTTTTTTGTGTTTTTACCTTAAAATATTTGAATAGAATTTATTTTATGATAAAATTATTATAAAGTGAATCTGTTTTATTATGAATAAATTTATATTTTTAAAGGAGAAATTATGAATAAACGATTAACAGAAATAATATATACCTTAATAAAAAATAGTAACACAATTACATTAGAATTCTTATCTATAAAATATAATGTAACTATTCGTACTATACGTATGGATATAAATTCCTTAAATGAGCTTCTTTTAAAATTTAAATTAAATACTATTGAACTTAAAAGAGGAGGAATTATATGTGTTCAAAAAGATTTTGAAGAAATATTAAAGTATATTAATAATAATTTTTATGAATACAAGCTATCAAAATACGAAAGAGCATTAATTTCTAGTGTTTTAATTGTAACAGCTCAGGGATATATTACTTTGGCACATATAGCAGACAAAATTTATGTAAGTCGTTCTAGTATTATAAAAGATTTAAATACTATTAAAGAACTGCTTATTAGTTCTAATCTTGTACTTATTAGCTATCCTAATAAAGGATTAATGGTTAATGGTAATGAAATTGATAAAAGATGGTTTTTATTTAAAGCTAGTGCCTTTGTTGAACATAAGATTTGGCACAATTTATTTCCCTCTGCTCAAATCAAAAAAATGGTAGAAAATATATTAATTGAACTAGAGCATATGCATCAAAAGTTTTTAGTAGATAGCTCATATTTAAAAATAGTAAAATATTTGTGTATTATGTTACAACGAAATTTAAATGGTTATTATCTGGAGAGTTATTTAGATGTTGCTCAAGAAAAATATCAATTTGCAAAAGATGCTATCCAACATATCATGCAATATAACAATATCAACTTTAATACAAATGAAATCAATTATTTAAGTATTTTATTATCAACCTGCAGATACACAAAAAATCATGCATTTAATCAAGATTCTATTAAAATACAACTTATAACTCGTAAGTTCATAAGAGCGTTGTCTAAAACACTAAATATGAATTTAGATAATGATTATACATTTTTTAGTGATTTATCTGCTCATTTAGAATTTACATTTGTATCAGAATACCCTCAATATCCAGTGATAGAGCTAATTGATGATGTCGTTTATGAAAATAGTTATGTTTTAGAAGCAGTTAAACAATCCATACATATTTTCAAAGAATTTAGAAATCAATCTTTAACTCAGACGGAAATTAACTACATAACTATACATGTATGTGTTGCAATTGAGCGATATAATAATACTGACCTTAAATTAAATGTAATAATTATATGTAATGGAGGAGTTGCTTTATCACAATTATTAGCTCAAAAGTTAAAAACTTATTTTAATTTTAAAATAGTAGATATTATATCTTCATACGAAATCAGCAGTATAACTAGAAGTACTTTTGATTTAATTATAAGCACTATTGTTATAGAAAATTGTGATATGGATGTTATAGTTATTTCAACAATTTTATCCAAGCAAGATTATATTCGTATACGTGATAAAATTGAACAGCTAAAAAATAATAGCTCTTTAATTCAAAAAAATAATATTAAAGAAATTAGCCTGCCTGACATCTTATCTATAGTTAATAAGATTATATCTAATAAAACTCCAGAGCTAGCTAATGAAATCATGCTCGATATAAAAAAAGAACTTAGAGAGCATTCAAAAGAATTGATGTTGCATCAGATATTAGATATAGCTCATATTCAATTGGATGTTGAATGTGTAGATTGGAAAGATGCAATATATAAATCTGCCAAAATATTATTAGACAAATGCTACATAGAAGAGCGTTACATTGATGCTATGATTGAAAATGTTGTACTTAATGGTCCTTATATTGTTATATCTAAAGGATTTGCATTTCCTCATGAAGGACTAGGTAAAGGTAGCCTTAAATTAGGAATGAGTTTAATTCGTCTTAAACAAGAAGTAAACTTTAATGCAAACGAATTAGATCCTATAAAATTTGTATGTTGTTTAAGTGCTATAGATAATACTAGTCATTTGAAAGCATTTTTTAATTTAGTAACTCTATTAGCTAAACCTAAATTTAAACAAGATCTACAAAGAGCAACTACTTCAATTGAAATTTTAAATATTTTTCAAAAATATGAATATAATTTCAAATTATATTAAAAATAAGTATATTTTTTTTCACATAATATTGAAAAAACTTTGACTTTTATTTCCCAAATATGTATGTTAAGCTATATTTATAAACGAAGGGAGGTATTTGAGTGATATGGGAAGACTTAGAAAATAACTTAATTCATATTAATGTAAATGCTATCACAATTGCACAAATTATGGAAAAAGTAGGACGTAATTTTATAAAAGAAGGCTATTGTAAAAAATCTTTTGTTGAAGCTCTAATAACACGTGAAATTGAATTTCCCACTGCTTTAGACATAGATGGTATTGGGGTAGCAATTCCTCATACAGATATAAGTCATGTTAATAAAGCTAAAATTTCTATTGCAACGCTTAAACAACCAATAACATTTACACATATGGGTACAGATGATGAGGCTGTAGATGTTAGTCTAATATTTATGCTGGCTATTAATGAGCCTAATGCTCATATTGATAAGATACAGCAAATTATCTCTATTATTCAGGATAAACAAGTTTTAGAAAATTTATTAAATGCTAAAAACAAACAAGCAATAATTGATATTATAAGAGAAAAGGAGCAATCACTATGAAGGTAAAAGTAATTGTAGCATGTGGCGGAGCTGTTGCAACTTCAACTGTAGCAGCACATAAAGTAGTAGAGCTTGGAAAAAAGAATGGAATAGATATTGACATTTGTCAAATTAGAATTTCCGAAATAGAATCCAATTTAACTGGAGCAAAACTAATTGTAACAACTTCTAATGTAAAAAGAGATTATGGTATTCCACTTGTAAAAGGTATGCCATTTATATCAGGTATTGGCGTTGAAAAAACTGAAAAAGCAATTTTAGATATATTAAAACAATAATTTTAGAAAGGGGTGTCATTATGTGGTCTGTATTTGAATCTATAATTGATTATATTGTAAATATGGGAGCATCCGTAATGCTTCCCGTTGTCATCATACTTTTAAGTTTGATAATGGGAATTAAACTTGGCAAAGCTATTCGAGCTGGATTAATGATAGGCGTAGGATTTGTTGGACTTGGATTAATCGTTGATTTAATGAATGCTCAATTAGGGCCTGCTGCTGCTGCAATGTCAGAAAGATTTGGATTATCTCTTAGCGTAATTGATATAGGATGGCCAGGAGCATCTCCTATAACGTGGGCCTCTGAAATAGCAACTATGGCAATTCCAATTGCAATCTTAGTAAATATCATTATGTTAGTGCTCAGATTAACAAAAACCGTAAATATTGATATTTGGAATATTTGGCATATGACATTCACAGGTGCAATTGCATATGTAGTTACTGGGAATTTTTGGATAGGTATATTAGGTGTTGTAGTTCATGCTGTAATAGCATATAAACTAGGAGATTTATGGGCTCCACTAATGACAGATTATTTTGAATTAGATGGTTTAACCGTACCTCATGGTACATCAGCATATATGGCTCCTATTGCTTGTGCAGTTGATGAATTAATTGAAAGAAGTCCAAAACTTAAAAAAATTGATATAAGCGCAGATACGTTACAAGAAAAAGTAGGCGTACTTGGAGAACCTATTGTAGTTGGTGCTCTACTTGGAACTGTTGTTGGATTTTTAGCGGGTTATCCTGCTCAAGAGGCGTTGCCACTTGGTGTAAAAATGTCAGCAGTTATGGTTCTTATGCCAAAAGTAGTAAAATGTATTATGGAAGGATTATTCCCACTATCAGAGCGAGCTAAAGAGATAATGACCAAAAAATTTGAAAATTCAGAGTTTTATATAGGTCTTGACCCAGCAATTTTATTAGGTGACCCACAAGTTGTTACAGCTGGATTAATATTTATGCCTCTTACACTTTTAATTGCAGTGCTAGTTCCTGGAAATAAGGTAATGCCATTTGGAGATCTTGCAACAATTGGATTTTTTATTGCTATAGCTGTTGCAGTTCATAAAGGTAATCTATTTAGGACTTTATTCTCGGGCTCAATAATTATGTATATGACAATATGGATTGCAAATCAAACTATTCCTTGGATGACAGAATTAGCTGTTTCAACTGGTAGTACAAATGGTGAGCATATGTTAGCAGCACTTGATCAAGGTGGTAGTCCAATAACTTATATTTTCACTCAGAGCTTCCATTTAGAAAATATTCTTGGTTTAATTATAATCAGTGTTCTTTATATTGGCTCCTTTGTCTTTGCAATCAGATGTTCAAAAAAACGTGCAGAAGAACTAAAAAAGCAGTAGTAACTAGAATATAATTTTTTTGATACATATATAAATATATTTTATATATAAGCTCCACTGTTCTAAATATTAGAATAGTAGAGCTATTTTATTGCCTTAAATATTATATAGCTCTAGTTTAGAGCTAAAATTATTTCATTTTAAAGTATTCTAACATGCTTATTAAATGTTCGGCTTGTGTTGCGAGCTCTTCACTTACTGAAGCACTTTCCTCTGAGGTACTTGATGTTTGTTCAACTAAGTTTGAAATTCGTTTTGCTCCATTTAACAAATCTTCAATACTAGTTCTTTGTTTATTAGTTTTTTCTAATAAATCAGTTGAAAGTATGTTGGTTTGCTCAATTGTAGAAATAATCTCACGTAAACTATTTGAAGTATTATCTGCCATTTCTTGTCCTTTATTAACATCACTTATACTATTTTTTAGAATATTATCAATTTCTTTAACAGTTTCACTACTACGGTTTGCAAGATCACGAATTTCAGCTGCAACAACTGCAAAACCTTTTCCCGCTTCACCTGCTCGAGCTGCTTCAATAGCTGCATTAAGTGCTAATAAATTAGTTTGACTTGAAATACTTTCCACAGTTTTAAGTACATTTGAAATAACATGACTAGATTGATTGATTGCTTTCATAGATACTAACATACTTTCCATATTTTGTGTTCCTATATCAGCTTTAGTTTTAGCTTCATGAGAAATTTTAAATGTTTCTTCTACATTAATTATCGTACTATTAATTAGACTTATTATCTCCTCTGTTGTATCCATAAAATTATGAATAATTACGCTTTGTTCTGCAGTTCCTTGAGCAAGTTCATTTGCCCCTATTGCAATACCTTCTGCTCCATTATTTACTTGACTTGCAGCTTCATTAATACCAGATATTGTTTCAGTTAATTTATCTGTAATTTGTATTATTGATATTTTTATTGGAGCAAATGAACCAATATAATTATCTTTCATATTTTTAATAGCTGTAAAATCGCCTTGTGCCATTGATTCTAAAGTATTTTGAATGTCATTTACTATATCTAATAAAATATTGCTCATTTTAATAAATGTATCACCAAGTTGACCTATTTCATCGTTATATTCTATATTAAATGAAACATTTAAGTTACCTTCTGTCATTTGAGTTGCTGAGTTTAACAATTTTTCTAAAGGTTTTAACGCCTTATTAAGCAATGCAATAATTAAACTAATTAAACAAATTAATGATATAATAGAAATAGCAATAATTAGAATCGTAAGTACTGTAGTTGAGCGAAATAATTCTTGTTCATCTACTTCTACATGAGCCCACCAAAATTCATCTCCAGCAGTAATTGGATATAAATATCTTTGCTGTGTAGAACCTTTTACATATGCTGCATTATCTTCTAAACATTTTGTAGCAATACTAAAAGGTTCATGTTTACTTGATTTGGCTTGCCATTCTTGAGATGCTTTGTCAGAAATAAAATCGCCTACATTGGCACCTATATTTGCACTATCTTGAGAATCATACATAATAGTCCATTCGCTATTTATTATAGCATTAAATAATGTTTCATAACTATTACTGTCTAATCTTATTGCGTCAAAGCTCGATACTAAAACATCAATTACAACAACGCCTTGTACCTTATTATTATACATAATTGGATATGATAAACTGATAACTAAATCTCCATTAACAATGGTAGGTGCTGTAACATGGGATTTTCCAGTAGATTTTGTTACATTATAATATTCTTGATTAGCATATGAATTATAATCATATATGGCATTTGCAGTAAAATTATTTACATTTTCATCATCAACTTCAAAACTAAAAACTTCTTGTGTGGAGTCAAAAGCATATGGCTCAAAATAAATGCCAAAAGACTTAATATTAGGATTGTTTCCTATTGCAGACCAAGCACTATTTAATATATATTTTTCAGCATCATAATTTTCTTTAGACAAAGGAGTTCCATACACATGACTAATATTATCTGATTGTATTTCTTCCTCTGCTGTTAGTTTAGCTGGTTCAAAATATTTAAAATTACGGTCAGTATATGCTGTTATATCTTGCAATATACTAAAAGTTGAATCTATAATTGATTGTATACTAGTAGCATTTAATTCTGCTGTTCTATTAAACAGAGCTTGAATATCTTTTGAACTTGAACTTGAAACTTGCACTGATACAACTACAACTAATATAGTTAATATAAATGTAATCATTAATCCTATTCTTCTAGCAAGTCGAATGGATAATTTTGAATTAGTGTTTTTAAATTTTTTCATTTCCCTATCTCCTTCTGATAAATTTTGATATAAATATGTAACAATATAACTCAGTGAAATAAGTTTAAATATTTGCATTTTGATATAGATAAATAGCTCTGTCATTACCATTTTGTTATCTATGATTTATTTATAATAAGTTTTTCTGTTGAAACAATATATTAGACTATGCTCTTTTGTATTTTGATAAATACTATCAATAATCATCTTTCAAATTTATTATTTTTAATTAACACCCTCCATTAATATTGTTCAGAGCTATTACATCTACTAAGATTTATAGTATAATTCTTCTATAATATTTTAATCTAACCAAATAAGTTAACTCCCATCTCTAAATAGTATCAGAAATGGGATATGTGATTTATATTGCGCCATATACTCTATACTTTATACTCTATGCATGTATTAACATTTCTAGTATATAAATTATAACCAAAAACTTGTGTCTTTTTAATTAAATATAAGCACTTTATAATATACAAAATAATAATAATCGTTTTTTTGTCAAAATATCGTTTTTTTTATTAAATTAATATAACTCTCTTGCCATTTGTACCCATTTTCCAAATCGTGTTGAATCATTTTGTACAGTTCTTATATCTTTTAAAATTATTTCTAATTGTATATCATTAGCAATACTTAATATATCTTTTAATTCTCTTTTTAAAGCTCCCTCATCATAACCTACACAAAAATATGAAGGATTTACCTTTCTACTATAGATATAATTTTTACCAAGCAAATCTCGCATTTTATAAATATCGCTCCAAGGGGATACAGATACGCGCCTTAATCGTGGAATTTGACTTACCCATTTCCATCTGCCTTCTAATGGTTCGCAACACCCATAACAATTTAAACCAAACTTTTCTAAAAGTGGCAATTGATATGGAAATATAAATTCTCCAAACATATCTGGAGATATTCCAACAGTTTCTTGGCTTTCTGAAAACCCCCATTTTTGCATAAAATCTAGCCCTTGATTTCGCTTCCAATCACTAGGCAAAAGTTGATTAGTGTAACCATATCCGCCTGATGCAATAGCAATATCTCTATGATTAGGATTTAATATTCCAAGGTCTTTTATTTGTTTAATAAAATTAAGATGTTCTTGTGTAAACCACGCCATAAGCTTATGTAACCCTTCAGGGTCATCATACATATTTATCATTAAGTCTTCAAGTCCGATTAATTTGATTACTTCCCAAGTAATGCCGAGCGTCCAACATTGTTCGCCTCTATGCTCAACTTTTAAAATGTCACCAAATATTTCCTCTGCAAGCTCTTTATTTTTAGCACTTGCTTCCTTGTCATGTGTAATGGTTCTAAATTCAAGTTTATCAAAATCTTCTTCTATATTATTTATTAATTTTTTGTAGTGATAACTGCCACCTTTTACATTAGTTTTTTCTGCTTCAACAATAAATGAACCATACGAAGAAATATTTGTAACATACTGAACTGGTAATGTTGCAGTATAAGGAGTGTCATCTCTTATTTCTGTCATACCATATATTGCTCTTCTTAAATATCGCTCATATTGTTTAAATTTAGGGTCTTGGCATTTTAATACGGTAGCTGGTACAAGTTCGTCCCAACAAGTTCCATCTGGTTGAGCTAAAATCATTGGTCTTGTATTTGGAGCTAAGTCATTGTGTGCTATCCATTCTTCTTTTAATTTTAAAACACGAGGTTCATTTGCTAAATCTGCCATTTCTTTTGCAAGTTCTCTTACTATATACTTATCATTCATAAAAATAGTCCTTTCTTCATCTTATAATAATAAATAGTTGTTTAAAAAAAATAATTTTTTAAAGTCGTACAAGTTTATTATAACATAAATTTTAAATATCCAATACATTTTTTTAAAATAATTAATAAATATATCTTTAATTTAGAAACTTCAAAAAAATAATTACATCAAAGAACGTAAAACCTAAACTCTTATGTCAGTTAAAGTCCATCATTTACTAAAAATTTACGGAGCATTCTATGTAAAAAAATAAAGCTTTATATTTTATGTTTTGATTAAATAATATAAAAAAGTCCTATACTCCTTAATATTTAAAGAATATAAGACTTTTTTTAATTTAATGCGATTGGGGGGACTCGAACCCCCAAGGTCTAGGACCACTAGATCCTTAGTCTAGCGCGTATGCCAATTCCGCCACAATCGCATTGTTATATTTGGCATTATAACACTACTTTTTATCTTTGTCAATAATTTATTTTTATTTTTATTTAAAGCAATGGCTTCGCTAAACATAATTATATATGTATAGCAAGCCTTTTCTACAAGATAAAATCTTTTTTTATCCTAAAATTTTAGCTACAAATAGGAACTGTTGAATTAATAAGTCTAACATCTAATAAAGTTCCAGGCATAAATTTTTCATCTAAAAAATGAGTATAATCGCTACTATAAAGACGCTCCATTTTATAGCCTTCTTCTGTTACAACAGCTAATACATCACAACCATTATAATTTAGCTCAACATACTGAACTGTTTCTTCAGGTTGTAATACTGGTAAAATGCTATAATACATTCTGATCCTTCCTTTCATTTTCATTAATTAACGATTTAAGTTTTAGAACAGCTTCACTTAAACCACCAACTTCATTAATAATTTTTTCTGAAACAGCCTCTTTCCCAACTAAAATTGTTCCCATATCTTTTGCAATTTTGCCTGTATCAAGCATAAGTTGTCTAAAACGGTCAGAAGTTGCTTCGGAATGTCTTGCTACAAACTCTACTATTCTTTCTTGCATTTGATCAAAATAATCATAAGTTTGCACCACTCCTAAAACTGTCCCACTCATTCTAACAGGATGTAATGTCATGGTAGCACTTGGTACAATAAATGAATAATCACTTGCAACTGCAATAGGCACAGCAATTGAATGAGCTCCACCAAGAACAAGAGATACAACAGGTTTTCCAAAACTTGCAATAAGCTCTGCTAAAGCAAGACCTGCTTCAACATCTCCACCAACAGTATTTAATATGATTAAAAGACCTTTTATTTCAGGATTTTCCATAAAACCAAAAAATTGTGGTATTAAATGCTCATATTTTGTAGCTTTATTTTGAGGTGGCATAGCTTGATGTCCCTCTATTTGACCTATAATAGTAACACATTGAATATTACTTTTTATAGGATTTGGAGGTGGTGGCATTTGTCCCATTTCCTTAATATTTTCATTAATCATTTCTTGCTTTTCTACTTGCTTATCCATAAAAAGTCTCCTTTTAATATATATTTTTTATTAGTATGGAAAAAAGAAGACTAATTCATACATTAACTTTTGTATTTTTTTACAAATCAAATTCTTCATGGAGTGCATTTATAGCCGTTTTTAATTCTTCTTCTTTTATTAAACAGCTGATAGTTGTTAGGGAATCAGTAGTTTGCAAAATTTTGATATTTTTTTTGGTTAAAGTAGTAGCAATTTTAGCCATTATACCAGGAACTCCTGAAATAGCTTCTCCAATAGCAGTTATTTTTGCACAATGTTCTGTTTTAGTAAATTTACAATATTCTTCATTTAAAAGTATTTCTAATTTTTGTTGATTTAATTCATTTATTGTAAAAACTATAAAATTTTGGAAAATATTAATTAAATCGATACTTATATTTTTATCAGCAATTTTTTTAAGAAGCCCTTCTTGAGGTTCTGTTAACATATATTGAACTCTTCCACTTCTATGTGCAAGAGCAGTCACTATGCTGCCCAACCTTTCTTTTTGCTCAGTATTTTGCATAATAAAACTTCCTTCATCATCAGAAAAAGTATTTTTAACTACAAGTGGAATATTAGCACGCATTGCATATTCAACTGCACGTGGATGAATTACTTTTGCTCCACTATCTGCCATTTGAAAAACTTCATTATAGCTTAAGTTATTAATCTTATGAACTCTATCACATATTCTAGGGTCTGTAGTCATTATTCCATCAACATCTGTGTATATTTCAATTTTAGATGCCTTAACACTAACCCCTAAAATTGATGCAGATGTATCACTTCCGCCTCTTCCTAAAGTTGTTATTTCATTAGTTTTTGTAACACCTTGAAAACCTGCTACAACAGGAATAATACCCGATTGTACAGTTTCTAAAAGTTTTTTAGGTTCTGTAAATAAAAGCGATGCTTCAGTATAATTTTCATTAGTTATTATGCCTGCTTGCCCGCCAGTAAAGGCTTTTGCTTTTATTCCTTGATTATTTAACATTGTAGCTATTGTAACAGCCGATATTATTTCACCACAAGATAATAGCAAATCTGTATCATGTGCTGTCATATCACCAGCATTATTTTTGATAAATTCTAAAAGTGTATCTGTCGCATATGGTGCACCGATACGCCCCATAGCTGATACAACAACAATAGGACTAAAACCTCTTTCTATAGATTTTAATATTTTTGATATAACAAATGTACGTGATTGCTCCGTAGCAACTGATGTGCCTCCAAATTTTTGTATTATTAATTTCATATAGATACCCTCTTCATGTTTTACTTATAATATTATTATATAGAAGGACAAAAAAAAAGTAGACTAAATCTACTTTTTTTCGCCAAATATTTTTCTACAAAATATTTTTGTGTTTTTCCAGAGCTTGTGCGAGCTGATCAGGACAAGAAGTTCCACGACCTTTACAATCGATTCCTTTAAGTCTTGTTATGGCATCATCAACATCCATTCCAACTAAAACTTGTGCAAGACCAAACGTATTACCTGGGCATCCATTAACAAATTGTATTTCTTTTATTTTATTATCTTTAACATCAAACTTAATTTCTCTAGCACAAACATTTTGTGTTTTAAACGTATTCATAAAAAATCCCTTCTTTCAAATAATCTTTAAAAATATTATAACCGAAATTGAACAGCAATATAACAAAATTTATAATTGTGGCTTCAAAAAGATTTGTGTCCAATATTTTCCTTCATCATTATATCCTATTCCTATTTGTGTATAATTAGTAGATAAAATATTTGCTTTATGACCTTCGCTATTCATCCAAGCATTTACAACATCTACTGGTGTTGCTTGCCCTTTTGCTAAATTTATACCCGCTGCACTATAAACTAAACCATAAGAATTTAACATATGAAATGGATCCCCATAAATTGGACTAGTATAAGAATAATAATTTTCTTGTTGCATATCATCAGATTTAAGTTGAGCTATTTCCATTAACTTAGGACTAAGCGTTAATGCTGGTGCTCCTGCTTCTGCTCTATATTGATTTACAAGTGCAAATACTTCATTTACAGCAATTTCAGTAGCATTTTCGACAACAATTGACTCGGATATTGTTTTAGTATTATTAATATGTATTATTCCATTGAGATAACTAACATCATATCCAAAAGCTTCCGAAAATAAATTTAACGGAACATATATAGCTCCATTATTTAAAACTACATTTCCATCTATAGTAATTGGTTTATTATTTATTGTAATATTCCCGGTAAAAATATCTGCTTTTAATAAAATATCTGTATTATTTTTAATATTTTTTCCCTGTGCTAATACTATTGGCAAATCTTCAATAACAGAAATTCCTAACATTTGACTCACTGATTGAAAAGGTATTAGAGTATAACCTTCTGCGCTAATAAATGGTTTTTTATTCCAATTTAATTCTAGCATTTTATTATTTAAAATCAATTGTAAATTATCATTTGCAAAAGTCATGTTAGGAGCAATCACTAATAAAGATAATAAAAATAAATATTTAGTAAATCTTTTCATGTAATAAAGCATCCTTTCTTAATAGTATTTAAATATATTTTAAACTAAGTTGTAATATTTGTAAATAGCTAATAAAAAAAAGTCAGATTAAATGCCTGAATGCTAATTTATTTGAAGTTATAGTTAACAATACATCTTTTTAAATTTTTATTTTTTATTTATTCAATAAAGAAGAATATCTTTTTATAGTTAAAAAATTCTTATTTTACTATAAATAAGAGTACTTTAAAGATATTTTTTGTTCATAAATTTGTTCGTTAATTCCAAATTTTGTATTGACTAATTAGTCAATATGGTATGTACTCACATTGACCAATTGTTCAACCAAAGACATAGGATAGTGGTTTAATAGATATAATTGGATTTGAGGAGGTGGAGGTGACAACTTTATGTAATACTTCAGCTCTTGAGCTGACTATAATATTCATTAAAAGAGGTCACTGTGGGTTATGTAGTTCATAAGTTCGATTACTATCTAATGCTATCGAGAGAAATTATAAAAAACTGCTTTGACAACATAACCTTTAATGGTATAATATGAATCAGAGGTGATATTTTGCAACAATATAAAAGTTTAGTCCAACATATTTTAGATACTGGAACCAAAAAGAATGATCGCACGGGAATAGGAACAATAAGCACGTTTGGATATCAAATGCGATTTAATTTAAGCGAAGGGTTTCCGCTCGTGACATTAAAGCAAACATATTTTAAAGGCATACTTCATGAGCTCTTATGGTTTTTGAACGGTAGCACGAATATTAAATATTTAGTGGATAATGATGTTCATATTTGGGATGCGTGGGCAGATGAAAATGGTGAACTTGGACCAGTATATGGTGCTCAGTGGAGAAATTTTGCGGGTGTTGACCAAATTGCAAATGTAATAGAAGAAATCAAAAAAAATCCAGATTCACGCAGATTAATTGTAAATTCTTGGAATGTTCCAGAAATAGAGCAAATGGCACTTCCGCCATGTCATATGTTTTTTCAATTTTATGTAGCAAACGGAAAACTATCTTGCCAATTATACCAACGCTCTGGAGATACATTTCTAGGCATACCATTTAATATAGCATCATATGCTTTGCTTGTTCATATGGTAGCACATGTGACAGATTTAGAAGTTGGCGACTTTATTCATACAATTGGAGATGCTCATATATATATAAATCATTTAACACAGGTGCAAAAAATGCTAAAACGAGAGCCAAAACAATTGCCAGAAATTAAGATAGTTAGGAAAGTAAATTCAATATTTGATTTTAAATATGAAGATTTTGAGCTAATAAATTATAATGCTCATAAAGCTATAAAAGCTGAGGTGGCAATATGATTAATATGATTGTAGCAGTATCTAAAAATAATCAAATCGGAGCAAATAATGCTTTACCTTGGAATATAAAAGAAGATATGAAGTTTTTTAGAACAAAGACTATGGGAAAGACTGTAATTATGGGGCGTAAAACATATGAAAGTATTGGAAAAGCTCTGCCAAATAGAAAAAATGTTATACTAACTACAAATAAAGATTTAAAAGTTGATGGAGCTATTGTAGTGACAAGCATTGAAGAAGCTATAAAAATTGCAAAAGAAGATGACACATTTATAATTGGTGGAGGAGAAATTTATAATCTTTTTATGCCACATGCAGAGCAGCTTTTTATTACGCAAGTAGATACAGATATTCTTGGAGATACAACTTTCCCAGAGTATAAAGACAAGTTTAGGTGTATAGAAATAGTTGATAAAACGGATAATGCTCAAAAATTCAACTATAAATTTTCCACTTGGGTGAGAATATAGTAGCACATTTGATATAACTACTATATTATCTCCCAAATTTTAAAACCATAACAAAAATTTGTGTAGTATTCATTTTTATGATACTGCACTATCAATAACTATAGGTTCCACATGAATAATAATTCCTTTTACAAAACCTAATCGCTCTTTTACTTCTTCTTCAAAAGAAGTAGCTATATCATGACCTTCTTTTACGCTGATATTACCATCAACACATATTTCAACATCTAAATATATTAATGGACCATATTTTCGACTTTTTAATGTTTTTACAGAGCTGATTTCTTTAGACTGTTCCACAATGCTCATAATGTTGCTTATTTCTTCTTGCTCTATAGAAACGTCCAATAATTCATTTATAGATTTCTTGAGAATATCAAATCCTATTTTTAATATAAAAATTGCTACAAATATTGTAACTATTGGGTCTAAAATTTTAAATCCAAACATACCTCCTATTATACCAACAAAAGCAGCTATTGAAGTAAAAGCGTCTGACCTATGATGCCAAGCGTCTGCTTTTAATGCGGGAGAATTGGTTTTTTTTGCAACCTTTATAGTAATTTGGTATTGATATTCTTTGATTAAAATAGAAAAAATTGCTGCTACAAGAGGGAGAATTGTAGGTATTTTAATTTGCTCTATATTAAATAATAATATTATACCTTGATAACCAATTTGAATAGATACTACTATTAATAAAATTGAAAGCAGAGCAGACACAATTGTTTCCGCTTTTTCATGTCCATAATTGTGTTCCTTATCTTCAGGTTTTTGAGCTATGTAGTTTCCGATTAATATCACCACAGAGCTAATTACATCTGAAGCCGAATGAAATCCATCTGCTATCATTGCAGTGGAATTTCCAATTATTCCTGCTATCACTTTACATATTGTTAATAAACAGTTTAATATAATAGACGTAATTGTAACTTTGTTAGATTCATCATATCTATTTTTCATATATCATACCCCTTTTTGCGTAGTTAATTAATATTATATTATATTTAACTACTCTTTGTTTATGTTCCTATTATTTTACCATAAATTGTATTTTGTGGAAAGATATTTTTTAAGTAATGCTCCAGCTTTGTGTTCGCTTGATAGCCTCCTCTTTTAAAGAAATGTGGTAGCGCAAGCTGACGGAAGGGTTCAGTGAAGGTGTCTTGCTAGAGTCTGTAGGGTTTGGAGAGATGTCAACTTCAGCTGGCAGAAGACATCTTTAATCCCAAGCACCTAAGATCAAAAAAAGCTATCACACTAATCTTACTTAGTGCAATAGCTTGTAGAAATTAAAGCTCATCTAAAATGTTAGGATAGTATCTATAATAACCTTTTCCAAATTCTTTACGATATTTGTGCATATCAAGATACATTTGTTTTGCAACAGCTTTAGCTTTTTCTTGATCATCAACCAATAAACGATATTCGTTATCTATAATAAGCTCACCATTTTGTTTAAGAGCAAGTTGTATATAGAAAAATCCTTTCCAATCAGCTGGAACTTCAAATTCTATTTTTGTATAAGGAGTTGATACATTTTCTCCTACATCAATTTTAATAGATCCTGATTTAAATTCATTTCTATCATTATTGAGTACTTTATATTCTAAATCTACGTCATTATACTTTTTGTAATAGTCATTAATTACATACATTGTACCAACGAACTCTTCACCATTATTATAACGTCTTTTTGCAAATTCAAGAGATGGTAAAATTGGATTGTATGCTCTTTTTACATAATCAAAAGAACGTTTTTTAACGCCATAATAGTCAACAATGTCCCATTTAATTATTGGCCAGTTAGTATTAAAGTGACAAAGAGCAACCGCACTAACATGTGGCTTTTGTCTTCTAAAGTGTTCTAGTGCAAACTGAGCGACTGTACCTTGAGCAATTTGAGTATACTCTACAAACTCTTCTAACGAATCCATTCCAGTGCTACCATGCACTTCATAATTTAAATTTTGTAATACATTAATATCAGCCATGTGATAACCCCAACTAAGACCCATTGGCCAAAGTTCATTTTCAGGTATAAATTTCTTTAAGCTTTCTACATTTGGAGCAGATGCAGCTGTAAGCTCTGGAATAACTGCAGCATGTAGCTTTGGATAAAAATCTTCCATAAAAATTGCACCTGCTGCATAATAATGTCCATTTGCATGAAGCGATTCATTTGGTTTATAGCCCATTCTTATACCTTCACGTGAACTAAGTGGAGAAGCATCAGCATAGTGCACGCTAGTTAAATCGCTTATAGTATGCCCTATCATTTCCATTAGTTCACGATTTCTGCTATGAACATGAGCTTCTGTGAAATAAACTTCTTCTCCACCCATCCACATAACAGTGCTAGGATGATTTCTTCTTTCTCGTACAATGCTCCTAACTTCACGTTTTACTTTATCTAAATATACTTTATCGGATCTAAATTCTTGTGTAGCAAAAGCAAAATTAGTCCAAACAGTTATACCAAGTCTATCACAAATATCATAAAACTCTTTAGTTTCAATTGGATGCCATGCAAAAAATCTTAAATTATTAATATTTGCTTCTTTAGCTTTTAGTAAGAAAGATTCATATTTTTCAATGCTATTTCGACCATAAAAAAATGATGGTTGTGTCCAACAAGCAGAACGCATAAACATAGGCTTATCATTGACATTTAGTGTCCAAGGAAATTCTACTTCTTCTTGTGTAAAACCTGGATTAAATGTATATTTAACAGTTCTTACGCCAGTTTTATCTGTAATATTATCAAGAACTCTACCCTCTTCAACAACACTAATTTCAATATCATATAAAAACTGTTCGCCCATTCCAACTGGCCACCAAAGTTTTGGTTCTTCAAGAGCAAATTCCATTATAGCAGTGGTATGATGACCTCTATTAAATTTTATTGGTTCTTTTACCTCTTTTATAATTTCATTATTATCTAAATATTTCACAACAACTTCTGCATTTTTAATACTATGAAAAGCATTAATATTTACTTTTAAACTAGTATTTACTCGCTTACCATCTAGCTCGTATTCAATTCTATAATTATCTATTTTAACTTTTTCTGTTCCAATAATTTTAACAGGACGCCAAATTCCAAAAGGGATTAAGCCAGTTAAATAATCTCCTGCAAAGTTATGCTTTAATCCTGCAAAATTTTGTTGATTTTTTGGAGGTGGGTCGAGCTTTACAGTTAGTAAGTTTACAGGAACATGTGGAGAAGTCCAATCTACAAGGTCAGTAATATCAAATTCAAAAGATGAAAACATACCTTCATGTTTACCTAAATATTCTTGGTTAAACCATACTTCACAAGAATAATCAACACCTTCAAAAACTAGTGTAATATTTTTACCGCCAAAGCTTTGGTCAAGGTTAAATGCATAATTATACCACCATTCATATTCTTGCACCCATTTGGCCTTATGCATATTGCGTCCAAAATATGGGTCATCAAGTTCACCTGCAAGATATAAATCAGTATATACATCTCCTGGAACTTTACCTTTATTCCAGCTAAAGTTATTACCTGAAAGCTCACTTTTCAAAAGATGAATACCTTCAGCCACACCCTGTCCTACACGCATTTTTTCCATTTTCCAGTCTAAACCGCTAAAATCTTCTATAACTCTACCTTCAACTTTACTTTTAGGGCCATCTTTTGGTCCAACTTCTAATTTAAAGAAATCTTTATTTTTCATTATTTATCTCCTCATTAATTAGTTTAACAATATTAAATAGTGTCATGAGCTGCTTTAACCATAGCTTTAAGATTTTCTAGTGGAATATTTGGAGCAAGGTCACAACCTGGCATCATAATAAATCCACCACTTAACCCAGCAATATTTGCTCTGTTGCAACAATGAGCATATACTTCGTCAGCAGTTTTAATTTGTAATACTTCATATGGATTTAAATCTCCACATATTGCGTAATTTCCTCTAGCAAGAGATAATGCTTTTTCTAAGTCTATAGTGTCAACTGATAATGCTGCGATACCAGAATTTAATAACGGCTCTACTCGAGATATAGTACTACCACAAATGTGTACTAGATATTTAATACCGAGCTTATTTAATTGCTCTGCTATAGCTTCAATAGAAGGTAGAGCAAATTCCTCAAACATAGATGGGCTAATCATATCACCTGATGCAACAGGGTCACCAACCATAAATACATCTGCTCCATATTCAATCAAGAGCTGTGCAAATCTTCCAATTAGTTCTGTAGCAAATTCAATAATCTGCTGTGTATCATCTTCATCATCAAAAACTTGAGCTAGAAAGTTTTGTATACCTACCATCATTCCAGCAAAAGTGAAAGGACCCCAAGATATACCAATAACAAGACGTTCGTCACCATAATGCTCTTTAAGAGCTGTAACTTGTTTTAATCCCGCAATAAACTCCTTGTCTGCTAAAGCTTTTTCTATAAGCTCATCTACAGAATAATTTGTGATTTCTCCTAAAGTTTTTAGCGGAGCTTTAGTTACCTCAAAATTTTCACCAATTTTGTCATAGCATACTTCACCACCCATATATTTTATAAAGAAATTAGATATATTAATTCCACATACATTATCTACTCCAAAATCATCGTATGCTTTAATTACATGAGAAGCTCCAAAGTCTTTTGCATTGAGCAAATCTTTATATGATATTTTATCTCGTTTAACAATCCAAGTAAATCCATCTAAAATCCCAACGGGTAGTCTTGGTGTAGCCTCAAAATTTAATGCTTTAAGAAATAGCTCTTTTCCTTTCATCAAATCACTCCTTTAAAATAAATTGAATTTTATAGAAGTATTATATCAAATTAAAATAAATATTAAGTGCAAAAATTTTTGAAATATTTAAAATATTTAAGAACTTAAAAAAGCTATTTATATATTCAATTTTATTTTATTTATTCCTGCTTTTAAATTTTCTAATGGACCTACAAGAGGTTTGTCATTTCGTTTATTTCCAAGAATATCTTTGCTAAATATTAAATTTTCTCCATTTGGTCCATCAAAAATAGCATCAACTAAAATTGTTTTACCTAAACACTTAGTACAAAGTGTTTTAGTGTCTATATCAAATACTTTTTCATCGAGCTCAATTTCAAGATATACATCATTACCTTCTTCAATAATCTTAATATTTGGATTAAAATTTTCATCTATATAATTATGATTTTCTCTTGCATAAGCTTGTGAACCATTATAATAAGCATTTCCATCAATATAAACTGGATATGGTGTTTGATCAAATTTTTCAAGGTCAATAGATTCAAAATCTTTTTCATTAATACATTTAAAGTATTCTTCAAGACTATCAGTAAACTGATCCATAGCTTTTGTGCCACTGAATTTATCTTTAAATTCGGCTGAAAATTTATCTAAAGGTTTTGTATTAGTATTAATAGGAGCATCTTCTTTTGCTTTACCATTTGGTGAAACATAAATATTATTATAATATCTATCATCTCCACTATATACAAAGCCATAACCACTAATCCAAGTTGAGTGTGGCAAGTGATATGGGGTTGCTCTGTCTAGTAAACTGATCCATAGCTTTTGTGCCACTGAATTTATCTTTAAATTCGGCTGAAAATTTATCTAAAGGTTTTGTATTAGTATTAATAGGAGCATCTTCTTTTGCTTTACCATTTGGTGAAACATAAATATTATTATAATATCTATCATCTCCACTATATACAAAGCCATAACCACTAATCCAAGTTGAGTGTGGCAAGTGATATGGGGTTGCTCTGTCTAGTACATTTCCATTTGACATTGTGCCACAAAATAGATTGTGAATATATGCTGTGCCTTGAGATATATAACCGATATTACCTTTTGAGGCAAATATATTATTGTCAACAACAGTTGGCCCATGACTTACTTCAATAACCATATCTCGAGCATTTCTATATAATACATTCCCACTTACTCGTAATCCTTGAGTTTGCCAGTCAAGCCATAATCCAAGTGTACAGTCATGAACACGATTATTATATATTTGTGTATCAATCGGAGCATGGAACTTAATACCTGCAATTTCACAACCTATAAATTCTCGCTTAGTACCAATATTATAAACATGATTATTATAGATTTCACTAAATGCACAACCTAAATGTCCAACAATACCATTTTGACCGCAATCATAAATTGTATTATTTCTTATAATATGTGAACCTATAGTTTCTTTTGACCATCCTATTTTAAGAGCTGAGAATACAGATTCAAGCTGAAATTGGTATCCTGACTTTTGTTTAGTTTTAGTACTTAACATATCACCTGAGAGATAATCTTTACCAATACTTATTCCACTACATTTTGCATCATGAATAATATTATTTTCGATTATCCAACCTTTAGACCAATTAGCTCCAATAAGAGCAGGTTGCTCTGCTGTTGGAGGAGCCCAACCTGCTGCACTATGACACATGGTAAATCCTGAAACAGTTATATAGTTTCTACCCATTTTTTTAGGATAAAAGCAACATTTTCTAATGTTAATTTCAACTTGCTCTTCATTCGGATTAAAGTTATTAAAGTTTGCATAAATAATAGTTTTCTCTGCATCTATATCTGCATAAAACCCATAAAATGGAGCATCTTTTTGCAAATAATGACGCTTACCAAATGCTTTTAGATTTTCTATTGTATTAAGACCAATTTTGTGATTTTTAACTTCTTCAAGACTTCTTAGCTCACAAAAAGCATTGCCATTCATATATACAGCTCCAAGATGCATTTTAGGCTCTTTTGGATATTTAAACCAATCACCAAAAAGCTCTTCTTCAAACGGGTTAAAGTCACCAAAAAGAGCATTATCAAGGACTATTTTATATACTCCATCTTCCACTGGCTCCCAATTTTTAATCTCTTCAGAACCTTTTATAACAACCTTATCGCCTTCTTTTGCCCTATAAGTTATTCGCTCTAAGTCACTTATACCACTATTTTGTGGATCAACCCATTCACGATATACACCCTCACTAACAATTATTTCATCGCTGGGCATTGCAATTTTAGCAGCTTTATTTATTGTAAGAAATGGTGATAGCTCAGTACCATTATTGTTATTGTTTCCTTGCTTTGATACATAATATTTCATACATCCATCCTCCAATTATGTTGATTTCTAGTTATTTAACAATTATTTTATTTAAGCCATTCTCTTTTATGTTTGGAATATTTTGAATAAGTTTCTCTTTATCCATATGACTAAACAATAGACAGCCAGAAAGCTCGTCCACTTGACCTGTTGCAATAAAAGTAACAAAATTTGCTGGTTTTTCAATAGGTGTAGCAGTGTCATTTAATATTTTATCTATTATTCCTGGCATAAATTTTTGAGTTTCTGGTTTATTTACAAGGTCAATATTTCGCTGAGTTCTAACTAATCCTGGAGCAAATGCAAATATTTTAATAGGCAAATTTTCTGCTTGTAATTCAAGATTTACACATTCCGTAAAACGTACAATTGCAGTTTTAGAGCAAGCATAAGCACTATTATATACTTCTGGTTTTACAACTCCACCACCAGAAAAATTAATAATTCTTCCACCAGATTTTTGAGATTTCATTATATTTATAGCACATTTTGTACCAATAAAGCATGTTTTTAAAAGACCATCCACTTCTCCAAGCCAATCTTTATAATCTAAATCCCAAGTTATGCCCATAGCATTATTTACACCTGCAGCGTTAACCCATAGATCTAAGCGCTTATATTTTTTTTGAATAATTCCTGCTAGAGATTCTACAGAAAAAGGTTCTCTAAAATCACAAGGAATAACTTCACAACTACCGCCTTCTTTTTTAATTTGCTCTGCTGTTTCAAGCAATTTTTTAGTTCTTCTTGCAGATAACGCAACAAAAGCGCCTGCTTTTGCTAATGTGAGAGCAACTTCTTTTCCTATTCCAGATGATGCTCCTGAAACAACACAAATTTGTCCATTTAAATTATACATATACCCTCCTAATACAATAAAAAAATATACTACAACATAAAATTATAGTATATATTATTTTAAATCAAATCATTATTAAAGTCAACCTTATAGTTGGATTTTATTATCTTCTATTTTTAAAGTTTTCATTTGTTTTTTAGAAATACCATATTTTTTTCCATAATTTATCCAATAATTGTTAGAAGCTTTTAAATATAATTTTTTTGGTATTGGCATAGTGATATGAAAATTTTTGTAATCTTGTTTTTCAAGAGATGTTGCAAGTTGTTTTATTTGAGCAACAACTAGTCTCTTAAATGGTGTACCAAGTATTGCCTCACCGCTACCAATGCTAAGAGTTGAGCCAAGCAAATAATTTTGTTGCTTACAAAAAAGTTTAATCATTTCAATCGCAATATCATTTTGTGTATATTCTATAAATCCACAATTTATTATAACAGAAACAATAAGTTGCTTTTGGGGAGAATTCTGTTCTAGCGTTTTAAGAAAATTTAATAAAGTTACTGGCAATGAATCGACATAAAGTGGAAATACTAAAACTAATTGTTTAAAGTCTTGCATTTTATCACATAATCTTAGATGATTTGAATGAGTAATATTAAAATATTGTGATTCAATATTACAATATTGTTTTAACATATGAGCATATTCTTTAGAATTTGATTGCACTGCTCTTGGGCTACCGTTTAATATAATCATCACTCATCACTTCTTTCACACATTTTTCTAAATCTTTCTCCTTGGTAAAGATAATATTATAATTTTCAAAATTTAAATTATAGGAATTGCGTTCTACTAAAGATACGAAAATAGATTTTTCCATCTCACTTATGGTCTGTTTTTGATAGGCAATTATATTAACCTGTTTTGGTTTTACATCTCGTTGAAAATGGTGTGTTTCACCATTTATTAGTTGTATAAAAGCTTGTTGAATAGGGAGAGTTCTTTCTAACATTGTTTTCATAATAGTGTCATAACATCCGTATTTAACTTTAGTGATATAAGTCAATTGAGTACTTTTAGCAATTTCAGTATATATTTTGATGGCATCATCTCTAATAATGCATTTTCCAGGAGTCTTTATCCAACAGCTATAACAACCAATGCAATTAGTAATTTTTAAAGCAGATAAATCTATATAATCTATAACTAAATTTAATTTTATATCGCTTAATATAAGTTTCATAATCTCTCCATCCTATAGATAAAATGTACATCAGAGGACGTAAAATTCCCCTAATTAGGGGTGAGAGTCTCAGAAGTATAGCAATTCCAAGATTAATTTAATTCAAATTCACCCCCCCCCCCCC
>LJHE01000067.1 GCA_001983555.1 Candidatus Epulonipiscioides gigas
TATTCCTTCAAAATATTTTCCACTATTCATTAGCGATACTAGCAAATTAAAGATATTTGTTATTTTAGAAATATCTTTATTCAGTCAATTAGTAAGTCAAATGATAATAGATATAAAGGCTCCTATAATGTATCATTTTTCACATGATATAAAAACTATAATAGTAGCTTTTATATGTTTACTAATATTTTATATAAGTGCATTTTCTTTAGTAGAATTTGAAATAACAAAAAGTCATTTATATAAAGAATATCAAGATATATTAAGCGAAAAAGCTTTAGCTATTGTGGAAT
Source organism: Candidatus Epulonipiscioides gigas (assembly GCA_001983555.1). GTDB lineage: Bacteria > Bacillota > Clostridia > Lachnospirales > Cellulosilyticaceae > Epulonipiscioides > Epulonipiscioides gigas. The sequence goes on from LJHE01000067.1 coordinate 294, forward strand.
TAAATTGTGTTACTCGAGAAACGTTGTTTTATATTTATAAAGGCACAATTCAACCTGAGTATACCAATGCAGATTATTCATTTTTGGTATCTAAAAGTGTGATGAGTAAAATACCTATTAAGTATCAACAACAAGTCAAAGATTTTTTTTCTATATCTAATTTTGAGAAGAATTTTATAGCACATAAGACAAAGTTAGAATATGAGTATGAATTTCGAGGTTTAAATGAAGAATTTATGTGGCTAAAAGCTACTGTACACTTAAAAAGAGAAAGAACTTTTTTAAAGGCAATAATAATTTTAGAAGATATTAGCCAAGAAAAAATCTTTAAAACTGCTGCAGAAAGAGATTCTTGGACTGGATTATATAATAAAAAAACAACTGAAAAGTTAGTTACAACATATATAAATAATACAAAACAAGGTGCTCTTTTTTTAATAGATCTTGATAATTTTAAAACAGTAAATGATAAATTAGGTCATCAAACGGGAGATGAAGTATTAATTGACTTAAGTGAAAAACTAGGTGCAGTATTTGGTAACCACAATATAATAGGTCGTATCGGTGGAGATGAATTTGCAGTATTTGTAAAAAATGGTTCAGAAATAAACCGATTTGAACTTGAAGAAAAAGCTAACCAAATTAAAGAGCTTATGGTTACCACATATATTAGCGATACAATAAAAGTAAGAACTTCAGTAAGTATGGGAATTTCCATAGTTGATGACCAAACTATGACATTTAATGATATATATATGTGTGCTGATTTAGCCTTATATGAATCTAAATATAGAGGCAGAAATGCTTTCACTTTCTATTGCAATGCGTGTAAAGTTAGAGAAAATTAATCCGAAGCTGCTATATTTCGCTCCACCCTTTTAAAAGGGCGAGCAAAGAGCAGTAGGAATAATACCATAAAAAAGAATAATTTAGATTACAATAAAATACATTTAACTTTAATAATGATAAATTTTATGTTGAAAATCTTTAGATAATATGGATAATATAAAATATTGTATGTGTTTTAATAAAAACTATTGAAAACTATAAAAACTCGTATTAAAATATATATGTGGTGAAATTGGTATACAGAAAAGAGGATAGCTATGCATTTAACACCAAGAGAAATTGAAAGATTAATGATTCATCAGGCGGGAGAATTGGCTAAGGCAAGAAGAAGCAGAGGACTAAAGCTTAATTATGTTGAAGCTATTGCGTATATCTCATCAGAACTTTATGAGCTAATACGTGATGGAAAAACTGTAACAGAGCTTATGCAAATAGGGGGAACTTTATTAGCTCGAGATGATGTGATGGATGGTGTGCCAGAAATGGTAGCAGATGTACAAATCGAGGGAACTTTCCCAGATGGAACAAAGTTAGTCACAGTTCACAATCCTATCAAATAAGGGAAATAAATTATTTGTACGACGATTATCATTAAAAAAGTCTCTACTAATTTCTAAATATTATTATTTAAATTTCTACCAAGTATGTTTGGTAGAGCTTAACTTAGAAGAAAAGAAACTATTTTATGCATTTTAGTTTTCCTATCGAGAACGAAGCTCGTAACAAATTCACAATCAAATAAGATAACATGCGGAGGTAATAGCATTGATATACGAAGATATACATCCAAAAACAGAAGCTTATTGTAATTTGATTAAGCATAAAGAAATATTTTTTGAATTATTGACAAGTTTTGTACCCGAAAAATGGTCACAAGAAATTAAATTAGAGAATATTGAAGACGGAAAAATTAGCATTTTAAAAGATTTTGATGACCAAAAAATAGATACTGTATTGTATAAAGTAAATTTTAATGATAAAAAGATGTATTTTTATGTTTTACCTGAATTATATTCAAAAAATGATGCTCATTCTGAAATGTCGGTACGTTTGCTTAACTTTACGACACAAATATGGCCCCAAATTTTAAAAAAGAAAGAAAAAGTTAATAATCGAAGTTTTGAAATTCCAAAGCTTATTCCAATTATTATATATAATAATTTAGTGAAATTGGGCAATAATTTTGAAGTTGAAGAAAATATAGCAGAACCCACGTTTAAACATGTTTTAATCAATGTAAACAAATATAAAAAAGAAGAATTAATTGAGCTTAATAATACTATCTCAGCTATATTTTTGTTAGCTCAAGATGTAGGATACTCAGAATATTTTGATCGTGTAAAAATAATTGACAATAAATTTACACGTTTAAAAAAATCTCATAAATTATGGATAGAAAACTGGTTAAAATAATTTTAATAAAAATAGGAGCTGATATAAAATATGATTCCTGGTGAAGTGATATTATCAGATAGTGATATAGAAATAAATAAGGGGAAATCCACAAGGGTAATTAAAGTAATAAATTCTGGAGATAGACCAGTACAGGTAGGTTCACATTTTCACTTTTTTGAGGTAAACAAGATTTTAAAGTTTGATAGAGCTGATGCATTTGGATATAGATTAAATATAGCTTCAGGAACGTCTGTCAGATTTGAGCCTGGTGAAGAAAAAGAGATATGTTTGGTAGAACTTGGAGGCAATAAAATTTGTATTGGTCTAAATGGATTGACTAATGGCAAAATAAATAGATAAGAAGGAAAGGGCGTTATTATGACAAAAATGTCTAGGAGCAGTTATGTATCAATGTTTGGGCCTACTATTGGGGATAAGGTGAGATTGGCTGATACAAACTTGTTTATTGAAGTTGAGCAAGATTTCACCGTCTATGGAGACGAAATAAAATTTGGTGGTGGAAAAACTCTACGAGATGGAATGGGGTGTAATTCTACTATCACATCTGCCACATCTGCAACCCATAATGGAGCATTAGATACTGTTATAACAAATGCTCTGATTTTGGACTATTGGGGAATTGTAAAATCTGATATTGGTATAAAAAATGGTAAAATTGTAGGAATTGGAAAAGCAGGTAATCCAGACATTCAAGATGGAGTTTATCCTAATATGATTGTCGGAGCAAGCACTGAGGCCATTGCAGGTGAAAATATGATAATAACCGCTGGTGGAATTGATACGCATATACACTATATTTGTCCTCAACAAGTTGAAACTGCCTTATATAGTGGTATTACTACTATGATAGGTGGTGGGACAGGTCCTTCTGCAGGAACAAATGCTACAACTTGTACGCCAGGTCCATTTAATATAGAAAGAATGATTGAAGCAGCTGAAGAATATCCCATGAATTTAGGATTTTATGGAAAAGGAAATTGCTCTAGTGAAAAACCTTTAGAAGAACAAATTTTTGCTGGAGCTCTAGGATTAAAGTTGCATGAAGATTGGGGCTCAACTCCTAAGGCAATTGACACTTGCCTTAGTGTTGCTGATAAATATGATGTTCAAGTTGCCATTCATACAGATACTTTAAATGAAGCAGGTTGCGTTGAAGATACAATAGCAGCTATAAATGGGCGAACCATTCATACTTTTCACACGGAAGGTGCCGGCGGAGGGCACGCTCCAGATATTATAACTATTGCATCTATGCAAAACGTACTGCCAGCATCTACGAATCCAACTATGCCATACACCAAAAACACATTAGATGAGCATTTAGATATGTTAATGGTTTGTCATCATTTGGATAACAAAATACCAGAAGATGTAGCTTTTGCAGATTCCAGAATTCGTCCAGAAACTATTGCAGCAGAAGATGTTTTACATGACAAAGGAATATTTTCTATTATGTCATCTGATTCGCAAGCAATGGGTAGAGTCGGAGAGGTTATTACAAGAACTTGGCAAACAGCTCATAGTATGAAAGAGCAACGAGGTGCATTAACAGAAGATAAAGATACAGGAAACGATAATTTTAGAGCAAAAAGATATATAGCTAAATATACAATTAATCCTGCTATTGCATCGGGTTTCTCAGAGCATGTAGGTTCTATTGAAATTGGAAAATTTGCAGATTTAGTTATTTGGAAGCCTGCTCTTTTTGGAGTAAAACCTGAAATGATTATAAAAGGTGGTTTTATTATTGCCGCAAAAATGGGAGATGCCAATGCTTCTATACCAACACCACAACCTGTTATGTACAGAAATATGTTTGGAGCAGCTGGCAGAGCAAAATATAAAACTTGTATAACATTTGTATCTCAATCGGCATTTAATAAAGGAATTAAAGAAAAATTAGGACTTGAAAAGATTGTATTGCCTGTATCAAATTGTAGGAATATTAATAAAAAAGATTTGGTGTTAAATGATGTAGCTCCAACTATTACAGTTGACCCTGAAACATACGAAGTGAAAGTAGATGGTGAAATTATAACAAGTAATGTAGCAAATACATTGCCTATGACACAATTATATTATTTATTTTAAAGGAGAAAAAACGTGATTTTAGTAGAAGAAATACTAGGAAATATAAAAGATTATGAGAGTTATAATCAAATTAAAGTAGAAATTGAATGGTATGAAAGACACAAGCGTATTATAAAAAAAGATAATCTTGGAATTAAATTTGATGATGAAAAAGCAACTCGAGGCTTAAAATCAGGAGATGTATTAGCAATAGAAGGAGATAATGTATATGTAGTTGAAATATTGCCGACAGATGCAATAATTATAAATGTTCCTGATATATCTTTGTTAGCAAAAGTGTGCTATGAAATTGGTAATAAGCATGCTCCATTATTTCATGGAAAAAGCTTTCTTGAGTTATATACACCTATAGAAAATCCTATTAAAGTATTACTTGAAAAGTTGGGTCTTACTGTTAGTATAGGAGCAGTATATTTAACTGATGAAAATATGATATCAGGAGCTATTGGACATTCTCACTCACATGATGGCGGATATGATGGCAATAATGGCAAATTAGAAGGATCTTTTTATGAGCATACCCACTAATAATTTATATTTACTCATGCAGGTTAATGATTCGTCATTCCCTATTGGAGCCTACACGCAGTCTTATGGTCTTGAATCTTATGTAGTTTATGACCAAATAAAAACTAAAGAAGATGCTCTAAATTATATTTTAACAAATCTTAAAACTACCATGTCATATACAGAACTTTTAGCTGTGTCATTATCGTTTGATTATACAAAAGCCAATCAAATAGATAATCTATGTAAATTAGATAAGAAATTGCTTGCTCTGAAATCTGCCAAAGAAATCAGAGATGCTAGTTTAAAATTAGGGAGCAGATTTGCAAAGGCTATATCTTCTATGGATATAGCTTTTTTAAAAAATTTAAATTTGCTAAATTATTCAGTACTATATGGTGCACTTTGGAGCTGTATTGGAATTAGTAAAAAAACAGCTCTTTCATTTTATATTTATTCCCAAACGTCCGCTATGGTAACAAATTGTGTAAAACTTGTACCTTTAAGTCAAACTGCAGGACAACAAATTTTATATGAGATTTCAAAAGAATATGATAATATTATTGATAATGTATTCAGTATGAATGAAAGTGATTTAGGATTATCAACACCCGCACTTGATATAAGATGTATGCAACACGAAATATTATATTCTAGGTTGTATATGTCATAAATCAATAAAATATATAGAAAGTAGGAACAGAAATGTCATATATAAAAATTGGTGTTGCAGGACCTGTTGGCTCTGGAAAAACCGCATTAATTGAATGTTTAACAAGAAAATTATCTAAAGATTATAGTATAGCAGTAGTCACCAATGACATATATACAAAGGAAGATGCAGAATTTTTAGCCAAAAACAGTGTTTTAGAATTAGATAGAATTATAGGTGTTGAAACTGGAGGATGTCCTCATACAGCAATACGAGAAGATGCCTCTATGAACCTTGAAGCTATTGATGAGCTCACAAAAAGATTTAATGATTTAGATATAATATTTGTAGAAAGTGGAGGAGATAATTTATCAGCAACATTTAGTCCTGAATTAGTAGATGCTACAATTTTTGTAATTGACGTGGCAGAAGGCGACAAAATCCCTCGAAAAGGGGGTCCTGGAATAACAAGGTCAGATTTATTATTAATTAATAAAATTGATTTAGCTCCATATGTAGGAGCAAGTTTAGAAGTCATGGATCGAGATGCAAAATTAATGAGGAAAAATAAACCTTTTATTTTTTCTAATATAAAAGATTTAGTTGGAATAGATGAAGTTATTTCATGGATAAAAAAAGATGTCTTGTTTGAAGAATAGCTATAACGAAACATCAATATTAAATATTAAGCTAGAAAATAATATATTAAAAAATTGCTATTTTACTTCACCCTTTAAAATAATAGCTCCATTTATAAAAGATGATGGATTTATAAATTTAATGATAATGTCCTCATCGGCGGGAATTATGGAAGGAGATACTCAAAGTATAAATATTGATATAGCAGAGCATTGTAAAGTAGAAGTTACAGCTCAATCTTATGAAAAAATTCATAAAATGAAAGATGGAGTTGCATCAAGGGATACACTTATAACTGTTGGAACAAATTCAACACTAATATATAGTCCAAAGCCTACAATCCCTTTTTCTCTTTCATCATTTATAAGCTCTACAAAAATATATCTAAAAGATAACACATCAAAACTTATTTTTGCAGAAATGCTAACATCTGGCAGAGTTCATTATAATGAAAACTTTAACTACAACATTTATAAAGCTCAAACAGAAATATATGTAGCAGATGAAATAGTATATATAGATAATACTTGTTTTGAACCTAAAAAGATAGATATGAATGGATTTTTGTTTTATGAAGGCTACACCCATTTGTTAAATGTGATTTTAATCCATTATGATAGTAACATTTTAATTAATAAAATCAGAAAATATTTAGCAAATATTGAAGAAATTATATTTGGAGCAAGCCAAACATATTATAGTGCACTGGTAATAAAAGTATTAGCTCGCAATGCTCAAATTATAGAAAAAATATTTACAGATATCCAAAATTTAAATTAAATCAAAAGGAATGCTATATGAAACTGTATAAGCATTCCTATAATAATTATAATTTTTGTCCTGCATTTTCATAAGCTTCTTGTACAAAATATATTTGACTATCCAATGGCTCGTCAAGTTCTTTACGTACATATTTACCATCTGAAGTCATAAATCTTGCTTTAATATTATCTTTTAAACTAATTTCTAATAACTTATAAATACGTTGTTTTATTTCTTCATCATAAATTGGAGCAGCAACTTCAACACGTTTTTCTAAATTACGTGGCATACAATCAGCAGATGAAATAAAAATTTGTGCATCATCTAGTTGACCAAATACATATATTCTTGAGTGCTCGAGAAAACGACCTACTATACTTGTTATACGGATATTTTCACTATAATCTTTTACATCTGGCAATAAACAAGAAATTCCTCTAACAATAAGGTCAATTTTAACATCTGCTTGAGAAGCTTTAACAAGAGCATCAATTATATCAGCATCTGTAAGAGAATTCATTTTCATAATAATTCGACCGTTTTGTGTTTGTTTTTGCTTTTCTATTTCCTTATCTATTAATTTAATAAATTTATTTTTTATAGAAAATGGAGATACAATAATACTTTTATAAGTACCATTTAAATTTTCCGTTGGAATATTTTTAAAGAAATTATCAATATCTTGTCCTATTTCCTGATTAGCAGTTAATAGAGATAAATCTGTATAACTTTGAGCAGTTATTTCATTGTAATTACCTGTACCTATTTGGGATATAAAATTGATATCTCCTGAATCTTCCATAGATGAGATTAAGCATACTTTAGAATGAACTTTAAAATCTTCAAGTCCAAATATTACAGTACATCCTGCTTCTTTTAATTTTTCAAACCAGTTTATATTATTACTTTCATCAAATCTGGCTCGAAGTTCCATAATTACAAATACATTTTTGCCATTTTCAGCTGCTCTACACAAATAGTCTACAATTCTAGTTTTGTGAGCCATTCTATAAATTGTAATTTTTATAGATATAACTTTTGGGTCACCAGCTGCTTCTTTTAAGAGCTTTAAAAACGGAGCAATACTATCATATGGATAAGATAATAATAAATCTTTTTGCCTAATCTGCTCCATTATTGAGCAGTTCATATCAATATTAGCAGGTAATTGAGACATTATTTTCTTGTAGGTAATTTGCTCTATAATATTTTTTGGTAATGCTTTTAATAAGTCATTTACATAACTAAAATCCATAGGACTACTTGTAATTAAAAAATATTTTTCTGGTAGTTTTAAAGATTTCTTTAACAATTTCATTGTATCTTTTTCTAAATCTTTTGAAAGCTCTAGTCGTACTGGTGCAAGACGACCACGTTGACGTAATAAAGATTTAATATGGTCAACATAGTCCTCATCTTCATCATATATATCTTCATCTAAATTAATATCTGCATTTCTTGTTATTCTAATAACAGTTGCATTTAAAGTAGAAAATTTTTTAAACAATTTATGAGCAAATTTGAGTATAACATATTCGGTTAATATATATCTTGTTTTTTCAGAATTTAAATATATTATTTTAGGACAATTAATAGGAAAAGTTATAATACCATGTTTTATTTTATTTTCCTTTTGCAAACGTAAAATTATAGCTAATCTATTATTATATAATTGAGGAAATGGAGAATGTTTACTTACAATTGCTGGAGATAGTATAGGAGTTAAGTATTCATTAAAGTATGCTTTAACTCTTTCTAGCTCTGCTTTGCTTAAATCTTTAATTTCAAGACCATAAATTTTATAATTTTCCATTTCTGTATTTACTTCACGATAAATACTATCTCTTTTCTTATAGAGATAGCCTAATTTCAAATAAATGGCATTAATTTGGTCTTCTGCAGTCATTCCAGTTTTATCCGTTTTATCTGCTTCTGTTATAAGTTTGTCAAAAAGCCCTCCAACACGTATCATTAAAAACTCATCTAAATTATTTGAAAATATAGATATAAATTTTAATCTTTCACCTATTGGAACCGTTTTATCATCAGCTTCATCTAATACTCTATCATTAAAATTTAACCAAGATAGTTCTCTATTTTGCATGTAATTCTTCGTCATTGTTATTTCCTCCGAGTTGGTGATACAAATATCCTTCACGTAAACCAAAATCACTTACTATAATTTTTTTCGCACTTATATATTTTGCAATTTCTCTTGCTATAATTATTCCAGGGATAGTGGTATGAATTCTCTCAGGAGCTACTTTAATTATTAAATTTGTACTTGCTTTTTTATATTCTCTAATAAATTCTAGCAAGTTACAAAGATCTGTATATTCAAAGTAGTTTTCTTTAATGCCATATTTTTTAGAACACATCTTTTTAATTGTGCGAACAGAACCACCTATTCCAAGTATAGTATCAATTCTCTTATTTTGTATAAAGTCAATATCTTGTAAGAGATTGCGTACATGCTCACTCATTAGTTTTTGCTCTTTTCGATTTGGTATAACATCATTAGCAAACATAGAATAAAGTGATAATGAGCCAATTGGCAAACTAATACAATTTTCTTCTTTAGCATCTTTATATTCTAATAGTTCTGTACTTCCTCCTCCGATATCAATAAGCAGACCATTTTTTAATTTATTGCTCTTTGATGCCCCTAAAAAATCAAGCTCTGCTTCCATCGTACCAGATATTACATCTATTTCAAAACCTGTTCTTTTTTCTATTTCATCAACTACTACTTCGCTATTAGTAACATCTCTAAGAGAGGCTGTTGAAAATACAAATAATTTTTTTATTTTAATTATTGATAAAGTACTTTTAAATGCATTCAATGCTTCACAAGCAACATTTATTCCTGCAGGTGTTAGTGCTCCATTTTTACGATATCCTGCAAGTCCTACAGTTTCTTTGGTATTTAATAAGCGTATAAATTCATTATCTTTTTTACGGTAAATACAAAGTCGTATTGTGTTCGAGCCTACATCTATAACTGCATATTCCATTTCAATCACTCCCTTTTATATAGTTTACCTAATTAATAAATTTATTATCCATAAAAATTTTAAATTTAACTTCACTTAGCAAGAATTCTTCTACCTCTATAGGTGGCGGAATGAATTGCTAAAATATCTTAACTGTATAGACTAAATATAATATAATCAGTTTATAGTTCAGGGTCGGGACGAACCGTAGTACTGGACATTGGTTCGGCTTACGCAAGAAGCCCCTACTTCTATAAGTAGGGGTAGTTCACAAAGCAACCACAATATTATGTAGTTGATTTTTTTTATAATTTTGGTAAACCTTTAAAGCCTTCTTCTAATTCTTCATCTGTTGGAACATAATCTTACATTTGATGATCATGAAATTTTTCATATGCATACATGTCAAAATATCCTGTACCAGTTAATCCAAATAAAATTGTTTTAGATTCACCAGTCTCTTTACATTTTAGAGCTTCATCAATAGCTACTTTAATTGCATGAGCACTTTCTGGTGCGGGAAGTATGCCTTCTGCTCTTGCAAATAATTCTGCTGCTTCAAAAATTTCAGTTTGTTTTACAGCACAGGCATCAATATAACCATCAGCATAGAGTTGTGACAGTGTAGAGCTCATACCATGATAACGAAGTCCTCCAGCATGAATTGCAGACGGAATAAATCCATTACCTAAAGTATACATTTTAGCAAGTGGCGTTACCATTCCTGTATCACAAAAATCATAGACATATTTTCCTCTTGTAAGAGTTGGACAAGATGCTGGTTCAACTGCAATAAAGTGGTAGTCTTTTTTACCCAATAATTTTTCTCGCATAAATGGTCCAATAAGTCCGCCGAGATTTGAACCACCGCCAGCACAACCAATTATTACATCAGGTTCAATATTATACTTGTCCATAGCAATTTTAGTTTCAAGACCAATAATAGATTGATGCAATAATACTTGATTTAATACGCTTCCTAAAACATAACGATAACCTGGTGTAGTTGTTGCAACTTCAACTGCTTCTGAAATAGCACAACCAAGACTTCCACTAGTATTAGGATGTTTTTCTAAAATTTTTCTACCAATTACTGTATTCATAGATGGAGATGGAGTAACTTTTGCTCCGTAAGTGCGCATAACTTCACGTCTAAAAGGCTTCTGTTCATATGAGCATTTCACCATAAACACAAGACAATCTAAATCAAGATAAGCACAAGCCATAGAAAGAGCAGTACCCCATTGACCAGCTCCTGTTTCGGTAGTAACTCCTTTTAATCCTTGTGTTTTTGCATAATATGCTTGAGCAATTGCTGAATTTAGTTTATGAGAACCACTTGTGTTATTCCCTTCAAATTTATAATAAATTTTTGCAGGTGTATTAAGTTTTTTCTCTAAACAATATGCTCTAACCAGTGAAGATGGTCTATACATTTTATAAAAATTTTGTATTTCCTGAGGAATATCTATAAAAGCATCTGTATCATCTAGCTCTTGCTTTGCTAATTCTTCGCAAAATATTACTGATAGCTCTTCAAGTGTCAGAGGCTCTTTTGTCGCAGGATTTAATAAAGGAGCAGGCTTATTTTTCATATCTGCTCGAACATTATACCATTGTTTTGGCATCTCATCTTCAGATAAATATATTTTATACGGTATCATTTATGCCTCCTAAAGTTTGATAGTCACCATAAATTTGGCTAACATGACTATAACATACTAAAGTATAACAAACAAGGCTTATGAGCGTATGCACATTTAATTTTAGTCTAAATTATAATTTTTTATCTCGGGCAATAGTCTAATACTTCTGCTTTTTAATTTCTATATTTTCCTTTTAATGTATACGTCTCTAAAATATGACCCTCCATTTGAGCATATAATTTATTGTACAAAAATCCATTTTCCAAATCTAGCATCGTATCTAAAGCATATACATGTATTTCATAAATATGAGGTGCATCTGGAGGTACCATCCCACCATAAAAAGACGAAAGTTCTATGCTTTGTCGTCCACCTTGTATACTAGTCCAACTATTTATACCTTGTATAAAATCAGTTGCTGTTTGACTTTCATTTTCTAATATTTCAGTTTTAGTTAGATTGGCTACTGTCCAATGAATCCAAGAGAACCCCTTAGTTACAGGAAATGCATCTTTATCTTCAATTACAATAGCAAATGATACACTATCTTCTGGAGCATCTTCTATTTTTATTGGTAAAGAGTAAGTTGGCACCTTATTTTCATTAAATTGTGTACCATGTGTTCCATATTTGTCTTCAATTATTCCGTTTATAATTCCAGAACTGCTAACAATCATCGATTTTTCTCCTTTTTTTATATACTTTTGAACTGAGTTAATAACGCAAAAAAAACTCACACTATATAGTATGAGCTCTTTTTTTATTATTATACCGACAGTGGGACTCGAACCCACACGCTTTATGGGCGGCGGATTTTGAATCCGCTGCGTCTGCCATTCCGCCATGTCGGCAAATGTGATACAAAGAATATATCACATTTATTTGAAAAAAGTCAAGCCTTTTTTAAAGTTTTTTATCATCAATTTTATTTAAATAATTTTCAATCTCGTCAATTACACTTGCAACACATCCATCCTCAAACGGAGAAATAAGATTTCCTTCTTTAATAATACCCAAGAAAGATTTTGTTCCACCTATTTTACAAATATTTAAATAGTCTTGCCAACCTAATTCACGGTCATGCTGCATTTTCTTCCAAAATTGTAATGCACAAATTTGAGCAAGTGTATAGTCGATATAATAAAACGGTGAACTAAATATATGAGCTTGTCTAAACCAAAAACAGCCTTCTTCAAGAAAATCCGCATCTTTATATTTTTTCTGTGGTAAATATTTCTTCTCAAGAGCTCTAAAATGTGCATTTCTTTCTGCTGGAGTTGCATCAACATTTTCATATATAAAATGCTGAAATTCATCAACAATTATACCATATGGTATAAATTTGATTGCTTCTCCTAAATGAGTGTATTTGTATTTCTCTGTTTCATCTTCAAAAAATAGTTGCATCCATGGCCAAGTAATAAACTCCATTGACATTGAATGAATTTCACAACTTTCGTAGGTTGGAAACATAAGTTCTGGAATATCAATATAATTACTAGAGCTATAAACTTGGAATGCATGACCTGCTTCATGAGTTAATACGTCTATATCACCAGATGTTCCATTAAAATTTGAAAAGATAAATGGAGCTTTATAGTCATTAATATATGTGCAGTATCCACCCGCTTGTTTACCTGGTTTTGTTTCAAGGTCTAAGAGCTCATTTTCAGTCATAAAATCAAAGAATTTCTTTGTATCTGCTGAAAGTTCACTATACATTTTTTTGCCATTATCTAAAATAAACTTGGCATCTCCATGAGGTTTTGCATTTCCAGAGTTAAATTCCAATTTTTCATCATAGTAATATAATTCGTCAAGCCCTAGTCGCTCCTTTTGTGACTGATATAACTTTGTCGCAACTGGAACAATATAGTCTTTAACTTGTTTTCTAAAATTTGCTACCATTTCTTTATTATAGTCAGTTCTATTCATAATAACATAGCCACATTCAACATAGTTTTTAAATCCAAGCTTTTTAGCCTTTTTATCACGTATTTTTACTAGTTTATCAAAAATTTCTTCAATTTTTTGCTTATTTTCTTTAAAAAAGTTTATATGGAGCTCATTTGTTTCTTTACGTTCAGCTCTATCCTTTGAAATCATAAATGGAGCTAGTCCAGATAAATTATATATTTTTCCTTTATATTCAATTTGAGCTGATGCGATTAGCTTCATATATTCTGTTACAAGTTTATTCTCTTCTTGGCATTCTTCAATTACTTCTGGTGAGAATACTTTTAAACTATTTTCGATTAATTTAAAATATTGTGTGGTAAATTCTTTTTCTAGCTCGGTTCTAAACTTAGAATTAACTAAAGCTTTTTTAAATTGAAGATCTACTTCACCATAAAGAGGACCGTTTTCATCCCAATAATTACTTTCTGCATCATAAAATTCATCTTTAGTATCTATGCTATGACGTATACTTGCTAATACAGATTGTGTTTCAATATGTGACATCTTTTTAAAAATAGTTTCAATTATACTAATTTGCTCAGTGGATGTTTGAGCATTATTCATCGCATCTACGAGCTGTGTCATTTCTTCTTTATATAGCGCAAAATCTGGTCTTTCATATTTAAACTCACTAAATTTCATGTGTTTCCTCCAAAGAATTTTTGTTTATTGTTTCCAATATTATAATAAAATATACTTTTAGAAGTTATTAATAGGGATAATCAGCCACGAATATTAAGCTCATACGCTAGTCTTTGAGAATTATCTCCTGTTAAAATAATACCACAATATTCAAACTTATTTTTTTCAATGAGCTTTTGCATAGCAATATTATCTTTATGCGTATCTATTCGCATATTGTTATTTTTTTCTTGAGCTTTTTCAATACAATACTGAAATATCTTATTTCCTATTCCTTCTTGTCTAAAATCCATCCCCACAACTATTCTGTGTATTACACCATATGATTTATCAGTAAGCCATTTACCATCATATATTTTGGTGTAAGTTGGGTCTGCTCCAAAAATTAGAAAAAAGTACGCTTTAACTTTAGCATTTTCTTCAAACACATATCCATTACCTATTTTAATATCATTTATAACATAATCTCCATTGGGATATAAACCTTGCCACTGGTTTATATTATTTTGCTTAAAGTAATTTCTAGCTTCATTAAAGTAAATATTAACTTGATTAATGTCATTATAAATTGCTTTTCTAATCATATTTTTCCTTTCTAATCTTTAACTTATAAATTTGAGCATAGATATTATTTACTAATAATGGCGTACTGCACACCTTTTTGCAAATTATAATAACTCATCTAATGCAATTCCTGTAATCCTAACTACTTGCTCTTTATCCATTACTTCAGATATCAGTTTTCTTGCAATTTCTATTTTACCTTTTTGTTCTCCTTCGATAAATCCTTCGTTATGCTTGAAAGTATCCCATTCTTCTTGTGTTATTTGTGACATTACCATAGTTTTTATTCCTTCTCTTTCTTTTAACTAAAACTAGCAAGAATTCTCCTACCTCTATAGGTGGAGAAATGAATTGCTAAAATCTCTTGACTTTATAAACTAAATATAATATAATCAGTTTATAGTTCAGGTGTATTTTGTTCAGAACAATTATTATTGTCTAATGGTATTTTTTTCAAACTAATTTCAGTAAAACCATAAAAAATAGCAAATAAAAATCCAGTATAACATAATACTGCCCATGGCAAATATTCAATTGTTGGAACGCCTAACACGCTAGACATATAAACGGCTGCCGCTGCCCAAGGAATTAACGGTACCACAACAGTACCTGCATCTTCTAGTGTACGAGATAGATTTTCTGGAGCTAATCCAAACTTTTTATAGGCAGCTTCAAAAAGTTCACCTGGTACTATTATAGATAAGTATGAATTTCCTGTTGAAAGAGCAATTGTGATACATGAAATAACAGTTGCTGTAATTAAACCACCGATAGATTTAACTACAGATAATAATTTAGTTAATATTACTTCAAGGCAACCAGATTTAGTCATAATACCTGCAAAACAATATGCACAAAATACTAATAAAGTTGTTTCCATAATAGCTGACATACCACCGCCGTTAATAAGTCGAGTTACTTCATATGGAGCAACACTTGCATCAAATCCTGCAGCTGAAATCATATCAATATCAAATCCATTAACCATACTTTTTAGAATATTTTCAAAACTAATGCCTTGAATAGTTATTGCGAAAATTCCAGCAAGTGCTGTTGCACTAATCATAACAGGAATAGTTGGTAATTTTAAAATAGAGCATATCAAAATTAATATTGCAGGTACAAATAATAGCCAGTTCCATTCATACATAGAATCAAGAGTTGATAACATAATATTAATATTTTCAGAAGAAATATTACCTGATACATTTTTATTTAATCCAGCAATATAATATACAATAAGTGATATAATAGAAGCTGGAATAGTAGTCCACATCATATGTTTAATATGAGTATATAGCTCGCTTCCAGCAACAAGTGGTGCAAGATTAGTAGTATCAGACAATGGAGACATTTTATCACCAAGATATGCACCAGCAATAATTGCTCCAGCGGTAGCTGGTAATGAAACTCCAAGTCCTGATGCAATACCAATTAGAGCAACTCCCATTGTGCCAACTGAGCCCCAAGAAGTTCCAGTTACAATAGATACAATAGCGGTAATAATAAATGTTGTTACTAGTAAATATTGAGGATGTACAATTTGGACACCATAATAAATCATTATTGGAACAGTTCCAGATGCTCGCCAAACTCCAACTAATGCTCCAACTGAAATCAAAATTAACATAGCTGGCATACCTTTTGCAACTTTGGCTGAAATTTCATCCATTAATTCGCTCCAAGTAAATCCTACTCTAAATGCAATAATAGCAGCAACACTTGCTATTAGTATTATTAAAGGTTCTGTGGGCCAACCCTTAACACCTTTACCATAAATTAAAACTATAATCATTATGATAAAGGGTATTAAAGCCTCTATTAATGTAGGCTTTCTTTTAATTTTTATGTATTGATTAAACATTAAATTCCCCCTTTGGTAATAATTTTAAAATTTTACCATATATGTAAAAATAAGTCAATTAAATAAAATAATGAGTTGTGTTAATTTGCTCTATCATTTATAATTATCATTCTTTTTATCCTTATCATTACTTGAGAAAATATTATCTTTTTTCAAATATTTATAATTCTTAATGCATTTAATGATTTTGCTAAAAATATAATTATTTTTTTGAAAGTATTTTGTAAATTATAGTTATTATTTTTTTTTTATTACATATAATGTAATATATAAAATTGTGCTCGAATATTACAATTGGTAACCATACCGGTTTTAAGCTCAAGTGAGATTATTTTTAATACCAGTTCAAAGCTAATGTCGGGTACGTCAAGATAAGTTATATATTAAAAATATGTCTTTTGAAATTAGCTAAATAAACTAGCCAATACAAAGAGTTTGAAGATTTAACCTCATTTAGATAGGTTTCCAGTAAAAAATAAATAGTTTTTGTTGTGTTTAGTTTTTTTGAGTATAATTTCTTAAGTGAACCAATTACATTTTGTGATTGGTTTTATTTTTTTGGTATTTAAATATTAAAAAAAGGATAATTTACATTTAATAAGGAGCGGTATTATAATGAAAATAGAGCATATTGCAATTTATGTTAGGGATTTAAATATAGCAAAGAAATTTTATGAAACTTATTTTAATGCTAAGAGCACTAGTTTATATCATAATAAAAATACTGGCTTTAAATCATATTTTTTGCACTTTGAAAGTGGCTCAAGATTAGAAATAATGAATTTGCCTATACTTGAAGAAAGAAACAAAAATAATAAACATATAGGACTAATTCATTTAGCTTTTAGCGTTGGAAATAAAGATAAAGTAGATCAACTTACAGAGCAACTTAGAGCAGATGGATATGAAGTTGTAAGTAACCCACGAACAACAGGTGATGGCTATTACGAAAGCTGTGTACTTGATCCAGAAGGAAATTTAATAGAAATTACTATTTAATATGTGGGATTTTATCATACATTATTTTTGATATTGCATTCGTGATGAAGCAATGTCTTTTTTTATGTATGGATTAAATGAATAATTTTTTTGAATTAACAGATACTAAGAAAGTTTTTTAATATAAAAAGTTAGGAGCAAATATATTATGTTAATAGTGAACACAAATTTTATTGATAATAAAGAATTAGAAACATTAGGTCTAGTAAATGGTTCCACAGTCCAAACAAAAAACGTGGGCAGAGATATTGCTGCTGGTTTCAAAACTTTAGCAGGAGGAGAGTTAAAAGGTTATACTGAAATGTTAGAAGATTCTAGAAAAATTGCACTAGAACGTATGACAAATAATGCAATGGCTTTAGGAGCTGATGCCATCATTAATATTAGGTTTAGTAGTAGTGCTATTATGCAAGGAGCTGCTGAGATATTAGTTTATGGAACAGCAGTAAAATTTAAATAATATTTTATTTAAGGGGTGGGTATGGATGGGAACGGACAATATAACAAAAAGAGCTACCACATTCATCAAAGAATGCAACAGCTCAATTTTATTTATCAAAAGTATTTTATTTATTAAAGTTATTTTCAATTTCGATTTTCTCGCCAAGAGCAAGAGCCATATAATTAACAGGCACATATGCACGACCAGCAAGATTTATTACTTTGTTGCTCATTTTGAGCTTAAAACCTCCAATATTTAAAATATCACTACCTTGCTCTATTTCAATATTTCCATTAACTATAGTTTTTATTCCTTTAAATACCACGTCACTTTCATCTAGTCCAAATACTTTTGCAATATCTCTAACTGCTATTAAAACATTATTATCTGTTGTAACAACAGGATTTGCTGTAAGTTCTTTAATAGTATTGTTACGTGTAACTATTTTGTCTTCTAAATTAATAACCCCAATAACTTCATCTTTTTCAACTTCAACAACAACTTCTTTTACAACTTCTTTTACAACTTCTTTCACAACTTCTTTTTCAACAACCACTTCTTTAACTTCTACCTGTGGTTTAACAAAGGCTTTTTTGTCTAATACAGCAAAATCATTCACCACAATTGCATCTCTAGCAGCTTTATTAAAGTTATGTCCATTAAAGTCTTCATTTTTGCCAGAAATTGCACTACCACTTACTCTCACATCATAAGTTCCATAAGGAGCATTTTGACCAACGGTAAATACCATATCAGAAACTATAATCTCACCTGCAGTTGCAGATTGTCTTGTAATATCAATAACTATATAGTCACCCATTATTTCATGTTTAATAGTTAATCCATTAGTTGCTTCAACTTTAACATCTTCAATTCTAATATCATTTTCTCTAGCATCTTCTAATTCTACAATAACTTGATCATATTTTTCTAAAACATTTGACTTACTTTCAGTAATAACAATTTTTCCTGCCATTTGCTCTTTAATACCAATTTCTAAATTAGCAGTCTCATTTTTAACACTTACAGTATTTTCAATGTATCCAATTGGTAAAGAAAGTATTTTATCAAAATTACGACCTTCTACATTTATTATAACTTCCCCAGTTTCGTTTACACCTGACAAGAGCTCAAGCTCTAATTCTATATTATTTGCAATATTACTGTTAAAATCATCAGTCATTTTTCCAACGATTTCAACTATGTCACCATTATAATTTTTAACGGCGTTAAAATTGATGCCATCAACAGTTTGTTCTTTAAAATTAACTATTTGAGCACCTTCTGTAGATACAAACAAGTCTAAGTCATCATCTAAAGAGCCAGATACACTTTCAACTATTGAAAATTTAACTCGCTCTGATTGCCCCCCTGCAATAAACTTTTGCTTTTTGTTTGCATTTAAAAATACATTATAGTCAACAACCTCGGATACAACCCCTCTTTGTACGACATCATTTGCAAATACATTAACAAAGATTTCATCACAAATAACTCCTACTTTTCTGTTTTCAGGTTTAACAGGAATATCAACTATACTTATACCACCTTTAATATCATTATCATCAAGACTTGGAAATTCAATGGTAATTTGTTGGTCATTTGCTATTACTTCTGTTACTGTTGCCACAGTCTTTGTACCAGCAAATCCAGCAGTTCCCACAAGATTAACTTGTTGTCCTTTTTCAATATCAAACACTACACCAGAGTTTGTTTCAAGATTAAGTGTTACAGTTGTTGGCTTCTTAAGAGCACCCGGCACAACTTCATCTATAATAACTTCTCCTAGAAATCCTTCTCCTTCAATTGGTACATTTCTTTTTTCTCCAAACTTGATTTTGATATTTTTGTCTGAAACTGTTTCTTGTGATAAATTAATCATTTGTGAGCTGATGCCACCATTTCCTATTATCTCAACACTAGGATTTTCTCCTGTGACTTCAACAAATAAAGGAACCATAAACATATTATCACTTGAAATATTGCTAACTGCTACTCTTATTGAGTCTGAGTCTAAATATTTTACATCAACTGTTTCATTGGTTCCTTCTGATTTTATATTTTCATCATATAAATTGGCATTAAAAGCTACATCATGTCCGTGTATTAAAAATTGCTCATTTGCATATGGAATAGTAGTATTTACAAAAATGTTAAATCCATCTTTTGTAACTTCTCCGTCTACTATTTTGTAACCAAGCGTGCTTCCTATTATCATATCTTTTATATCTATAATTGCATTAGATGCTGCCATTACAGAGCTGTTTGTGCTCATAATTGCTGCTACTGAACAAAGTGCGATTGCCATTTTTTTTAATAGTCTCATAAACGCGCCTCCTAAAGTGTTTTAACTAATTAGATTATTTAGATAATTTAGATTATTTGATAAATTTTATATTGCCTTGCTACGAAAGATAGTATACAACATCATATAACAAAAATCAATACTTTTTTCACATTTGTAATATAATTGTAATATTATGTAGAAACTATTTAAAATTTTTTTTGTTTACAAATACGATAAAATATACTATTATTAGTATAGAACGTATGTTCTAATATAAACATTGGAGGTAATGTATGTTAGTTTCAGCAAAGGAAATGCTTGACAAAGCAAAAGCAGGAAAATATGCGGTAGGGCAATTTAATATTAATAATCTTGAGTGGACAAAAGCAGTTTTAGTCACTGCCAAAGAAAACAACTCACCTGTAATTCTTGGAGTATCAGAAGGTGCGGGAAAATATATGGGTGGATATGATACAATTGTTGGAATGGTTAAAGGGATGATTAAAGACCTAAACATTGATGTTCCTGTTGCTCTTCACTTAGACCATGGAAGCTATGAGCATGCAAAAAAAGTTATTGAAGCAGGTTTTTCTTCTGTAATGTTTGACGGCTCACATTATTCAATTGATGAAAATGTTGAAAAAACCAAAGAACTTGTAACTCTTGCTCATTCAAAAGGACTTTCAATTGAAGCAGAAGTTGGTTCAATCGGCGGAGAAGAAGACGGGGTTGTAGGTAAAGGCGAAGTTGCTGATGCTAAAGAATGTAAGCTAATTGCAAATCTTGGTGTAGATATGCTTGCGGCTGGAATAGGAAATATACACGGAAAATATCCAGATAATTGGGCAGGACTTGAATTTGAAGCTCTTGATGAAATTCAAAAATTAACAGAGGCTATGCCGCTTGTTCTACATGGCGGAACAGGCATCAACGAGCAGATGATTCAAAAAGCTATTTCTCTTGGAGTTTCTAAAATTAATGTAAATACTGAGTGCCAGCTTACTTTTGCTGCTGCTACAAGAAAATATATCGAGGAGGGTAAAGATTTAGTTGGAAAAGGCTTTGACCCACGTAAACTTCTTGCTCCTGGATATGAAGCTATTAAACAAACTGTTAAAGAAAAAATGGAACTATTCGGTTCTATAGGCAAAGCTTAATATTTGTTTGCCTATATTAATGGATGCCTCCCTCCACGAGGGAGGCATTACATATCTGCCACCAACCTCCAACTGTCACCAATCCCCCATTTTAATGTTAAAAAGCACCAAAGGTTTAGAGGAGACTTAAAGGCAATTCTATATTTTTCCTAGAACTATGACTATATTTTTGAAACTTCAACAAAATAAGTGCCCATTTTTTCTATATCTTTATTGGAGAACCAAGTTTCTAAATAAGTAGCTCCTTGTTTTAGATCAAGAATAAAGCTTACATATTCATCGTCGTCGCCAATTTCTTTAGTTTCATTATGACCTTGTATAGAAATATGAGCATGTGTTAAATCGATAGCCACTCCTCCTAAATAATATCGGTGGTCACTTTCTATAATACAATCTTTTGCAAATTCAATATCATTATGTTTAGGATCGATACCTTCTTTAATTTTATGTGGTACTTCTCTTGCCCAACGTCTAAGTTTAAATTCATATTTGCCATCTGCTTCAACTTGTATTTCAAAATAGCCTTCAGCTATAGCACCTTCTCTAACGTGAGCTTGTTGATATGTTCCTTTATCTTCTGCATTTCTAACATCATGAATAGTTAGATAATTTTCATGTTCGCCTATTGAAATAGGAATTTCCTCATCAAATTTTGGAGAGACAAGTTCCCACCACTTATCATAATCAGCGCGCAATTTTTCAACAACTTCGGGATGCTCTGCTGAGATATCATTTCTTTGAGCACGGTCTGCATCAATATCATAAAGCTCTGTACCATTTACTAATCTCCAGCTATCTCTCATTACAGCACTTTTTCTCCATTTAATTGGATGTGGCACTCTTTGAGAATCTGTAACAACTGCTCTGTCTGTTACTATACCATTGCATAATAATGGTTTTAAACTTATTCCATGGAACGTATGATTGCCTTTGTCTACACCACAAAAATCAAGTAATGTTGGCATCAAGTCAACACTTGCAGTGATATTATTTTCATCAATACCATTATTTAAATTTAGAGCATCATATCTAAAGAAAAATGGTACTCTATGCCCACCATCATATTCTGAGTTTTTGCTACCACGTAAACCAGCATTATATCCACTTGTAATATTTCCCTGTTTGTCCATATTAAAGCCACCAGCTGTGCCATTATCTGTCATAAATATTACAATAGTATTTTCTATTAAATTATTTTCTTCAAGATAATTTATGAGCTTTCCAAAATTGTCATCAATATTAGTTATCATTCCATAAAATCTTTTTCTATGTGCAGGAACTCTGGTATCATCTTTATACATATCATTATAATTTCTTGGAACATTTAGTGGTCCATGAGGAGCATTTGGCGTAATCATACAAAAAAATGGTTTGTCTTTATTTTGGTCAATAAATTTTATTCCTTCTTCAAAGAAAACATCTGTACAATAGCCCTTAAATTTTTGAGGTACACCATCTACCCAATAAGTATCATCAAAATAGTCATTGCCCCAGAAGTCTGGAATTTGAGAAATTCCACCGCCGCCAAGTGTAATAGACTTTTTGAAGCCACGATCACATGCTCTGTATGGATAGATATCTCCGAGATGCCATTTTCCAAAAATTCCTGTTTCATATCCACCTTCATCAAATGCGGTTGCAATTGTCCACTCATCTTTACGAAGCAAAGACCTACCACCAATTGTGTGCCATACACCTGTGCTATTTGCAAAATGACCAGTTACAAGAGTTGACCTTGTTGGAGCACAAGTCGGGCCAACATGGTAATTTGACATTCTCACACAACGATTATAAAATTCGTCTATATGTGGTGTTTTAACCATGTCATTTCCAGTACATCCTAAATCTCCCATGCCTTGATCGTCTGTTAATATCCAGACTACATTTGGTTTTTTCATTTTTTTAACTCCTTTTTATTAAAATATTTTACAAATAAAATACTAGTTAATGTTACCATAATTTAAAACAATTATCAATTTTTTATTAAAAATTTATTTAAATTTAGACGATATATAACTATGTATTAATTAAAGTAGATTTTAAGTACAAATTGGAAAGGAGCGAGTTATGTTTAATATACCAGATAGAATTAAGGATGCGTTGAATGTAGAAAGACTTTCTGAGATAACTAAAGGCAAGACAGTGGGTGGTATAAATTTGCAAAATCTTACGCAAGATTTTTTTAATAGGTTAGATTGTACACGCTCTAATAGAGATTATAGTCGACTACACAGACAAAATTGGGATCATGAATCATACTATGATGATGAAGATGAACAAAGTCATAGATATAATAATCCAAACAATGCTCAGCATAATAATAATCAATGCTGGAGCAATGACAATAGCCACTACAATCCGAATAATGCTCAGCATAATAATCAACACAGGAGCAATAATAATAGCCATAATCCAAATAATGCTCAGCATAATAATAATCAATACTGGAGCAATAATAATAGCCATAATCCAAATAGTGCTCAATACCATAATAATCATTATTATCAAAACAATAATGAGCATTTTAATGAAAATAATTGGAATAATCGACAAAATTATAATCCGTCTTATACTGAGCAACCTGTTTATAATTCAACACCAAGACATTTTGGTACTGGTGTAAGCCTTATAAAAGGTCAAAAGTTTAATTTATCTAGCTCTAATTCGGGTTTAGATGTTATCAAAATAGGACTTGGCTGGGATTTACCAACAAATTCGAGAATACCTTATGATTTAGATGCAGAGGCATTTATGCTCGGAGCTAATAATAAAGTAATAGGTGATGAGTGGTTTATTTTTTATAATCAGACTATTTCTCCAGATGGTTCTTGTGTACAATTGTGTGACAGTACTACAGGTCAAGGTAGTGGAGATGATGAAATAATACAAATTCAGCTCTCAAAGGTAAATCCACAAGTGCAAAAAATTGCAATAGTTATTACTATAAATGATGCAGTGGCAAATGGACAAAAGTTTGGAGATGTGCGAAATGCATATGTAAGGGTGATTGATAAGCGAGATGAAAAAGAAATTGTGAAATTTAATTTAACAGATTATGCTTGTGATGTGAGATCTCTCACAGTGGGTGAGATTTATAGAAAAGGTAATGAGTGGAGATTTAATGCAGTTGGTCAAGGTTTAGATACTGATTTAGCAGGATTATGTAATTTTTATGGAGTTAATTTATTTTAAAGGAGGAGAATATTATGATAAGATTTGAAGCAGTTAATGAGCTCACTCTTAAAGTAATAAATGATGGTGATAGAACAAAGCTATTTACAAAAGCAGGTTGTTTTATAGGAGGAGAATCTCCAAAAAATAAAAATTATCAATTTGAAAAAATTTTATTGGGACCTCAAGGTAATATAGCTTCTGCTGGTATTGGACAAATAATGCGTAGGTTAACAAATGAGAACTTGCCTTTAATGGTTGTGAAATCACAAGGTCCAAATATAACTTATTATGCAAACAATCAACAACATGTGGTAGTTTTAAAATTGCGCCAAGGGGAAAGGGTTTCAGTAGAGAGTGATAATATACTTGCATTTGCAGACTGTAGCTATAAAGTACGATTTTTAGCTCAGGGGATAATTTCACAAAAAGGGCTAGTTATGTCCACTTTGAAAGGAAAAGGTCCAGATGCTCAAGTGGCAATTTTAACAGACGGTAATCCTATTGTAATAGATAATATGGATAGTGAGAAATATTTGACTGCAGACCCAGATGCTGTTGTTGCTTGGGTAGGAGCAGATCCTGAATTTAAATTAGATTTATCTTGGAAAAATATGATTGGGCAGGCTTCTGGTGAGTCTTATATGTTTAATTGGAGAAGACCCGCCGCTGTAATTATTCAGCCAAATGAGCGCTCAAGTAGTCATAAGTAGAAATTTTGGTGTGGTCAGTTCAACCCCCATTGTACCTTCGGCACTTTTCCCGCTTTAAAATGGGGGACTGTTAGGGGATTGTGGGAGGTTGCGTTAGCCACCGAAAGGGATCCAAGTAAATGACAATTTGAGCTGACAGTTGAGGACTTTGGCTGATGTTACCTTCAGTTGACGGTAAAGTTCGGATTTATAACTTCAAAATTTCATGTAAAAAGAATATTTAAAGTTTTTTTCTAGTTGTTGCTAGTAGCCCTTCTTTCTTCATAAGTCTTAATACTTTTTTATGGTTTACATTAAAACCTCTATTTTTTAATTCAAGAGTTATCCTTCTATAACCATATGAATGATTGTTAATAGCTATATCTTTTATCTCATTTATAATGTCAATATTTTTAATATCTTTATCCTGTCTAGTTCTTATTTTATAGTATGTTGAACGTGGGATCTGAGATATCGTAAGAAGTATTTTTAATGTGTATTTAGCTCTTAACTCATCAATTATTATTACTTTTTGTTGTTTTGAGCAAGAGCATTCAACTTTTTTAGATATTCATTCTCAGCTTTTAAATATAAATTTTCTTCTTTTAATTGTTCTTCTGTACTTTTTGGTGTATTTGTAGTTTTCATTGAGAAGCTCCTTTTATTATCTTTTTTAACAGTATTCCCATTTTTTAGATAATATTTCATCCAAGTTCTTAAAATTTTTCCAGCTTAAAAAAGAGGTCACTGGAGACTGTGTGGTTGACTTCTTGCGTATTCTCAAAAAAATATAAAAAATATTAATTTAATATTGCCAAAATATGTAAAAAATGTTATGCTGAATTTGTTATAATTTTAGTAATAGGAGGCTTTAATATGAATAAAAATCTTAGTAAAATTGGAATTGGTTTAGGAATGTTAGCAAGCGTGTGGTCAATATCCGTTGGGGCTGCTGAAATAGGATATGATGGAACACATATTGAAAATAAGGAAGCAAAACGAGGATATGCTCCACATGAAAACTATAATTTAGTGTATGAAGATGATTTTAATGGAACATCTGTTAATGAAAAAGAATGGACACTAAGAACTGGTGAACGTCTTGGAGGGAAGAATTACAAAGAAAATACTACTGTTGCCGATGGAAATCTAAAAGTAAAAATAGGTTATGAAAACCGAGTGGGTGATACTGCAACGTTAACTGGCGGTGGGCTTATTTCTAAAAAATTGTTTGGATATGGATATTATGAAGCTAAAGCAAAATTATTTGGAGCAACTGGTGGAATGCACTCTTCATTTTGGGTTATGGGCAGAGGTGGCGGAGATAATGTAACAGTACCATCTAACAACATGATTATTGAAATAGATTTTTATGAAATAGATTCTGGAACTCCAGAAGAAATTAATACTAACGTACATTACTACATAGGTTCACATACAACAACAGGTGGATTTAAAGATGGCAAAACTCCTGATTATGGTGAAATTAATACTTCAGAGCGAGAATTTGTAATGGGAGTTGAGTGGCTTCCAAATAAAATTAATTGGTATTTAGATGGAAAACTTTTTAGAACAGTTGAAAATCCAAAAGTTTATGGTCCTCAAAACATGTGGCTTACTGGTCTTGGAAGCAACTATTTTAAAGAAGAAATATTATTAGATAAATTACCAGGGGAAAGTACTTGGGATTATTTTAGATACTATAATGTAGATCTAGTTGGCGTAAATATGGTTGTAAATCCAAGTTTTGAATACAATAAGCAAGAAGATTTCTTTGAAGAATATACTCGTAGTTTGAAAAGTCCAGTCGGTTGGTATACAAAAGGAACTGACAAAAATACTGCGACTAATATTGTGCTCACTAATGAAAGCTACGAAGGAGAAGCTATATTAAGACATAATAGCTCACAAAAAGATTATCAAGTTACAACTTATTTGCACATACCATTTTTGCCAAATGAGACTTATACCTTTTCTGCAATGGTTCGCAATGAATCAGGCGGAAACCACATAATGACTGCAAATGGCCAAGGTATGGAAGAGTATAGTGCAACTATTCCAAAAACAGAAAAAGGAGTATGGCAAGAAGTAAAAATTGAAAATATCAAAGTAGAAAATGGAGAAGCCATTATTTCATTTGTTTCAGATGCAAAAGCTGGTCAAATTTTAGATATTGATAATGTATCATTTATACAAACTACTGGAAAAGAGCATCACACATCACTAGAAGCATACCCAACTGATGAAAAAGATTTGCAATTGTCATTTGGAGATATTTCCGTTGGATACAATTATCCAAAAAGTGCTTATAAAGAAGTGGGCTCAACATTTGGTAACAGTGGGGTTAAAGGCTATTTAAACGCAGCAACACGTTGGTCAGACAGCTCTGACGGAACTTATGCTACTTGGTCACCAGAACTTACCGAGTCTGGAGAATATGACATAAAATTTTATAATGCAATTCATGAAAATAGAACAGATAAAGCAACCATTGAAGTAGTGCACACAGGTGGAACAGAAAAAGTTGCTCTTAATCAAAAAACAGGAGCAGGATTTATTGACTTGGGTACATTTAATTTAGATGAAAATAGCTTTGTAAAATTGTCGGCTGCTTCTGATAGTGGAAATATTTCTTATAATACAGTAGTATTCAAAAAAGACGGTAGTGATGAACTACGAGAAATTGTATTTGATAGCTCAATTGTAGATGTAGATAACAATATAGCATTTGTCAATGGAATGGAAACAAAAGTTATTAATACAAATACAACTGCCACACCAAAAATAATTAATAATATCTTTTATATTCCTATTCAATTTGTATCAAACAATTTTGGAGCAATAAATACTACCATTAAAGATGATAAAATGTCTATATTCTATATGGATCATATGATAGAATTTACAAGTGGAAGTAATACTATGAATGTTGCTACAAAAGATTTGACTATGGAAGGAAATTGTGTTGTGGAAAATGAAGTATGGTATGCTCCAGCACAAGATGTTGCTAAAGCTTTTAAAATAAATGGTGCAAATATTGCTGATGAATACTATATTTTCTCAAATAAGCAAATTCCAGAAATGGGAGATGTAAGTAATTTAATCGAAACTATATTCTAAATTATAATTACAGTGCTTTAAATATAAGCCTACCTTTAAACCCCCCATTGTATCTTCGGTACTGTTGGTGGACTGTCTAGTAAACGACAACTTTAGTGTAATACTTCAGCTTTTGTTCGCTTGATAGCCTCCCCTTTTAAGGGGAGATGGCAGCTTTAGCTGACGGAAGGGTTCAATGGCACATGAGATTCAAACAACTGTGATATTTTTTAAATTGTTGATTATAAGTATCTGAGCTTGTCTTTAAATATAGGCAGGCCTAAAAAAATAAAAGGAGCGTGTATAAAATGTTTGATGAAAAAAGTTATCTTAGAGATTTAGCAAAAGAAACCTATGAATATGCGACAAGTGATATTATGAATGCACGAAGAGTAACTTGGACTTTGCATAATGATTTAAAAAGTAATGGAAAACCTTTAATATACATACGTTATATTCCTTTTCATGAAATTTTTCCTATAAAAAATTTAAAATGCACTCAACCTAATTTACGCCAACTTGAAAAAGAATTTTTACTAAATCGCTATAGAATGACATTGCCTGATGATTATATTATTGAGCCATATATTACGCTTGACGCTACAATAAACATATCCAATCATAGCATTTGGGGTATACCTTGTAATATGACTCATCGAAAAACTTATGGAGAAGCTCAAGGATATACTCCATCTATACTAGAATTAGAAGATGCAGAAAAAATGGTAGTAACGGATTATAGTGTAAATGAGCAAGCAACTTTAGAAAAATATGAACAATTATATGATATTCTAAAAGATTCAATTCCTATTGTAATTAGTAGAAAAACTCCATTTGCTGATCCTTGGAATGCTGATATTTCAACATTACTAGCAAAAATGCGTGGTCTTGAGCAATTAATGTGGGATATGTATGACAATCCTGAATGGTTGCATAAAATAATATCATTTATGCAAAAAGCAATATTATGCCAATTAGACCTAACAGAGCAAAATAAAGGTTATAGCTCTATTGATACCATTAATCAAGCAATGCCATACTCAGATGAGCTTGTTAAACCTAATGTAATACAACCTGTAAATTCCATGAAAGATTTGTGGATATTTATGGCTTCACAAGAATTTACTGGCGTTGGACCTGATATGTTTAAAGAATTTATGTTTGATTATCAAAAACCTATTATTGAAAGATTTGGTTTAGCCTCATATGGTTGTTGCGAAGATATGACACAAAAAATAGGAATTGTCAAAGAACTAAAGAATTTAAGACGTATTGCTATCACTCCATTTTCTAACGCTAGAAAGTGTGCCGAGCAAATTGGTAAAAATTATGTAACTTCGTGGAGACCAAACCCATCAAGTGCTGTTGCAACAGGTGTAAACGAAGATTTTGTTAGAAAAGATTTACAAGAGCATTTTAAAATATTTAAAGAAAATAATTGTAATTTTGATATTACTTTAAAAGATGCTCATACAATGGGGCCAGATAATCAGGGTATTTTCAAATGGACTACAATTGTACGTGAAGAAATCGAAAAAAATTATTAGATCTTAACCTCTCATTGTACCAGGACAAACGCATGAATAAAAAATATGTTTAAAACTTCTCAATTAGTGGTAATACTATACAATATTATTAATTGAGGAGAATGTTAATGAAAGTACAAGTGAATGATATGAATGATTTTTTTATAGTTCTAACAGAAATAGAAGATCAAAGACAATTTACAAAGGTAAAATATCCTCTAAACGAAGTAGTATGGTTAGTTTTAATGGCTACACTAGGCAATACAAATGAATGGACTGAATATAGAAGCATTCTGCAAATTACATCAATATGCGTAAAGCCCACTCCTTTAGGGGTGGGATATAAGCCCTATTAAATTTGTAAAATTGCATGATAAAGAAATAAATAGATTAAAGTTAAATAAAAATCTATCAAGTATGGGAATATAAATTATAAAAACGTCTTGAAACGGGCGTAATACTATCACTAATTAGTTCATAGGAACTATTGATAGTAAAAGTCTTAGGGAAACTATATTAGTGTATATTGACTTTAGAGTCATATAAGAAAATTAGTTAGTACTTAAGAACTCCACTCCTTTAGGTGTGGGAGTTTCAGTATAAGATGAATCTTCTATTATTAGTACTTATATCGTTTACCTGTTTTTC
>LJHE01000068.1 GCA_001983555.1 Candidatus Epulonipiscioides gigas
GCTGCTGAAGGAGCAGTTTTATTAAAAAATGAAAATAATTTTTTGCCTTTAAAAAATGAAGAAAATGTTGCAGTTTTTGGACGCTGTCAGTTTGATTATTATCGTAGTGGCACAGGCTCAGGAGGAGCAGTAAATGTAGAATATACTACTGATTTTATAAATTCTCTTATTAGTCGTAATAGAGTAAATGTAAATCAAGTTCTGTATAATACTTATAAAGAATGGCTTGTAGATAACCCATTTAATAAAGGTGACGGCAGTTGGGCATCTGAACCTTGGAGTCAAGTAGAAATGTTTTTAAGTGATGAGATTGTTTCTAATGCAGCTAAAATTTCAGATAAAGCAATTATTATAATAGGTAGAACTGCTGGTGAAGATAAAGATAATTTTAATGAAGCAGGAAGCTATTTATTAACTAATGAAGAATTAGATATGATTGATAAAGTTTGTGCTCAGTTTAATGAAGTTGGAGTTATTATAAATGTATCAAATATTATTGATATGTCTTGGGAAAATGACAAGATAAATATGCTCATATATGCTTGGCACGGTGGTATGGAAGGCGGAAATGCCATTGTTGATGTTGTTCTAGGAGATGTAACCCCAAGTGGAAAGTTACCTGATACTATAGCATACAATATTGATGATTATCCATCTACTAAAAATCATGGTGGTTCTACACAAAATATATATGAAGAAGACATTTATGTAGGCTATAGATACTTTGAAACATTTGCTCAAGATAAAGTTAAATATCCATTTGGTTATGGATTATCTTATACCACATTTGATATAGATG
Source organism: Candidatus Epulonipiscioides gigas (assembly GCA_001983555.1). Classification (GTDB taxonomy): domain Bacteria; phylum Bacillota; class Clostridia; order Lachnospirales; family Cellulosilyticaceae; genus Epulonipiscioides; species Epulonipiscioides gigas. The sequence goes on from LJHE01000068.1 coordinate 800, forward strand.
ATTTTAGTTTGGGGTCAGAATCTTTTATACCAAAATCTGGCACATCTAATCTTGCTCTATCAGGTGTTGAGATATCATTAAAAGTAACTAATACAGGTAATACGTATAGTGGTAAGGAAGTTGTTCAAATATATTTAGAAGCTCCAATGGGCAAATTAGGTAGACCTAAGCGAGAGCTAATAGCATTTGCGAAAACAAAACTTTTAAAACCAGGACAAAGTGAAACATTATCTATCTCTATTCCTGTTGAAAATATGGCTACTTTTGATGATAGTGGTATAACAGGATATAAATCAGCTTATGTATTAGAAAAAGGAGCGTACAAATTTTACACAAAAACCACAACATTTTCTGGAAGTATAAATATTGATAACACTATTGTAGTAGAGCAATTAGAAGAGGCATTAGCTCCTAGTGCTAGTTTTAAACGTATTAAGCCAAAAGTTGGAGATAATGGCAATATAGATATAGACTTTGAAGATGTTCCAACACAAACAATAAATTTAGCTAATCGTATAAACAGTAGAATGCCAAAAGAAATTGTGCTCACAGGTGATAAAGGTTATAAGCTTAATGATGTTAAGAAAAATAAAATAAGTATGGAAAAATTTATTGCTCAACTTTCTAAAGAAGACTTAGAAATTATTGTTAGAGGAGAAGGAATGAGTCATCCAAATGTAACTCCAGGTACTGCATCAGCTTTTGGAGGAGTTTCTACTAATCTTAGAAATTTTGGTATACCTCTTATGTGTAGTTCGGATGGACCATCTGGAATACGTATGGAAAGTGGTTTATGTGCTACATTAATGCCAATAGGAACATTACTGGCTGCAACTTGGGATACAGCTTTAATTGAGCAACTATATGAAATGGAAGGTCAAGAATTATCAGGTAATTGCATTGAGCTCCTTTTAGGACCAGGAATAAATATTCATCGTAATCCTTTAAACGGTAGAAATTTTGAATACTATTCAGAAGATCCATTGCTCACTGGAAAAATTGCAGCAGCAGTTGTAAGAGGAATTAGAAAAGGTGGAGCAGAAGCCACTCTAAAACACTTTGCTTGTAATAGCCAAGAAACATTTAGACATGAAATAAATGCTGTAATTTCAGAACGAGCTCTACGTGAAATATATCTTAAAGGTTTTGAAATTGCCATAAAAGAAGGTGGTGCTCATAGTGTTATGACAGCATATAATCCAATAAATGGACATTGGACAGCATCTAATTATGATTTGACCACTACTATTTTAAGAAAAGAATGGAAATTTGATGGAATAGTTATGACTGACTGGTGGGCAAGAATGAACGATGTTATAGATGGCGGAAAGGCAACACGTCAAGATCTTGCTAATATGGTAAAAGCTCAAAATGATGTATATATGGTAGTTGGAAATTATGGTGCAGAAATTAATGATAACGAAGACAATATAGCTCAATATTTAGCAAATGGTAAATTAAGCTTAGCAGAGTTGCAACGATGTGCTATGAATATATGTAAATTTGCTCTTAATACGCAAGCTCTACGAAGAGGAGAATTATTATTCGGGAAGCCACATTTCTTTAAGGCTTGCTCTACAATTGAAGGAGCAAAGTCATTAGTAGACAATAGCATCCATATAACTACTGAAAAAACTCACTCGTTTTATTTTGACCAATCAGGAGAATATCAGGTAAATGTATCTTATTTCTCTAATGCAAAGGGAATAGGGCAAACTACGTGTAACGTATTTTTAAATGACGCTCTTATGACAACTATACAAATTGGAAATACACATGGCAAAACTCCTACTAAAAAATTGGCTGATATACAACTTGAAAAAGGATTTTATACTTTAAGATTAGATTTTGTATCTTCAGAGCTAGAAATTAAAAAAATTACCTTTATAAATATCAATTAAAAAATTTTTCTAAAAAGCTTTTACATTATTTTTTTGTGTAATTGCTTTTTTTTATTTTAATATATTTTTTTCTAAGTAAATTTTTAACAATTAATAATGTTAGATTTTATTTGTTAATTTAAAATTTAATTAGAAAAAGGAGAATTATTATATGAAAACGAAACAATTAATTGCAACACTAGCAATAGCGACAGCAGCTGTTGTACAAGTACAAATGCCTGTATCAGTTCAAGCAACGCCAGTAGGTTCAACAGTTGAAACAGTAACAGGAGCTAATATTGATATATTCAATGATGGAATTTTCTTAACACTAACAGATGCAAAGAACATAATGTCAGCTACAATTGAGATTGACTTTTTAAGTGACCTTGAAAAACCGAGCACGCAATTTGCTGGAATGTATAGTGTTCCGACTAAAACAGCTAAAGTAAGTAACGGCAATAAGCTCACAATAAATGTAAGCGATGGTAAAATTTTATCAAGTAGCAACAAATTTGGTGTAGCAGCTATCACAATGCCATATAACTCAATTGTTTCTGTATCAGTTTATACTACATTACAAGACGGAACATCTAAGAGCTATTCAAATTTTACTACAAACTTTAAAGAAGGTGATTTACCACTATCTGCTAACCCAGATTCAAATACAACACCAGCTCCAGCTCCAACTCCAGATGTTTCTCACCCTACTATGCCAATAATGTATTAATTTTAATAAATTGAGGTGATATATAATACATAAATAAAAATAGAACAATTATATTTTATATATTACCTACTAAATTTAGATAAAGCTCTTATCTTCTCTTTGATAAATGAGATGAAAATCTTAATATTTTTAGAGAAGATCAAGAGCAATTTATATATTTTTTAGAATATGGTCCCCAGCTTCCTATTATTAAATATTAGCAATATTATATATAATATAAAATATTTTAAATTTGAAAATATAAAAGAGCACATGTTATAATATTTTTATCTATAAAAATAATTAAAAAAGGAGCATATTATGAAAAAAAGTACAGCTACTTTAAGAGCAGAAAATTATCCACATGACAATGGTGAATGGTTTTGCGAATTTAATTACAGAAATGTTAAAGGACTAGGTAAAGAAGAAGGTGTAGTAAGACGTGACCCTAGTGCTGTTATTTTAGTTGACGGCTTATATTATGTTTGGTACACAAAAAGTGAAGGGGACTTCAATTCTAAATCTGAGAATATATATGACAAACAATTCCCTTGGGATTATGCTGATATATGGTATGCAACATCAAAAGATGGTTATGATTGGGAAGAGCAAGGAGTAGCCATTGGTCGTGGTGGACAAGGCTCATATGATGAGCGAACAGTGTGTACGCCAGAAATACTTGCTCATGATGGTAAATTTTATCTGGTATATCAATGTATGGATAAAGATGGAAAATATCGTGGCACATATGAAACCGTTGCTCTAGCAGCTGCTGAGCATGTATGTGGACCTTGGACTAAATCTAAAGAACCTATTTTGACTAGAAGAGAAGATGGCCATTGGCTTGATGATTATGAAACGTATAATGACCAAGTATTTGAAGGAACAGTTCATGACCCTACTTTATTTTTCTATAATGATAAGTTTTATTTATATTATAAGTGTGCGTTGCAAAAAGACAAACAAAATAAACCTGACTTTGCTGGAACAAATACAAGATGGGGCGCTGCTATAGCTGATAAAGTAGAAGGTCCTTATATTCCAAGTGAATATAATCCTATTACAAATAGCGGACATGAAGTTATTATGTGGCAATATAAAGATGGAATGGCTGCTCTATTAAATAGAGAAGGTCCTGAAAGGGACACGATACAGTATGCAAAAGATGGTATCAATTTTGAAATAATGTCTCGAATTTCTCACAGTCCAGGAGCAGCAGGGCTTTTTAGAAATCCTGAGGCAGACAAAGCTCCATTGGAAGGACTAAGATGGGGATTGTGGCATCCTCCTTATGAAGAAAGAGAAGGCAGATGGGATTATATAAGAAGATTTGATATAAGACCTAAATATCTACAAAATTAATTTGACAAAAATATAAAAATTAGTTACAATATAATTAATTCGGAGGGTATGTTATTACTGGATAAGAATGTGTGCATTGAGCATAAATTCTTGTCCATTTTTTTTTACTTACTTATCTTAATTAATAGCTCTAATACATATCCTAAAAATAATTTTCAAATTTAATTATAAAAAAAGAAACGAGGTAATTATGAATTTAGTCCATGGAAATATTAAACAAATTTATTTGAAGTATCTCATTGCGTCATTTGGTGGAGCTATATTACCATCAGTATATGGATTAGTAGATATGATAGTTGTAGGTCAATATCATGGTCCTCTAGGCTCAGCGACTATGGCAATTATTGCTCCGATTTGGAATGTTATATATAGTTTTGGACTTTTGACAGGAATAGGAGCATCTATTTTATTTAGTATACAAAAAAACTCTAAAGAAAATGCTAATGAGTATTTTACTATGGGGTTTATATTAACTACTGTCATAGCTCTTGTTTTATGGTTACTACTTATATTCTTTGAAGATGCTATATTAATAACTCTTGGAGCAGATAAAGATTTATTACCACTGGCGAAACAATATCTTATACCTGTTAAGCTATCTGTACCTATATTTTTATTTATGCAATTTTTTGCTGCATTTTTAAGGAATGATAATAATCCAATGTTATCAACTAAAGCAATTATTTTTGGTGGTATTTTTAATATAATAGGAGATATAGTTTTTGTTTTTACATTTAATTTAGGTATTATAGGAGCAGGTATTGCCACCTGTATAGGAGCTAGTTTCTCGTTAGTTATAATGCTATCTCATTTTAAAAGTCAACATAATACTTTACGCTTTATAAAAACTAAAAATATATTTAATAAAGTAAAACAGATTATTGTATTAGGATTTTCAACATTTTTTATTGATATTGCAATGGGTATATTGACTATGCTATTTAATATTCAAATTATGAAATATTTAGATAGTAATGCTCTAGCTGTATATGGTATTATTGTTAATATATCAACTTTTGTTCAATGTTGTGCTTATGGAATAGGGCAGGCTTCTCAGCCAATTTTGTCCACCAATTTTGGAGCAAATCAATTTAATCGCATTAAAGAGCTTTTTAAGTATAATGTAGTATCTCTTATAATATTAAGTTTAGCTTGGGTGATAGTTACAATGAGCTTTCCTAACATATTTGTATATGCTTTTATGAAACCAACTATAGACGTTTTAGAGATTGCTCCAACAATTATAAGATTATATTGTATGTCATTTTTATTGCTACCATTTAATATTTATGCTACATATTATTTTCAATCTATTTTAAAAGCTAATATTGCATTTATCATTGCAATATCAAGAGGCTTAATTATTAGTGGTGGATTGATATTAGTATTACCAATGGTATTTTCTGCTCAGAGCATATGGATGACAATGCCTCTTACAGAATTAATAGTATTTATATTTACGGTTATTGTTATAAGAAAAAGTTTGATTAATAGATAAGACAAATAAAAAAGTGGCTGATAATATATACCAGTCACTTTAAATGTTATCTCATAATGATGTATGCCATATAAGCAAAATAGCCTATAACAAATGCGCTACCTTCTAAACGAGAAATTGTTCTTTTTGTTGTTGCAAATATAAAAGTAATAACAACAGTAATTATCATAATTGTCATATCAGTAATAACATCTGGTGTTATAGGAATTGGATTAATTATAGTAGAAACACCAAGGATTAAAAAGATATTAAAGATATTTGAACCAATTACATTTCCAAGAGCAATGTCACTTTCTCCTTTTTTAGCGGCTACAATACTAGTAACAAATTCTGGTAAAGATGTACCAATTGCAACTATTGTAAGACCTACTAGTCCTTCAGACATTCCCCAGTAAAGAGCAATTTCAGTTGCACTATCAACAACCCATTGTCCACCAAGTACAATACCAATAATTCCGACTATTGAAAATAATATACTTTTTCCCATAGACATAGTTTCAATGCTTTCTTCAGGTTCATTATTTTTACGAGCTTGAAGTGCTACTTCAACAAGATAGTATAAGAATATTCCAAAGAAAAATAGTAAAATAATACCATCAGCACGACCAATATAGCCTAATGGTTGACCTTGAAGTGGACCATCAAATGCAAGTACAAGTAATACAAATGATGCTAGTAATGTAAACGGAAGTTCTTTAATTAAAATTGTGGTTTTAACTTTAAGTGGTAAAATTGCTGCTGCAAAACCAACAACCATTAAAATATTAAAGATATTTGAGCCTATTACATTACCAACTGCAATAGCGTTTTTTCCATCAAGAGCGGAAGTAACACTAACTGCAAGCTCTGGAGCACTCGTTCCAAATGCTACGATTGTAAGCCCAATTATAAGTGTTGGAACTCTTAAAGAAGCTGCAATTGAAGATGCTCCTTCAACAAAAAAATCTGCTCCTTTAATTAAAAATATAAAACCAATAAGTAAAATAACATATTCCATTTTTAATCTCCTTTTATAAAATTATTTATAAATTTATTCTAATCAGAATTAAGGCGTATCAATCAGAATAAAATTTATTTGTTGTTTTGGTAATTCAAATATAGTTTGTGCGAATATGGTTAGGATAATACCAATATTATTTATTTGTAAATTTTCATTATCATAGAAATCTACCTTATAATTATCATTTACATATTGAGCTAAAGCCTTACATAGTAGTTGTAGCTCGTATTTGGTAAAACTAAATTTATCTGTTAAAGTGTCTACCGCATAGCACATTTCTTCAGTTGTCCAGGTAATGTTACCATATGAATTTATACCTACTAGCCATAAGTCGGAAGGACCAGTGAGCGGTATTCTAATTATATTATCTGCTCTATCAGTAATAGTTAGATAATCATTATCAAAATTCCAAATACAAGTTTTAATGGATGGCATATTTTGTGGAGCAGATACTTTATTCATAATTCCTTCTTCAAGTTGTTTAATATACATCTTAGCATTACGAAGTTCATCTAAAGTAATATTATACTTTTGTGTACATTGTTTTAGCTCTGACTGTATCTTATTACAATACGATGATAAATCCAAATATCTTCGTAATTCTTTTTTAGTTTCTACATTAACTCTTGAAACAATATCTTTATGATACAATGTATCATAATAACTCATCTTATCTATTAATAATAATTTACATCTACCATATTGTGTAATATATTTTTGTCCATTTGAAAAACATTCTACATATCTTTGGTTAATAGCGCCCATAGTAAATTTATTGTACTTATCTAAAAAATTTTTTTTGCCAAGGTAATAAACAAGCTGCTCATAAGTGCAACCATATTCATCTGCAATTTCTTTTACTGTAAAACCATCTTCACCTGTAACGGGTGATTTTATAGGCATACTAATTACCTCCTCTACAACTTTATACTATTTTCTAAATATTGTATATTTTTATGTTATATATATTGTGTTTAAATTTCAAAAAAATTGTCAATTATATATCTATATAAAAAGGAGCGTGTCATATGATAAAATCAGAACTACAAAAAGCACTTGAACTGCAAAATATACAAGAGCTCACACAAATGCAACAAGAAGCAATTGAAAAAATAATGTCTAATAATGATGTAGTTATAGCTTCACCAACAGGTAGTGGCAAAACACTTGCGTTTTTGCTTCCATTAATGAGTCAAGTGGAAAATATAAAACAATGTCAAGTCCTTATACTTGCTCCAACATCAGAGCTTATAATTCAAATATTAGAACAAACTAGACTTTTAATTAAAAATAGTCAGCTACCTATTACTTGCTCATCTTTAATAGGAAATCCAAGCCGAGTAATTGAGAATATAAAAAAACAAAAGCCTAATATTTTAGTTTCAACTCCTGAGCGAGCACTAGACCTTATTGCTCAAAAAAAATTACCTGCTCATACAATTAAATCACTGGTGATAGATGAAGCAGATTATTTCTTTAATAATGAGCATAATGCTAAAATTAAAAATATAATAAAAGCTCTACAAAAGCAAACACAAATTATTTTATGCTCTGCAACTTTAACACAAGATAACTACGATTTTTTGAAAGCTCCATCTTTTATAAATGTTCAAGACAAAGTAAATAAAAATATATCTCATCAATTTTTTGTAACAGAATTTAGAAAAAAATTTGATATTCTAAATAATATTTTAAATAAACAAGCTCCAAAATCAAGCTTAGTATTTGTAAATAATATTCATGAAGCTCAGATAGTATATGATAAATTATTACACAACGGATTTAAAGCTAGTATTTTGACAAGTAACCAAAATAAACAAGAGCGAGCAAATTCACTTTTAAATTTTAGAAATAATAAAACTAATGTTCTAATATCGTCTGATGTAAGTGCTAGAGGGCTTGATGTACCCAATATTTCACATGTAATAAGTCTTGATGTACCTCCAAATTCAAATAGTTATATACATCGAGCAGGTCGTTGTGCAAGATTTAATAATTTCGGTACTAGTATATGTATTATTACTAAAGGCGAAATTAAAACTATCTCAGATTATGAAAAAAATTTATCAATATCATTTGAATGTGAAAAAAATAATCCCACTTAAAACAGCAGGATTATCTTATAAAGCTTCCTAATTAAATAGGATAAGCTTTATTTTTTTCGTCTGCAATTGCAGGGTCGACTTTAGTTTGTTGAGCTTCACGATATTTAAAGAAATCAGTTGCAACTTGGTCAAACAATGCATAAGACAATACGTCTTCTTCTTGTTGAGTATATCTTGCAGCTTCTTTTTTTAGTTTTTCCATTTCAGGAGCAATATCATCAGCTGGTCTATGTGTAATTCTTGGTTCATCTCCGATGATAGTTTTAGCAAATTCATCAGTGATAGGAACAGGAGTTCTGCCATATTCTCCTCTTATGATACCTTTAGCTTCTTTAGAAACCATTTTGTATCTTTCGCCAGCAAGAACGTTAAGAACTGCTTGGTTACCAACAATTTGGCTAGTTGGTGTAACAAGTGGAAGATATCCAAAATCTGCACGAACTCTTGGAATTTCTTGAAGAACGTCATAAAACTTATCTTCAGCATTTTGTTGCTTAAGTTGAGATACAAGGTTTGATAACATACCACCTGGAACTTGATATAATAAAGTATTAATATCAACAGAAAGCATTTTAGGGTTAAGAAGTCCGCTTTCAATAGCTTTTTCTCTTAATGGTCTAAAGTATTCTGCAATTTCACTTAATAATTTCTCATCATATCCTGTATCATATGGAGTGCCTTTAAATGTAGCAACCATAACTTCTGTAGCAGGTTGAGAAGTACCAAGAGCAAATGGTGACATAGCTGTATCTATAACGTCAACACCTGCTTCAACTGCTTTTAGATAAGTCATAGAAGCAACACCACTTGTATAGTGAGTGTGAAGTTGTATTGGAATATTTACAGCTTTTTTAAGAGCTCCGATAAGTACTTCTGCCTCATATGGTACAAGTAGACCTGCCATGTCTTTTAGACAGATAGAGTCAGCTCCCATATTTTCAATGTCTTTTGCAAGTTTCATAAAGTATTCATGAGTATGAACATCACTTATTGTATAACAAATTGTAACTTGTGAATGTCCTTTTTCTTTTCTACTTGCATTAACAGCAGTTTCAAGATTTCTAATATCATTTAGAGCATCAAATATTCTGATTATATCAATACCATTTGCGATACTTTTTTGAACGAAATATTCAACAACATCATCTGCGTAATGTCTATATCCTAATATGTTCTGGCCTCTAAATAACATTTGAAGTGGAGTTTTTGGAGCTCCTGCACGAATTTTACGTAATCTTTCCCATGGGTCTTCCTTTAAAAAACGTAAACTAGCGTCAAATGTTGCTCCTCCCCAAACTTCAAGAGCTCCAAAGCCAACCGCGTCCATTTTACTAAGTATAGGAAGCATTTCCTCAGTTTTCATACGTGTTGCAATAAGTGATTGATGAGAGTCACGTAATGTGGTGTCCATCAATTTAATAGGTTTTTGTACTATTTTACTCAAAATTTTAACCTCCCTAATTTAATTCGTAATCCGTAATATTTACGCACTACCTATTGCATTGTATTACTATTTTAACTAATTTTTTGTGTATTATGCATTTATTATTTTGCGTAAATTGAAAGCATAACACCGGCTGCAATAGCAGAACCAATAACACCTGCTACGTTTGGTCCCATTGCATGCATCAATAAGAAGTTAGTTGGATTTTCTTTTTGACCAACTTTTTGAACAACTCTAGCTGCCATAGGAACGGCAGAAACACCAGCTGCACCAATAAGAGGATTAATTTTTCCACCGCTAGCTTTACACATAATTTTACCAAATAAAACACCACAAGCAGTTCCAACGATAAATGCAAATAAACCAAGTGCAAGAATCCCAAGAGTTTGTGTTGTTAAAAATGTATCTGCACTAGTAGACGCTCCAACGCTTACACCTAATAAAATAGTAATAACAGACATCATAGCATTACTTGCTACATCAGCAAGACGAGATGTCGCTCCAACTTCTTTTAAAAGATTACCAAACATAAGCATTCCTACCAAAGTACCAGCAGATGGTAGAAGTAAAGATACTGCAATTGTAACGATAATTGGGAACAATACTTTTTCTACTGAAGAAACAGGACGAAGTTGTTCCATTTTAATTTTACGCTCTTCAGGAGTCGTAAATAACTTCATAATAGGTGGCTGAATTACAGGCACTAATGCCATGTATGAATAAGCCGAAACAGCGATTGCTCCAAGAAGTTCTGGCGCAAGTCTTGTTGCTGTATATATTGAAGTAGGACCGTCTGCCCCACCAATAATACCAATAGCTGCAGCTTGTTCTGGTGTAAATCCAAGAAGAAGTGCACCAAGAAATGCAACAAAAATACCAATTTGAGCAGCTGCTCCTAAAAGTAGACTTTTTGGATTTGCAATAAGTGGTCCAAAGTCTGTCATAGCTCCAACACCAATAAAAATAAGTGGTGGATAAATTCCTAAATCTTTACCCATTCCAATATAATAAAGTAATCCGCCAGGTTCCCCTCCTGTAGGATATGCTTTAATTCCGATGCCTGGTAAATTTACAAGTAAGATACCAAATGCGATTGGTACTAGTAGTAAAGGTTCAAATCCCTTACCGATCGCTAAATATAGTAATGCACATGCTATAATAATCATAACTATATAACCAAAATTTAACTGAGCAAAACCAGATTCAGTTACAAAGTTAGTAATAGATTGTGCAAGAACTTGAAATGTATTCATCTTGACCCTCCCTATACAGATTTTTTGCGATAGTTATTATTTATGCTATAGTTACAATTATATCATTAGCTTCGACCATATCTCCTACTTGTTTAACGACAGAAGTAACTTTTCCACTTGCACTTGCAAATATTTCGTTTTCCATTTTCATAGCTTCAAGTATAGCAACAAGGTCTCCTTCTTTAATTTCTTGACCAACAGTTACTTTAACTCCAACAATTTTTCCAGGCATTGGAGCAACAACTTTTGCACCTTCACCAACAGCTGCTGGAGCTGCAACAACTGGAGCTGCAATAGCAGGAGCTGCTGCTCTTTGAACAGGAGCACTCATTGTTTGACCTGCACCTAATTCTTCAACTTCTACTTCATAAGCTTTACCATTAACATTAACTTGAAATTTTCTCATTTTAAAATAACCTCCACTTTTAATTTTAATATAATTTAAAATTTCTTATCGAATTCTTTTTAACGATTTAACCACCAATTTGTCTGTCGTAGTCCCAAGGCTTAGGGCGATTACAGCAGAAATTGCGGCAACAATTTCACAATCATCTTCAACAGTTACGACTGGCTGTTGTGTTGTAACAGCAGCAACTCTTGTTTTTGCAGTTTGTGCAGGTGTTGGCTCAATAGCTTTTTTCTTATTTTCAAAACTAGAAACTACTTTGCCAAACATATTAATAAGTACAATAAGCAAAACAAGTGCTAAGAAGACGATTAAAATACCAATTACAAATGTATTTAATCCAGCGAAAAATGCGCTCACTTAATCAACTCCTTCTTTAAAATTACTTTTTATCGTATCCTTTGCCCCAAAGCATTTCAAAAGCTGAAATTAAACGCTTTCTGGATGCAGCAGGTTCAATTACTTCATCAATATATCCAAGAGCTGCCATTGCATTTACACCAGCATTTTGTTCTGCATAAGCGGCTACTTTTTCATTAAGAGTTGCTTGGTCAATCTCACCACTTGCAAGCTCTTTAGCATACATAATTTTAACAGCACTTTCAGTTGGTATTAAACTTATATCAGCATTTGGCCATGCGAGAACTAAGTCTGCTCCAATATGTGCAGAATTCATAAGAACATATGCACTTCCATAAGCTTTATTTAAAATTAAGCTTACTTTTGGAACTTGAGTATTAGCTATTTTTATAATAAAATTACTAAACTCTTCAATAATTCCTCTTTGCTCTGCTTCTTGTGTAGATTCAAAATTTGTAGCATTTACAAAAGTTAGAACAGGAATTTTGAAATTATTTAAAAAGTCTACAAATTTGTTTGCCTTTTTAATACCGTCAAGACAAATGCCTGTTTCTTTATTTCCTATTACACCAATAGTTGTACCATTAAGTCTAATAAACCCTATTGTAATAGTTTTACCGTATCCTTCAGAGATTTCAAAATAATTATTATCATCCGCAACACTAACAATAATATTTTTAATATCTGAATTTTCAAAATCAAAATTATCAAGATTTGTATCAACACGATTTAAATCATCAAAACATTCTTGCCACCAGTTACCTTTATCGGTATGATTTGATGGTAAAAACGAAAGAATATTTTTTACATTATCTGTTATGTAGGCGTCATCTCCTACAAAATTTGCAAGACCACTAGAAGTTCCATGTACTTTAGCTGTTTGAATATCATCAGCTTTTAAATCTTTGTTGTCCATGGTGTTTACGCTAGATAAAAATACTTTTGCTTTTTTCTCATTCATAAAAACAAAGTCTGCAATTCCGCAAAGTAGAGCTGCTCCGCCTTGAGCATTTCCATCAACAATAGTAATTACAGGTACAATTCCTTTGGTTGCTGCCATAATTTTGTAAAGTTTTCCATAAGATTCTAAATTTTTAATGCCTTCTTCAAGTCTTGCTCCTGTTGTGCTAATATACATAACTATAGGAGCTCCAACTTTTTTTGCTTCCTTAAAAGTTTTAACAATTTTCTTGGTATGCATTTCACCAATTGCTCCACCTAAAACTCCTTCGTCTTGAGAACATACATATACAAGTCTCTCACCGATAGTACCGTATCCACAAACTACTCCATCTGTTAAAGTGTCATCACAAGATAGAGAAAAAGCCGTGCTTTTACTTTTTACTAGTGCTCCAATTTCTACAAAAGTGTTTGCATCAAATAGAGCGTCTACCTTGTTTCTTGCAACTAAGTTATTCATCTAATCCCTCCAATTCAAATTAAAGAGTTGAAAAACTCTTCTTTCAAACTTATTATACCCTATTTTAGGTTAATTCACAATAAAAATATATAATTTTTTTTATATTTTTTTTACAAATGCAAGTTAAAATTTTTAATATTTTATTTTTTTGGTAATTATTTCATATAATTATGAAATAATTTAAGTTTTTCAATCACATATTTTGCCAATTGCAATGAATATTATAATTGCCGTCGAAAATTTTTTATATTTTTTTATAAAATTTATCATTTTTTTACTTTAAAGTTAAAATTTGGAAAATAAAATATATTTTTTAAAATAAATAGTAAAAACATAATGAAACTATAACTTTATGCTTTACAAATTAAAATAATTAATATATATTTATGCATAAGGATAAATAATTTTTGCTAGAAGGGAGAAGAGCGAGAATAGTTAAACATAAAACGGTGACATCTTTGCTTAAAAATAATATGAACAGAGAAAATAAGCGTAAAAAATTAGCTCAATTAAGTTATCAAGTGGCTATTTTAGTATTAGTTCTAGTATCTATTTCTTGTACTATTTTATCTATAGTTATTTATAATATGAGCTATAAAGATATGATAGCTTCTTTAGAAGAGCGTGGAGAAGCTGTTAAGATTTATTTGAGCCAATATCTTGAGCCTTCGCTCTTTAATGAAATAATTACTTATGAAGATATGAATACTGAAAGTTATAAAAATGCGCATCGGACGTTAAAATATGTCAAAGAAATTACTACGGCTAAGTATTTATATACAGCAACTACCAATAAAGATGGAGAGCTAATTTATCATATTGATGGTCTATCCTTAGATGATAAAGATTTTCGTAAACCAGGTGATTTAATTGAAATAGATTTTCAATCTGATTTGTTATTAGCTATGTCTGGAAAAGATATATTATCAGGTAAACTTTTAATTACAGAATGGGGCGAAGTTTTTGTTGCATATTATCCATTAAATGACAACACAGGCAACGTTGTAGGAGCTTTAGGATTAGAATTTCCTGCTACTAATCAATACAATACTTTTTTAGCATTTCGTAATTTTACTATTTTATTGATTATTATAACTTGTATTTTTTCTTTTATTATATCTAAAATTTTATTTAAAAGGATCTCAAATCCCTATTTTAAAAATATTTATAATACTGATTCTCTTACAGGGCTAAAAAATCGTATTGGAGGAGATGAATTTGCTATTCTTTTTTCTAATCAAAATTCTAAGAGAATAGAAGATTATATTAATAATATGAAATTGACATTATCAGAAATTTGTAAAAATAATTTGCCGAATGCTAGCATATCTATGGGTATGGCATATTGTACAGGAGCAACTTTTAATGAATGGGAAAAAGCACAAGAGGAAGCGGACAGATGTATGTATGCTGATAAAAAGAAATTTTATAATAATGCACAATAATTTTGTAAAAAATTAAAGCTTTTATCTCTCAGTTATAAATAGAGATAAAAGCCTTATTATTATTTTTTAATTTTCTTTAATCTAAAGAAATCTTCTCTTTCTTTTTCTTCTAAACTTTCAGTAATTTGTTTAACTTGCTCTTTATATCTTGGAATTTGAATATTTGATAGAGCATTAGTTCTTTTTTGAGTTTTTTCAATATCTTTTGCAAGTTTATAAATTGAATTTTCAAGCTCTGCAAGTTCATATATTCTATATTGAGCTTCTTTAAACTTGATAGCTGCTTTATCAAAAGCAGTATTAGTTTCATAAAAGCTATAATGTGGTGTTGATGGACTTTTAGTATATTTAATACTTGGAATAACAGCACCCATAACACTTTTTAACAAAATCTCAAACTCTTCGTCTTGTGGTATGCTATATGTTATTTCATTTACTTTTTGAATACCCATTGTAATATTTGCATTTTGCAATGCAAGATAGGCCTCCGCCATTATGTCCCCAATTCCAATTTGCATAGACTTAGCTTTTTCAACAAGCACCATCATTTCACGAATTAAAACATTACGCTTTTTATCAAGGAGCTCATAACCAGATTTTGAAAGTTCAAGAGAGGCTTTTGCTTTTAGTAAGTTACTTTTAGTAGGTGCAACTTGCATTGCCATAACTTACACCTCCCAATACTTATCAATCATCTCTGGTGGAATTCTATCTAATTCTTCTCTTGGCAACAGTCGTAAAACCTTCCAACCGATATCAAGAGTTTCGTCTATATTTCTGTTTTCATGTTGACCTTGTGAAATAAATTTCTTTTCAAATTCTCTACCAAATGCTAGATATTTTTGATCAATTTCACTTAAATCATCTTCTCCGATAATCTGTGCAAGAGAACGAATATCTTGTACATGAGAATATGCTGCAAATAATTGATTTGTAAGGTCTACATGGTCCTCACGTGTGTATCCAGCTCCAATACCATCTTTCATTAGACGAGATAATGAAGGTAATATTGCAATTGGTGGATAAATTTGTTTTTGATTAAGCTCACGACTTAAAACTATTTGACCTTCTGTGATAAAGCCTGTAAGGTCAGGGATTGGATGAGTAATATCATCATTTGGCATTGTAAGGATAGGGATAAGTGTAATAGAACCTTCTCTATCTTCTAGCATTCCCGCACGTTCATATATTGTTGATAAGTCGCTATATAAGTAACCAGGATATCCTTTTCTTGATGGCACTTCTCCTCTTATTGAAGACATTTCACGAAGTGCTTCTGCATAACTTGTCATATCTGTAATAATAACTAAAACTTGCATATTTTTTTCAAATGCTAAATATTCAGCTGCTGTTAAAGCAGTTCTTGGCGTTGAAATTCTTTCAACTATTGGATCATCTGCTAAATTTAAATACATAACAACGTGATCCAATACACCCGAGTCTTCAAAACTTTGTTTAAAATAATTTGCGTCATCATGACGTACACCCATAGCTCCAAAGACAATAGCAAAATTATCAGCGGTTGCACCTTTAATTTTAGCTTGATTTACAATTTGTACAGCAATTTCATTATGTGCCATACCATTTCCAGAGAAAATAGGAAGTTTTTGTCCACGAATAAGAGTCATAAGTGCATCGATTGCAGAAATTCCTGTTTGAATAAAGTTTCTCGGATATTTTCGAGCAACTGGATTAATAGGTCGACCATTAATATTTTCTCTAAAAGTTGAAGCAATATTTAGACCACCATCAATAGGTTTTCCAACTCCATTAAAAGTTCTACCCAAAATATCTAAACTTAATGCAATTTCAAGAGGTTTACCAGTGAATTGAACAGCAACATTTTTAGTTGATATTCCAGTTGTACCTTCAAAGACTTGAACGACTACATAATCTCCCTCTATTTTTATAACTTTGCCATAGCGTAGTTCATGTTGATCAACTGTAATTTTGACAAACTCACCATAAGCTACGTCTGTAACACCAGCTAACATAATAAGAGGGCCTTGAATTTTATCTAATTTTAAATATTCTTTTACCATTTTTACCCTCCTTTAACCTTGATATTTAGCTCTTAATTCATCATATGATATTTTAATTTTTTCCATCAAATCATCTAATAAATTAATTTGGGAATTTGGCACATCATATTTCATCTTAATAATGTCTTGGTATACTGGCACTTGTCTTATTGTAGTCAGAGGAATACCCATTTTTACACAACCTAAAGCACTTTCATAAAATACATCTAATACTTTGAGCATTTTATATTGTTTTTGTAAACTAACATATGTGTCTTCTTTGTGCAATGCATTTTGCTGGAGAAATCCTTTTTTAATTGTTCTAGCAGTTTCAAGTATTAATTGTTGGTCATTTGGTAAAACATCTTCTCCAATTAATTGAACAATTTCATTTAATTTTTCTTCTTCTTGTAATAATTTCATCATTTTTCCACGAATATACATCATGTCTTCAGCAACATTATCTCTGTACCAATCATGTAAAATAGTTACATAACTACTATAACTTGTCAAATAATTTATAGCAGGATAATGTCTTGCATATGCAAGTTTTTTATCAAGAGCAAGAAAAGCACTTACAAAACGTTTGGTATTTTCTGTTACTGGTTCTGAAAAATCTCCGCCTGGTGGAGATACTGCTCCAATTATTGTTACAGAGGCTTCGTCACCATTTAAAGTTCTGACACAGCCTGCACGCTCATAAAACTGAGCAAGTCTTGATGGTAAATATGCTGGGTAACCCTCTTCTGCAGGCATTTCTTCAAGACGACCTGCTATTTCACGAAGAGCTTCTGCCCAACGTGACGTCGAGTCTGCCATTATAGCAACATCATAACCCATATCTCTAAAATATTCTGCCATTGTTATACCCGTGTATATACTAGCTTCACGAGCAGCAACTGGCATATTAGAAGTATTTGCAATAAGAATAGTTCTTTCCATTAGAGGTCGATTTGTTCTGGGATCTATTAGGCTTGGAAATTCTTCAAGAACATTTGTCATTTCATTTCCACGCTCACCACAACCAATATATACAATAATGTCGGCATCAGACCATTTTGCAAGTTGATGTTGTGTAACAGTTTTTCCAGTTCCAAATCCACCAGGAAGACCAACAGTCCCACCCTTTGCAACAGGGAAAAATGTATCTATTACACGTTGACCTGTAATAAGTGGTTTATAAATTGGAATACGCTCAGCAGTTGGACGACCTTTTCTAACTGGCCATTTTTGAACTAAAGTGAGATTATGCGTAGCTCCTGATTTAAGTTCTAAAACTACTATAGTATCGTTTAATTTATACTCACCATCTGATTTAACTTCAATGACTTTTCCAGAAATATTTGGTGGAACTAAAAGTTTATGCAAAATACTAGCAGTTTCTTGAATAGTTCCATAAACTTTTCCACTCTCTAATAAATCACCTTTTTTAACAATAATTTTAGTATCCCATAATTTTTCAGTATCAATTGAAAGAAGACCAATTCCTTCTGGAATAAAATTAGGTGATATAGTTTCTATTTTTTTTAGTGGTCTTTGAATCCCATCAAACATATTGCCAAGCATACCAGGGCCTAGATTTATGGAAAGTGGTGCTCCTGTTGAGATAATTTCTTCATTTGCACAAAGACCTTCAGTTTCTTCATATACTTGAACTGTAGCTAAATCTTTTTCCAATATAACAACTTCGCCAATTAATCTTTTATTGCCGACTGTTACCATCTCATTTAACTTAAATGCACCCATTCCAGATCCCATAACAACAGGACCGTTAACTAGTGTAACATTTCCTTTAATCTCCAAGTTCGACACACTCCTTTTCGATAGCAGATATCACAACTTGTGAGATTTCTTCGCTCTTATTGTTGAGAATACTATCTAATGATAAATCAATTTGCATATTTGATGATTCAATTCTTAAAATGAGTCCGCCAAGTTCAATTTTATTATTAGTTTCAAATTCGATTGAACTATTTTCTGGTAAAACTGTAAGTAGAGCATCTTTTTGATTTTTTAAATCTTTTTGTGTTAAATAAATCTTAGCAGGTTCTTCTGTATTAATAAGAAGCGGTTTAAGTGATTGTAACTTATTTTTTAACCAATTTTGATATTCACTTGTATCGGTATATGAATTTATCTTATCTCTAAGCTCTTCATAGACAATATTAATACATTCTTCTTTAGCTTTCATAACTTCTTTTTTTGAATTAATTTTTTCTTTAGCTTTATACTGAGTAATTTTTGTATCAATAATTTTTTTATGATCATTTACATAATTTTTAGCTTGTTCTTTAACTTGTTTCTCTTGCTGAATCTTTTTTTGCTTATATTCGCTCTCTATTTGTTGGCGACCTTCTTGTAGATTGTCTGAGATATCTTGTTGCATCAGTTTTGAAAACAAGGCAAGTTTTTGTTCTATTGTTACCAAATTATTTCGCCTCTTCCTTTTAGATTTTAATTCCTACGGATTCTCGAATATATTGCGAGATAGTATCTTTAGTTCTTGTTGTTCCATGTCTATCTGGAATTTCAATTATCATCGGAATAGCTTTTTTTAATTTATAGTCCATAATTTCTTCCTTAGCAAGGTCAACAATTTTTTCAGTGAGCAATAACAGCCCAATTGTATCATCTTTAAAAACAGAATTTATTGTGTCAAGGACTTCTTTTCTTGAATGAACAATTACGCCATCAACTCCACAAAGACGCATTCCAACCCAAGTATCTTTATTATCACTAATCAAAAAACTTTTCATAATATCATCCTTATGCAAAAAGAATAAGAATAGAAATAATCATACCATAAATTGCAATACCTTCTGCCATTCCAACAAATATTAATGTTTTACCAAGAATTGCTGGATCTTCTGAAACGGCACCAATCGCTGCTGAACCAACCGAACCAACTGCTCGACCTGTTCCTATTGTTGCCATACCAGTACTAAGTGCTGCTGCAATATATTTAAATCCTTCACCGACAGAAATTCCTGTTGTAACAGCAGCTCCCGCTACTTCTGGTGATGCAAAAACAGCTCCATCAAAAATTAAAAATGTAACAGCCATAATAGCAAGAGTACTAAAAGGGACTAGCGTAGTTGCAATAGCTTTTTTTAAATTTCCTTGTTTTTTATTCCTTAATGCATTAATACCTACTTCAATAGTAATACCTGCAATAATTGCTGCCAAAATAGTTGTAATAATTATCATTTTTTTACCTCTTTCTTATTTTTTTATTATATGATTTCTTTATTATTGCCTAAAATTATTGGGCTATACGGATAGCCTTCGCCTGAGAAATATTTATTAAACATTTCATAATATTCTAATCTTAAACATTGAATAAAAACAATAAGACCTTCTAACGTTAATATTAAAACATTACCTAATACTAAAATTAAAACTTTTAATAATGGATTTGATACCAAATCGGCCATTACTAAAAATGCCATAAATAAACCTGCGTGGTTTAGAGCAAATGCTCCAACTCTAATAAATGAAATTGCATTACTAAGAGCACTAAGCAGGGTTTCTAATCCTTCAAAACCATTTTCAACAAAATAACTTCCTTTATCTCCTTTTATCAAAGGTTTTTTGCCTTCAACAAAATGAGCAAGTGGTTCTTTTAATATTATAACTATAAGAGATATAATCAAAGTAGTGGCAAAGAAACCTGGTGGAATTGGTATTACTCCTGTAAAAGATACAGCTAATAAAACTAAACTTAAATAGAAAATATATCCAAAAACACCATGATTACCAAAAATACCATGCTCAATATCGCCACGTTTTAAGCTATTTATAATTCCAATAATATAAGAAATTGTAAGTAAAATAACTCCGACAACAACGCTTGCGATAAGAATTGGCAGAATATTCACAGTATCAAGAGGAGAGCCGCCTAATATGCTTGGAAGCCATGGAAGTTGATGCTGCTCAAGTCCAAATAAACTTCCATAGAAAAATCCAAATACAATTGAGAAGCTACCAAGCCTTTTTAATAAACCTCCAGCTGCCTTATTTTTCTTAGTTACCAATAGACCTGCTAGAAAATATATGGCTCCTTGTCCTATATCTCCGAACATTATTCCAAACATAAGACACATTGACATTGCTAAAAATGGTGTAGGATCAAATTCTTTATAGGAAGGAAGACCATACATTTTAACAATAATTTCAAAAGGACTAAATAATTTATGATTTTTTAGTAAAGTTGGTGGATTATTGTTCTTATCTACTTCTTCAGCTTCTTTTGTTACCATAACATATTGATCTGTTACATTTGCAACTAATTGTTCAATACTTTGAATATCTACAGATGGTACCCAAGCTCTGACTACAAAAATATTATTTCCATGATAGAGTTGTTTATTTAAATTTATTACTTCTTTCTCTAATTCTAATTTAGTGTAAATACGGTTCAATATAACTTCTTTTTTATCGATATCCTTATAAATTAAACCATTAAGTTTTTCAATGTTTTTTTCATGTGATACAATTTTTTTATGCAGTAATTCTTCAATTTGTGAAATATCCCCCAAAAATTCATCTGGAATTCTAATTTTTCTCCAATTGACAGATTTTAATAGTTGTTTTGTTTCTTGTTCCAAATTGTTTGGATATACTATCAAATAGATATCTTCTTTAATATCGGGCATTTCTCCAACTCTAACTACAATAGCACTAATATTTTCATAATTTTTTCTGATTTGGACTGTATGCTCATAAGATAATAAACCAACTTGAAATCCGAAATTATTAAGTTCTGTTAAACGTTTAAAGTCAATATTTCTGTTATGAACGCTATGAATTACATGCTCCAAATATTTTAAATATTGATGTTTTTTTTCAGTCTGTTGGAGCTCTTCAAGATAGTTTTGTTCGGATTCAATAAAATTTTTGAATTCTGTTTGTGCTGTATTAAAATCATAATTTTCATTTATTACATTATAATTAATTTGTAATTTAATTTTTAGCTTAGTTCCTATTTCCTGTACGGTATTAGATAACAAATTGATATCTTCTATTTTTTTTGGGGCATCAATTTTGTTTCCAGTCATAAATTGGTCATGTTGTAATTGTGCCTCATATTCATGTGTTATAAACTTATCTTCGCTTAAATCATTAAGATTAGTGTTTATGTGAGCTTTTTCACTTAAGATAAGTTGTTCTAATATAGGTTGTTCATCTTTTTGTGAAGCCACAAAACTAAGCAGTGTCATTTTTTCAATAGCCACTTATAATCTTCCCCTTTCTACACTTTGATATTATTTATCAAATATGTCTTTATTTCATCTTTATTGAGTTGATATCTTAATCCTTCTATAATCGCTACAATATCTTTTTGATCTATTTCTAAAGTATATATATACGCCATTAAATTCCCAACACCTTCTAAATTTTCTGTTTGTAAAAGTTTATTGTAGAATAAATTATCTAGCCTTTTTTCAAGAAGCTCATTATTTTCAAGAAAAATTTGAGCACCTAAATATTTATTGGCTAACAAACGGAATTTAATCATATCTTCTGCGTAACATAACTTTTTTAATCTTTCATAAGAAATTTTATATCCTTTACCTAGGCTATATAATAGTACTTCTTCACTAGGTAACTCATAATATCTTTTTGCACGATATATCCACTCTACGTTTAATCTATCTATACGTTCACCGATCATTCTCATGGCTATTATTTTATCTTTTTCTTGTAATTTTTTAGCTTTTTCTTTAAGCAATTTATAATAAGCCGTGTTAATTTTCATCTCAAGATGCCACTCACTAACTTTTAAATCATCTTTATCAATACTTCTGATAGTTGGATAATAAATAGACCCTCTAATAGCATTTGTAAAATTAATAATATCATTAGCTTCTGATAACTTGTCAAAATCGACGGTAGCATATTTTGAGCTATGAATAAAATATTTATGGATGTTTTTATCAGGAGGATTTCCTCTAATTAGAGCACGAATCATAAGTTCAATATCTCTCAATTCATAAATTTGAATAAGTAATTTAAAAAAGTCTTTGTATGCTCCAGACATAAAATATAGCATTTTTTCTATTTCATATACAATGGTTCTACATAGAGCAACTTCTAAATCATTTCGATGAATTTCAGAACTTTTATCCTGCTCATTTAAAAACATTTGATACGCTTCTTTTTTTGATATATAAGTAATTATTTGTTTCACATCACTACATTCGAGCATACGACTAAAATCAGCATGAGTTAACAAAAATGACTTTCGACTTTTTAGCTTAGTATTTACTGCATCATAAGATACAAATTCATTCATTTAAGCTAACTCCTTTCGCTAATCAAATCGTTAAATAAATTTGATACAATTTTGTCTTTAACATTTAAAAACGCATTCTTAATAAGCAGACATTCTTTTTTTGTTTGTTCATTAATCAAATTTGCTGTTAGATCTTTTTGCTGTATTAAATTTTTTTCATACTCTGCAACTTCATGTTTGGCGCCTTCTAAAATATTTTTGCATAAATTACTTATCTCTTGCTCTAAACTTTCTTGCAATTTTTTAAGATTTTCTTTAGCTAGGTTTTGTTTAGTTGTTGCATCTTTATCAATTGAAATAATTTCCTCAAAAATATCTCCCATTTTTAACCTCCATTTCTTTTTTTGTGAATGAGAGTTTAAAACTCTACTCTACTATTTTACCACGTTTAAAAAAAAAAGAAATACTTTTTTGAGAATATATAAAAAAAATTTTTTAATCATTCCATTTTTAGTAAGTAGCAACTATTGTGGCTTAAAATAATTTTTTTCTTGTTTAATTGGATAGAATTCGTAACTTATAGAATTATTTGTTTCAATTTTAACTTTTTTAAATTTTTTATCTTCAATAATTATTTGCTTTATATTTTGTTGAGTAATTTTTTCACCTAATAAAACATAGCTATCTTCTAATATTAAAATTTTTGAAAAACCACTAATAATACTTAAAATGACTAATAAAATTGAAATTACAAAAGCATTTATATTAAATGGCATATCTCCAATTGTAGTAAGAATAGTTATTATAATCATTCCAACAAAAGAATATATAGCAATTATTGTTAGAAAATCTTTCTTAAACACGCTAACTTCCATCACATTATCTAATTTTTTAAAATTTGTATTTATACTGTTTACTAAAAATTTAGTTAAAAATATAATGATATATAAAATACCAATTATTACATATGTCCATTTAATGTCCATTTAACACCCCTCCATTAAAATGGGCACGGTGTTGCTGCCGCGCCCGTTGGCTTTATTTTTTATTTAAACAACAGTTTTTGTATTTTAGTCCACTTCCACAAGTACAAAGAGAATTTCTACCTGGTTTTACAATTTTTGTAATGGTTTTAGATTTATTATACTCTCTCTTAATTTGAGCTTTTTCGATATCTGTTAGTAGACTATCCCATTCCTTTAACTTATATAACCAATCAGCTTTAGCATCTAGCATATTCCAATAAAGTTTTTTAAGGTCAAATTCAAGTTTAATATGACTATCACCTGTCATTTCTTCTAATACATAAGGACCATTTACTAAACTCTCATTTATACCATCTACAAATCCTAAAAACTCATAATCAGTCATTCCATAGCGTTCACCAAGCTCTGAAATTGTACCTTCTACAATATGCTTAGGGTGAGCTAGAAGTTTAACATATATATTTCTTTCTTTAGTCAAATATCTTTCTATTACTTTTTTGTATTCCTCTGTTGAACGTGCTTTTGCCTCTTCGCCATAATTTTCCCATTGGTCAAATAAACTCATATTATTACATCTCCTTTTTTGTCTAAGTATGTTCCTAGTATTTCCCCATAGTATAACACATGATAATCTCCGTTATTATAGAAATTTTCTATTTTTGTTTCAACTATTTTTTCCTTTTCAAAAGGCATTCTTGCCACGACTTTACACTCGAAATGTAATTCACATTCGCCCACTAATTTGGAATTTACCTCATGTGCGTCTATTTTTGTTAAATTTGCTTCTTGCCATTTATTTGTATCTCTGCCTGATAATTTTCCACACTTTGCAAGAGCGTCTTTTAAATTAGAATTTAAAGGAATACTTATACTAAATTGTTTGCTATCTTCCAACATTTTATACGTATGTCGTGAATATCTTACTAAAATCATAAAATGTGCTTTACCCCAATAATTTCCAATACTTCCCCAAGAAATGGTCATAACATTATCTAGCTCTGCATTAGATACACACAAAAAAGCTCCTTTTTGTAAATGTTCAAGAGCTTCTTTAGCGTAGTCTGTATAAATTACTTTCTTCATTTTTCCAACTCCCTAATCAATAATATTCTTTATAACTATATGCACTAAGTTTTTTTGTAACACTATTTTCTAATAAATCATATAATATACAATGCAAAATTCATATTTTAAGGGGGGTATTTTCATGTCTGATACTCTTGATGGTTTAATCAATCGAAAAGTTGTGATTTATTGTGGTCGATATCGTTATTATGTAATAGTATTTGCAATTTGTCACAATTATATTAAAGGTATTGAAGTTAGTACAGGTCATATTAAAACTTTTAATCTTAATAGGATAGATTATATTGAAGATATTTTGCCTTAATTTATTAGGAGGTAATATTATTATGAAAACTTTTATATTAAAAACAAATCCACATTCACAGGTTGAAACAATTTCTGCTCTAAAATCTGAAACAAGACCTAATTCAGAAATTACACCAGATTTTAATGATATAGGAGTCACTTTTCCAGCGTCACTCACTACATCATCTGGTCTTGTCGATACTCTTCTTGCAAATTTGCACCAAAAAGTTATAATCACTATTGGAAGTACAAAACTTAACGTTATTATTTGTGCGGTAACATCTACTTTAGTGCGAGCAATTGACTATGTTAACACAAAAGTAATTTATATAAATTTAGCTCGCATTGATAATATAGAAGAATTACCTATACAACACTAAGCTCCTGCTGGTCCAAGAGGTAACCCTAATACAAAGAAAGCTAAAAGTAGAAGAGTCCACACAATTAAGAATACGATGGAATATGGAAACATTATACCTATCATATTTCCTATTGTAAGTTCTGGCTTATATTTTCTCATATAGGCTAAAACAACACCCGCATAGCTCATCATTGGAGTGATTATATTGGTTGATGAATCTGCCACCCTAAATGCTGCCGCAACAAGGTCTGGTGTCATTTCAGGGTGTACGGTATAAAGCATTGGTATAAATATAGGTCCAAGTAATAACCATTTAGATGAAAGACCACCTACAAATAAATTGATTATTGCAGTTGTAATAATAAATGCAACAATTAGAAGGATAGGTTGTTCTCCAAAGCCTAAATTTTCTAAAAAAGTTGCACCTAAATATGTTATATAAGTCCCAATATTTGACTTTGCTAATAGTGCAAGAAAATTATAACAGAAAAATGTTAAAACAATTACATATCCCATAGTACCAATTTGTCTTGCCAGTCCTTGAATAATTGATTGTGAATTTTTATATTTTTTTACAGTTATTCCATAGAAAAGACCAGGCATAAAAAATGCAATGGTTATCATTAATATGATATTATTTATAAATGGAGTAATGTGTTTACCATTTACATCTGTATATGAAGCAAGAGGACCAAAATATAAAAAAGCAAGAAGGAGCATTCCAAATGTGAAGCCAATTCCAGCTGAAAGTAGAGCTTTATTTTCTTCAGGTTTAACAGCAAATTCTTCTAAATTTAAGTCTTCAGGAATAATATATGATTGTTTTTCAAGTTTTGGTGCTACAATTTTACTAGTAATTAATGCTCCAACAATTGATAATAAAAATGTTGATGCTAATATAAAATAATAATTCATAGTTGCAACAGATAGAGGCTCACCCTTGATATTTTCAAAAGGAATATTTTGAGCAGAAGCAAAAATCTCAGCATTACTTCCAACAATTACATCTATTGGAGTTATAAGTAAATTCGCACTAAATCCTGCTGAAACTCCAGCAAAAGCTGCAGCCATACCAATTAATGGATTTTTCTTAATACCGGCATATAATAGCCCTGCAAGAGGAATTAAAATGATATATCCAGCATCTGCTGCAAGATTGCTCATTATTCCAAGAAAAACTAACAAAATAGGTAGCCATTTATCAGAAATTTTTAAACTGATTTTTTTAACTAATATTGCTAAAAGTCCTGAATCTTCAGCTATACCTACACCAAACATTACAATTAAGATTAATCCTAGAACACCATTACCATAAGCAAGCCAGTTAGTAAGTAGTGCATTGTCAAAAATCCACCGTACATTACTAGCTTCTGCCATATTATTTATTACATACGGTAAAAATTGTCCTTCTACTAGTCGTCCTCCAAACTCTAAGTTGCCAAGAACTACTGATAAAATAAATGTGACTACATATAAAAACATAAAAATAATTGCAGGATCAGGAATTTTTTTTCCTATTTTTTCAATGATAGATATTTCTGATTTTGATTTATTTTTCATAGAATCCCTCCAAGATATTTTTTATAAAATAGAATAATATTAAATATTAGCCTATTTATAAATTATGAATATTATAACATACATAATATTCACAATCAATATATTAAAATCATAAATATTTATTATTTTTTTATATCTATAGAATTATTGTCAAAAAATATTTTTGATACTGTAAATTTTTAGGCAAGTTAAAAGTTATTAAATCTACTTATTATAAAGTTTCAAAATTTCATAGTAAAAATTCACTAACTATTTTTTCTGCTATTTGTATTCCATCAACTGCAGAAGACATAATACCTCCAGCATACCCTGCTCCTTCGCCTGCAGGATAAACTCCTTTTATATTACTTTCAAAATTTTCATTTCTTAATATTTTAATAGGGGAGGAACTTCGTGTTTCAAATCCAGTAATGATTGCATCTTTATGAGCAAAGTTTTCTATTTTTTTATTAAATTCAATAATTGCAAAAGCAATTGCATCTGCTATATATTTTGGCATATGTTTTCTTAAATTTGTCATGGTAAATCCTGGTTTATAAGTAGGTGCTATTATACCTAACTTTGTAGTTTCTTTATTGCTCAAAAAATCTTCGACACGTTGTATAGGAGCATTATAATTATTTCCCCCTAAATTAAAAGCAAGCTTTTCAAGTTTTTCTTGTAAATATATTCCTGCTAAAACATCTGAGCTATTAAAATCTTCACATGTTACATTTACTAAGATAGCACTATTTGCATTTTTACCATTTCGACTATAATAGCTCATGCCATTTGTAACTACGGTATTTTCTTGAGAGCTGGCACCAACTACATATCCACCTGGGCACATACAAAAACTATATACATTTTTGTTATCTGACTTACAACTTAATTTATATTCTGCAGCAGACAAATTTGCATGACTATGAAAATCACCATATTGAGCTTTATTAATCCATTCTTGTAGATGCTCTATTCTAACGCCAATCGCAAATGGTTTTTGTTCTATATGAATACTTGTATCAGCAAGCATTTTGAATGTATCTCTAGCACTATGACCAAGAGCTAACACACAAATATTAGTTGAAATTTCCTTATTATTATTTACTTCAATAGCAGTTAAATGACCCTCAGTTATTTTAAGATTAGTTAGTTGGCTATTAAAATAAAATGTTCCACCAAGATTTTCAATTTCTTTACGCATATTTACAATAACTTGTCGAATTAAATCTGTTCCAACATGAGGTTTATTTTTATATAAAATTTCTTCAGAAGCTCCAAAGTTTATAAATTCTTCTAAAACTTTTCTACAACGTGGATTTTTAATTTGTGTTGTAAGTTTTCCATCTGAAAATGTGCCAGCTCCGCCTTCACCGAATTGAACATTTGAATTAATATTTAATATTCTATTATGCCAAAAATCTTCTACATTTTTAATACGATCCTCAATTTTATTACCACGTTCAATTATAATTGGCTTATAATCCATTTGTGCTAAAATCAATGCTGCAAAAAGACCACAAGGCCCTGCTCCAATAATCACTGGTCTTGCACCCAATTTTTTCTTACCTTTCACGGGATATTGGTATGGAAATATATCAGAAGGAATTACTTTTTTTGTTTTCAATAATTGCTCATCTTTAGTAGTACTTAAATCAATAGAATAAACAAATTTTATTTCACTTTTTCTAGCATCTATTGATTTTTTTATTATTTTAAAATCTAATATATCTTTTTCTTTCATTCTAAAATATTTTGCAACTTTCTCAATTAATATTTCTTCACTTTCATCTAATTTTAGACTTATTTCATTTATTCTAATCATTTTTTATGCTCCTTGCTACTGCAACACTTGTTGACCAAGCCCACTGTAAATTGTATCCTCCACAATCTCCATCAACATCTATTACTTCTCCAGTAAAAAATAAACCTTTAATTTTTTTTGATTCCATTGTTTCTATATATATATCCTCCAGACTAACCCCTCCAATTGTAGCTTGTGCAAATTTAAATGAGCGAGTTCCTGAAATTTCAAAATTAAATTGTTTCATTGTATTTGCAAGATGCTCTATTTCTTCATATTCTAATAAATTTACTTTTTTTGTAACTTTTCCAATTTTTGAAGCCTTAATTATACTTATGGCAACTTTTTTATTGAACCATCCTAAAAACATTTCTTCTAAAGTATGATGCAAATTTTTTTCTATTCTTTCATAAATCATATTAACTATATTTTCAACTGACATGTCTTTACATAAATCTAGCGATAATATAACTTTTTTTGAGTTAGCATTAAAAACGGAAGCAGTTCTACTTACATTAAATATTGCAGGACCTGATAAACCATCTTCTGTAAATAAAATTTCGCCATATTCAGATTTTTTACCAATTGTTACATTAGCTTTTATGCGTATTCCTTGCATCATTTTACAATAAGGAGAAGTAGATTTTAAATGTACAAGAGTTGGAAGTAATGGCTCTATCTTATGTCCCAGTTTTTTAATTACTTTATATATTGTATAATCTTCTTTAACTCCCGCAAGTCCTCCTGTTGCAATAATTACTTTTTTTGTCTTATATATTTGGGTTTCACTAAATAGTGTAAAATAGTCATTTTTATATTTAATATCTATTACATTAGTATTTGTTATAACTTTTATTCCTAATATATCAAGTTGAATTCTTAACACATCTAAAATACTGCTAGCTTGCTCCGAAGCTGGAAAAACTTTCTTATTTTCTATGAGAGGGACTATCCCCAGTTTACTAAAAAAATTTATTGTATCTATATGATTAAACTTAGAAATAGGGCTAAAAAAATCTCCTTTATAATTAGAATGAAATTTTTCAGGTATTAAATTTTCATTAGTTAAATTGCAACGTCCATTCCCAGTTGAAAGTATTTTTTTTCCTACCTTATCATTTTTTTCTAAAAGAGTGACACTGATACCAGCTTTAGCTAATAAAATGGCACTAACTAAACCAGATGCACCAGCGCCTATAATTGTTACATTTTCTATAATATTCATATTATACCCGTCATTCGCTTAAATTTTGAAACATTCGTTCTATATAATAAGGGTCTTCTTCTAATTTTATTTTATCTTCTGGACTTACAGCAATTATTTCATGTGATAATAAAATATTTTCATAGCTAGAAAAGTCGTCTGATTGTAACCCAATTTTTTGAAATTCATCATTTAGCTTAATTCCTATTTCATTATTTTCAATACCTAAATAGTATATAGTAGGTTCTTGCTCTATATAAACATCTTTAGATAATACAACATTATTTTCATTAAATTCATCTATTTGATAAGTTGGATAAATTTGTAATAATTGTTCTTGTGTATATCCCATAACAGAATAAGAATTAATACTATCATTTGAAATAATATCCCCGTTTTGATCTAATATAATTTGCTCTACTTTAGTTGTAGGTAAAATAATAGGACCATGAGCAATTTCAACATTTTCTGGGACATCCATAGGTTCATGTTTAAAATTTATAGATTGATTAGCTTCATCATCTTCATCATAAAAGATATAATTTGCTAAAACAAAAGCAGCTAGAAATACCATTATTGCTACTAATAAATATTTTAAAATTTTTACCATAAAAAAAAACCTCCAAAATTTTTTCGTATAATAAGGATTATTGCCAAAATTTTGAAGATTTACTCAAATTTTTATAAATTTCCAAAGCCTTCATCTAATACTTTATGTAGCCCTTGAACACTTACATCAAGATTATGAATTCAAAGATGCTCATTATTATAACAATTGAAACGCTAGAAATAATGCTTTTTATACCAAAATTTTTGCCTAGGAATATAAAACCAATTAAAAACATAAATATATCAAGAGAAAATACAATTATACTTATAGGTACTATAGGTATTAATTGTTTGATAACAACAGATAAACGAGATACACCGCCACCAGCTAATTTTGCTGGTGCCTAAAAATAATTAATGCTGAGCCTATAAGTATTTTTAGATATGATTTCATTTTTCACCTCTTTCGTATATATAAACTTATTAAAACATAGATTATTAAGAATAGAAATTTTTTATTGGGGGGCAATATGATTAAACATATATTTGCAAGTAGCAATACGGATAAAGGTATACGCTCATTATCAGTAGTTAGTGATAAGTTAGAACAACTTGACTCTTCCAAGCTTTATATACTTAAAGGAGCTTTTGGGACTGGAAAATCATCTTTTATAAAGCGATTAGCTAATTTTCTAGTAGATAAAGGATATAACGTAATTTTTTACCATAATCCGATTAATCCTTCTATTATTGATAGTATATTTATTCCAAATATACAAATACTTATTATTACAACTAATAGTATGGATATTAATAGCACTATTCTTCCTGGAAATTTAATTGATTTTGACTTATTCTTAGAAAAAGATATAACATCTGAAGATAGGACATTTATATTATCATTATTTAATAGCGTAACAAAAAATTTAGAAAAATCTAATCTTTATTTGCAAGGGGCCAAAGCCATATATAGCACATGTATTAAAACTGCAGAAAACGGTATTTTAAAAAATGCAAAACGTAAATATGAAAATGCGAGAATAAAAAATATATCTCAATTAATATCTGAAAAAGACAAAATAGGATATTGCACATATTTATATAGTTATGCCCTAACTAGCTATGGAGTTGTCGATTATATTCATACATTAATCAGCAAAAGCAAAACAATATATTTGATTAGAGAAAATCTTATATGTCAATCTAAGGATTTAATGAAAAGACTACATGACTTATTTCTACACAATGGGTATAATATAATATGCTCTATATCTCCTTTTGACGAGAATAAAATAGAAGATATAATTGTGCCTGAGCTCTCGTTAAGTATTGCTGTAAGTAATACTTTTAGAAAACCCAAAATTTTTCCAACTGATATTTTTGATTTCAATCATTGTGTAGATTATGAAGTACTTGATCCTATCGCAAATGAATTTGATGATGATTTTAATTTATTTTTATCTTTGTTAGATAAATCGTATAATTCTATAAATAATGCAAGTAAAAATATAAATAAAATAAAAGAATATTATGCTCATTATATGAATTTCGATAAAGTTGATGAACTTTTTGAAATCTTATCTTCTAAGATTATAGAATAGTATTTATTCTTCCATTTTGACATCACGCATCATAAGTTTTGTAATTTCATCTTTAACAGAGGCATTTTCAAATAAACTTCTATAAATTGCTTCTGTTATTGGCATTTCAATTTGATATTTTTTGCTTAGTTTATATGCTGCTTTTGTGGCAGGGATACCTTCAACAACCATATTAACTTTTTTTATAGTCTCATCTAAAGAATATCCTTGTGCTATTAATTCTCCAGCACGTCTATTTCTACTATGACCACTTGTACAAGTTACTATTAAATCACCTATTCCAGATAATCCATTAAGAGTTCTAATCTTTGCTCCCATAGCCATACCAAGTCTTGAAATTTCCGATATACCTCTTGTCATTAGAGCTGCTTTTGTATTATCTCCATATCCAAGTCCTTCTATTGCTCCAGTTGCTAATGCAATTATATTCTTTAATGCTCCTCCAAGCTCTACTCCTATTATGTCTTCATTTATATATACTCTAAAATATGAAGAAGTAAATAATGTTTGAATTTTTTGAGCAGCTTCTAAATTTAATGAACTAACAGTTACAGCTGTTGGCATATGCCGAGCTACTTCTTCAGCATGACTTGGTCCCGATAGAACTACTACATCATTTGAAAGTTCTTCAACAATTACTTGAGATAATGTGAGTAACGAAGTCGCTTCTAGCCCTTTTGAAACATTTACAACTATAGTATCTTTTTCTAAATATGGTTTTATATTTTTTGCAGTTTGTCTAACGGCAAATGATGGCACTGCTAAAACAACAACTTGTGCATCTTCTAATGCTTTTTGAATATCAGAAGTTATAAATATTTCTAACGGGATTTTTATATTTGGAAAACATCTTCTATTTTCTCTATGCAACAAAATTTCATCTTTTTCTTTTTCATCAAAAGACCACATAGTGACTTGATTTTTATTTTCATTGAGTAAAAGCCCTAGGGCAAGCCCCCAACTACCAGTTCCTAACACAGCAATTTTCATTAATTTTCTCCTTTTTTGTTTTAGTAGAAGTAATCACCATCTTGTATAGATGGTGATAAAAAAACACTATTTCCTTATGATATGTGGTAGTTAATTATATTATTCATTTAAGTATATATACAATTTAAATTTTCAATTACAGAGCTACTTATTATTGCCAACTTTTGCTTCTGTGCCATTAATTATTCGTCTAATATTTGAGTGATGTCTAAAAATTGTAATTACAGCAATAACACAACCAAGTATTACAGCTTCTGTAGTAAAACTTCTATCTCTATAGAAAATATATAAACATATAGGAACAGAGCTAGTAAGTAACATAGAGCTCAAAGAGACTATTTTAGTTAATTTTAAACTAATATAAAACACTATAGTTGAAATTATACCAATTCTAAAGTCAATTATATAAATTGCTCCAACGGTAACAGCAACACCTTTACCGCCTTTAAATCCAAAATATAATGGATAACTATGACCAATTATAGCTCCAATAGCTGCATATAGAGCAGCAATTATTTGATGGTCAACATAAATTACTTTGGCAATTACAACTGCTATTACTGCTTTTAAAATATCACATATAAAAACACTAATACCTGCTTTTTTGCCATATATACGTATAACATTTGTGCTTCCTGCATTCCCGCTTCCTTGTTTTCTAATATCTGTTCCTTTAATATATTTACTATAAATTATTGCAGATTGGATACTGCCTAACAAGTATCCAACTACGAGCATAATTACTCTATACATCTTTCGCCGCCTTTTCTCTTATAATAAAATGAATTGGTGTGCCTTTAAATCCAAAAGCTTCTCGCATTTGATTTTCAATATAGCGCTGATATGAGAAGTGCATAAGTGTTTTATCATTTACGAATAAAATAAATGTGGGAGGTTTTACGCTAACTTGTGTCATATAATAAATTTTTAAAGCCTTACCTTTATCTGATGGAGGTTGATTTTGCCCCATAGCCTCAATAAGAACATCATTTAAGACCCCAGTGCTAACTCTAAGTGTTTGATTTTGAGCAATTATTTTAATAGTATCAAATAGTTTATTCACCCGTTGTCCTGTAAGAGCAGAAATAAATGCACAAGGAGCATACTTCATATATGCTAAAGTATTAACAAGCTCTTTTGTATATTTATTCATAGTTTTATCATTTTTTTCGATTGCATCCCATTTATTTACAACGATTATTGAGCCTTTTCCAGCTTCATGAGCCATTCCAGCAATTTTTGTATCTTGTTCTGTAATTCCTTCATTTGCATCAATTAAAATTAAAACAATATCTGCTCTTTCTATTGCTGAAATAGTACGAATTACGCTATATTTCTCGATATCTTCTTTTACTTTTTTTCGCTTTCTAACTCCTGCAGTATCAATTAAAGTATATTTTTGTCCATCAATTATAATTTCACTGTCTACACTTTCTCTTGTTGTACCTGCTATATCACTTACTATTACTCTTTCTTCTCCAAGTATTTTATTAACAAGTGAGCTTTTACCAACGTTTGGTTTGCCAACTATTGCAACCTTTATTGTGTCATCAATTTCTTCTTCACTTTCTTGCTCTGGAAAATGAGCACATACTTCATCTAACATATCACCCAGATTTAAAGGTTGTCCTGCAGAAATTGGAATTGGCTCACCAAGTCCTAAACTATAAAATTCATATATGCCCAATTGATATTTTACCATATCATCAACCTTATTTACAACTAAAACAACAGGTTTATGTGATTTTCTAAGCATATTCGCAACATGCATATCACTATCTACCACGCCTGTTTTTACATCTACTAAAAATATAATAACATCGGCATCTTCTATAGCTATTTCTGCTTGTTTTCTCATTTGAGATAATATTATATCTTTGCTATCTGGTTCAATTCCTCCAGTGTCGATAAGTGTAAACTTTTTGTTTAGCCACTCACTATCAGCGTAAATTCTATCTCTTGTTACTCCAGGTGTGTCGTCTATTATTGATATTTTGGCATTAGCCAGTCTATTAAATAAAGTAGACTTTCCGACATTTGGTCTACCTATTATTGCTACTATTGGTTTGCTCATATTGTTCCCTTCATATTGTGTAACTTTTTACTTAATTTAATTTATATTATTTTTTAACTGTGCAGAGCATCAAGCCATAATGCTCCATTATTTGGCATAATTTGCACGTTGCAAGATAACTCTTCCTCTAAGTCTGATATTGTTTTGTTATCAAGAAAGATATCTTCATCCATTTTTAACATATTTTCTGCAATAAGAACAGTTTTGCCATCTAATTTTTTACCTTTGAGCGCTCGTATTATATCGCTACCTGTAAGGAGACCTGTAACCGTTACAGTTTTTCCAAAGTATTCATTTTCTATCCTCCAAACTTCAATTTCTACATTACAAAACTTTTCTTGAATAAGCCTAACATTTTCCAACATAAATTTATAGGCAATAACACCAGTTGGACAAATATATTTTCTTTTTATATTATTATTAGATTCTTTTTGTAGTTGCTCTATAAGTTCATATCTAAATTTGGAGAGCATACCCACACCGTTATCAATTACAGGAAATCCCTCATATTCTTCATATTCTGGTAAATTCAGTTCACTAACAACATAAAATTCATCAGCGGCAAACACAAAACGAGTATCCATTTTATTAAGATAGAATTTTTGCCATTTATTTACAGTTTCTATTACCATTCTTGAAGATTCTTTATCAAAACATTCTAAATTTGCTAAATTATCTCGAAATTTTGTAATTCCAACAGGAACGATGCTAAGCGATAAAATATTTGGAATAAATTCGCTAAGCTCTTCAATAGTTTTATCTAAAATTTTACCATCATTTAATCCTTTACACAAAACTATCTGAGCATTTATTTGTATGCCCAGAGAAATAATTTTTCTTATTTGATCTAATATATTTCCTGCTTTTTTATTACTTAAAATATCTTCTCTAATATTTCCATTTGTTGCATGAATAGAAATATTAAGTGGAGATAGTTTATGTTTTGCAAGACGTATATAATCATTGTCTTTCATGTTAGTGAGCGTAATATAATTTCCATATAAAAATGATAATCTCCAATCATCATCTTTAAAATAAACAGTTTCGCGCATATTAGTTGGGAGCTGGTCTATAAAACAAAATTTACACTTATTTTGACAACTTTTTACTTTGTCCATAAGTTCTGTTTCAAAAACCAACCCTAAATCCTCATCTTCATCTTTATCAATTTCTAAAAGATATTCTTGACCATCTTTTGTTTCTATTAAGAGATCTATTTCTTCATTAGAAATTAAATATCTGTAGTCAAATACATCTACAATTTCTTCACCATTAATTGATATTAAATAATCTCCAACATCAATTTCAAGCTCCCTAGCAATACTATCATTTAAAACAGCACATATCTTATGTTTTTTCATATTTTTTCCTATTCTTATAATTTTTAATTAAGAGCTATAAAGCCGGCAGCTGAGCCACGATTAGCTCCATCTCGTCTATGAGAAAAAAATAAACTCTTGTTACAACAAGTACAAAGCTCTGCAACATAAATCTTTTTTATGCCAATGCTCTCAAGACTTCTTTTATTGCACTCCCAAAGGTCAATATTAAATTTATCTTTTTTATTATTTTTAGTAACACAAGTTTTAAAGAGCTCATTGCTCAAAAAAATATCACTAACATCACTATGAACTTCAAAGCATTTTTTACAAATAGAAGGACCAATTCCAACTTCAATTTCATCAATTGGAATATTAAAATCTTTATGGAAAGACATTGCCATTTCTTTACCAATTTCTGCAAAAGTTCCTTTCCAGCCAGCATGCGCCATGCCAATTACTTCTGCTTTTGGAGCATAAAAAAATAAAGGAACACAATCAGCATAATGCGTTACTAATGTTACTCCTTTTTCATTAGTATATATTCCGTCTACATCTTTAAATTTATTGGGTTTTGTTACTCCATTACCACAATCTGATTTTGTAACAAATTTGATATTTTTAGTATGAGTTTGTTGAGCAGTCACAAAGCTCTCTATATCAACTTTTAATGTTTCAGCCATAATTTCATAATTACATAATACATTTGTATCATTATCATTTCTATTAAATCCAAGATTCATAGATTTAAATGCTCCAGAGCTTACTCCACCTTTTCTTGTAGAGTAACAGTGTGTAATACTTTTATTTTGTTGCCATTCATCAAATACAAATAATTCTACAACGTTCACTTTACGCCTCCCAAAATGCATTTTCAATATGATTAATACTTTCATCTCCAAAAATTTCGATAACATCAAATCTACAAAATACGTCTAATTTGCGAGAAAAAAGATAATATTTTGCTACTGAAATAATATTTTTTTGCTTTGCTCTGGTAACTGCTTCCTTTGGCAGCCCATAAATTTGCCTTGTTCTATATTTTACTTCAAAAAATACAAAATATTCATTATCTTTTGCAATTATGTCAATTTCACCCGTTCTAATTTTAAAATTAGTTTCCAAAATTTTATAATTTTTTTCTATTAGATATTTTTGAGCAAATTGCTCATATTTTGTTCCCACTTTACGATTATTTTGTTTTTGCATATAATTCATCAATATCTCCTACAAATACTAAAATTTTAGCTACAAGTTCATAAACTTCAGCTGGGATTTGGCTGCCAATATCTACCTCTGTTAAAAGATTTGCCAAATTTTTATCTTCATATACAGCAACGTCGTTTTTTTCGGCTTCAGCTATAATATTTTCTGCTACTTTTCCTTTTCCTTTTGCAACAACTAAAGGAGCAGTAGCTCCTCCTTCATATGATAATGCAACTGCTTTTTTCATAAATAAAAAGCTCCTTTCTTTATGTTTAAATTAAAATAATATAAAAAAACTTCTTACAATAATTGTAAGAAGCTATGTAGTAAATTATTCTTCAAACGCAGCCACCTCGTCAAAAGTATCTTCGTTAGAGATTTGAATCATTTCATATTTGTCTAATATAGTTTTTTGAATACGATCTCTTGTTTCAGAGTTTATTGGATGTGCTATATCTCTAAACTCGCCATCAAGAGTTTTTCGTGATGGCATAGCGATAAATCTACCTTTATCTCCCTCAATAACTTTAATGTCATGTACAACAAACTCATTGTCAAAAGTTACTGATACTACTGCTTTCATCTTTCCGTCCTTGTTGATTTTTCTTACTCTGATATCTGTGATTTCCATTAGTAAAACCCTCCTATTTAATTCTGTAATTTTATGTCCTTTATCAGTTTAAAATCACTTTTATGTGATAGGAGTATTTTACAACATAATTACAAAAAAATCAACTATTTTTTCAAAAAAAAATAAT